>NZ_LJSC01000066.1:6681-17108 GCF_001303875.1 Gemmobacter sp. LW-1 | reverse complement strand
CGGCGGCCCCGGCCCCGGCTGCTGCGCCGGCAGCGCCTTCGGCGGATGCGGTGAAGAAGCTTTATGCAGATCGCGCCTACGAGGAAGTGCCGCTGGACGGGATGCGCCGCACCATCGCCGCACGTCTGACCGAAGCCAAGCAGACCATCCCGCATTTCTACCTGCGCCGCGAAGTGCAGCTTGATACGCTGATGGCTTTCCGCGAGCAGTTGAACAAGTCGCTGGAAGGACGCGGGGTAAAGCTCAGCGTCAATGACTTCATCATCAAGGCCTCGGCGCTGGCGCTGCAAAAGGTGCCGGATTGCAATGCGGTCTGGGCGGGCGACCGCATCCTGAAGATGAAGCCCTCGGATGTGGCGGTGGCCGTGGCCATCGACGGCGGTCTGTTCACCCCGGTTCTGAAGGATGCCGACAAGAAATCGCTGTCGGCCCTTTCGGCCGAGATGAAGGATCTGGCGGCGCGGGCGAAATCGAAGAAGCTGGCCCCGCATGAATATCAGGGTGGCAGCTTCGCGATTTCCAACCTCGGGATGATGGGGGTCGAGAATTTCGACGCCGTGATCAACCCGCCGCATGGCTCGATCCTCGCGGTCGGCGCGGGCGTGAAGAAGCCGGTGGTCAACAAGGCGGGAGAGATCGTGGTGGCCACCATGATGTCGATGACGCTTTCGGTGGATCACCGCGTGATCGACGGCGCGCTGGGGGCCGAGTTCCTCAAGGCGCTGATCGAGAACCTCGAAAACCCGATGATGATGCTGGCCTGACAGCCAGCACCGCAATGCAAAAGGCCCCGGAGCGATCCGGGGCCTTTTCGTTTCCGCTTGCGACCTGGTTCAGCAGTCGCAGTCCTTCAGGATCTGGTTCATGCTGACGGCGGGCTGCGAACACCCCGCTTCCCCCACCACTTTGGCCGGAACGCCTGCGACGGTCGTGCAGGGCGGCACGTCCTGCAACACCACCGACCCCGCCGCGATGCGCGAGCAATGGCCGATGCTGATATTGCCCAGCACCTTGGCTCCCGCCCCGATCAGCACGCCGTCGCCGATCTTGGGATGACGGTCGCCGTCTTCCTTGCCCGTCCCGCCCAGCGTCACGGAATGCAGCATGGATACGTTGTCGCCCACCACTGCCGTTTCACCGATCACGATGGAATGGGCGTGGTCGATCATGATGCCGCGCCCGATGCGGGCTGCGGGATGAATGTCGACGCCAAAGACCTCGGACACCCGCATCTGCACAAAATAGGCCATGTCTGCCCGGCCCTGCCCCCAGAGCCAATGGCCCACGCGATAGGCCTGCACCGCCTGATAGCCCTTGAAGAACAGCATGGGCTGCAAATAGCGATGGCAGGCGGGGTCACGGTCGAACACCGCTACCAGATCGGCCCGCGCCGCCTGCCCCAGCGCCGGATCGGCGGCATAGGCGGTATCCGCGATCTCGCGCAGCAGCTGTTCACTCATCTCGCCGCTGGCGAGTTTCAGCGAAAACCGATAGGCGAGCGCACGTTCCATCGTCGGATGGTGCAGCAGACTGGAATGAACCAGCCCGCCCAGAAGCGGTTCTGCCGCGACCGCCGCCAGCGCCTCTTCGCAGACACGCGACCACACCGGATCAACCGGGGTGAGCTTTGCTCGGGTCTCTGCCATCGGGAACTCCATCATTCAGATCTCGAACGGCATTATAGGCGATTTTCCTCCGCATTCCAGACGTCACCCGTCCATGCGATCATACCAGCGCAGCAAGCGGCCCAGCGTCAGGGTCAGTGCCGCTAGAAACAGGCGATCCGAGGGGTGGGCCTCGTGCCGCAAGGGGCACAGCATGGCCCGCGACATCAGGCTGCCGTCGCCAAGGCCCGGATGCATCCGGCCAAGGCGTTTAACGATGCGATGTGCCATATGAGCTTCGGCAATCAGCCTGTCGGCCAGCGGCCTCCATTCGGCAGGGGGCCGCGCCATCAGCGCCCGCGCGGCCGCATGCAGATCTCCGGGAAGAATCGCACGCACTACAGCGTAACCTCCAGACTTGCCGCGGGTCCGGCACCAAAACTGGCGGACAATTGCGCAACACGCAGCAGCACCGTGCCGGTAGCGCCATCAGCAGATTGCATCGCGCCGGTATAGACCCAGCCGGGCGCCGAGCAACGATCCTCACGCAGAAGCACCGCCCCTTGCCAGAGCTGCACGAGGTAATCCTCGCGCTCCTCCCCCATGGGCACGTCGGCGACCTGCCAGCTGTCCCCGTCGATCCGGCTGCGGCGCACCCAGGTGAACGCCAGATCCCCCGCCTGCCGCTGCTGCTTCAGGTGACAGGGCGCATAGGGACGCAGGCCCACACCCGTGAAAGCCGCCACCCGATGCGTGACCGTCGGATGGTCATACCCCCGTGCGGCGACACCAATCCGGTAGTGCCGCTCCAGCCCGCGCAGGCTGGGCGGCAGGTCGATCTGCGCCAGCGCCCCGTCCAGCAGAACGATCTGGCTGCCGATGGGCCATTCACCGGGCATCACGCCGTCGGTGCCCGCCTGCCCGCGCAGCCGCATCCGCAGCTCGTAGGTCATCGGCGCCACAAGCTGCGCTTCGGTGAACTGAAACACCTCCCAGATGCCGCTGTCCGGATCACCGATGGCCATGGCATTGGCCCCGCCCAGCACCCCGCGCGGCCCGGCCGAAATCAGATGCCCCGAGCTCAGCCGCACCCGCAACCCCGCGCCGCGATCCCACCGCCCGGCAGGCGCGCGCGCCAGCACCGTTTCGGTCCGTCCGATTGTGGCACTCCGGTTGAGAGTGGTGTTCAGCGCATAGCCCGCATCCTCCGCCGCCGACCACAGCGCGACCGTTCCGGGCCAGGGCCGACCGCCCACTGCCAGATGCGGCGCCCCGGGAACCTCAGAGCCTGTCAGCAGCGGCAGGTCGAGAAACACCGGATAAACCGGCAGCGGCGCCAGATATGCACGGGGCTCCGGAATTTCCTCGGCATGGGGCGCAGGCAGGTACAGCCCGCGTTCCGTGCGCACACCTTCGGCCATCAGAACATCACCATGTTCCAGACGGTCGATGCGGTAGTCTGCCCCAGCAACCCGCGCAACCTCGCCCACGCGCAGCGCCATGGCCGAGCGTGGCAGTGCGAAACGCAGGGTATCGCGCGCCACCTGCGCCTCGGCCAGCCAGCGTTCGGCGATGGCAGCACCCTCGGCCCGCGTCAAAACCAGCGGCAGATCGGATTGCGCCACCGTCGGCACCGCATCCCCCGGCGCCACGGCCACCGCCTGTCGCGACGCAAAATCACCATCGGCCTCGGTAAAGCCAAGCATCACCCGCCCGGCACTCTCCGGCTCGGGGCTGCGGCTGGTCTCCACCGGCCCAGACAGATCGGCCGAAACCGCGAGGCGATCCGTTGCGAATGCCGCCCCTATCTGCCCGTCGCGCATGCGAAACACCAGCTTGCCGCCCTGATCCGTCGCATCGAACCCATAGGCCAGCATC
Source organism: Gemmobacter sp. LW-1 (assembly GCF_001303875.1). NCBI lineage: Bacteria > Pseudomonadati > Pseudomonadota > Alphaproteobacteria > Rhodobacterales > Paracoccaceae > Gemmobacter > Gemmobacter sp. LW-1. The sequence goes on along the minus strand of NZ_LJSC01000066.1, from coordinate 13,626 downwards.
AGCGGCTGCAACGCAGCGCGGGCCGACCCGATCTCGGTCAGGTGAAAGCCGCGCACCACGCCGACCAGATCGGAGACGTCGAAATCCGTCAGCCCCGCCTGCTCGCAAATCTCGGCCACCACCGCCGCAAGCCGCTGCCCGGCGATGCGTCCGGTGATCCAGTGGCCGCGCGCGTAATTGCCACCATCGCTCCAGACGCTCGCAACAGCAGGGAAGGCCGGATAGGGCCGTGCATCCCAGGCCCAGACATGCGACCGCGCCGTATCCAGCATCCGCCCGTCATAAAGCGCCGAGCGCGGGTTATGCACCGGGTCAGCCCAGTATTCATGGAACGCCAGCAGATAATGCATCTGCATCAGATCGTCGCGCCGCCCGGTCGATGCCCTCGGTAAAACGGATTCCGAGGATTTCGGGTCCAGAAACTTGTTCGGCTGGTTGGTGCCCTTGTCGATGGCCGCACATCCGTATTCGGTGAACCAGATCGGCTTCGACTGCGGCACCCAGTCGGATGCCACCGCCGCGCGCACCCCGTCGATCCGGTCGTGATGGCGTTCGGACCACCAGGACCGCAGATCCTTGTAGCGATAGACCCAGGGCTCGCCATAGGCACCATCCTCGATGGGACGACGGCGTTGCAGGCGTTCGGCCTCGTCACTGTCGTAGTACCAGTCGAACCCCTCACCGCCTGCGACATTGGCCTTCAGATAATCAAGGTCATAGACCCGGCGCCATACCGCATCCAGATGCCCCTCCTCGTCGCGCCAGTCGCTCAGCGGCATGTAATTGTCGATACCGATGAAGTCGATATTCGGGTCGACCCAAAGCGGATCAAGGTGGAAATATACATTCCCGCCCGTGTGATAGCCGAAATACTCCGACCAGTCGGCAGCATAGCTGATCTTCGTGGCAGGCCCGAGGATCGCCCGCACCTCTGCCGCAAGCTGGCGCAGCGCCGCCACCGCCGGAAAGCTGTGACCCGGCCCGCGGATCTGCGTCAACCCGCGCATTTCCGACCCGATGCAGAAGGCATCGACCCCGCCCGCCGCCGCGCAAAGATGCGCGTAATGCAGGATGAAGCGGCGATAGCGCCATTCATCGGCGCCGGAATAGCTGACCGAGGTGTCCTCAATGGTGAAATCCGAAGGCTGGGCGCTGCCGAAGAAATCCGCCACCTCGGCGACCGCGCCAGAGGTCTGATCGCTCGACCCGGCCCGCCCCGGCGCCTGCGCCAGCGTGATACGGCCGCGCCAGGGCAAGGGCGGCTGGTCGGCCGCGCCGTCCCAGGGGTTTTCCAGCCCGTTGCCCGCCAGTTGCTCCATCAGGATGAAGGGGTAGAACATCACGCTCTGCCCCTTTGCCCGCAGCGCCTTGATCGCCTCCACCACCGCCGCATCGGCGGGTGTGCCGCCGTAGACAGAGTTCCCGTCAATGCGAGGCACCTCCTGCGCCGCATCGCGCCCGATGCCGCCCGCGCGCCAGACCATGCCCACGCCTTCCTGCGCGGTCTGTTCGACCTTGGGACGGATCTCGCAGTCCCCGCAGCGCAGGTCACTGCCGAACCACGATACCACCAGCGAGACCGAGCCGCAGTTCGGCGCCTCCTCCTCAAGCTGTTTCAGCGAGGTCAGGAAATCGCTGCGCCCTGAGGGCGAGTTCACATTCGCCGACCGCACAGCTGCATCGCCCTCGGCATAATGAACTGCCGTCGTCGCCAGCGAATATTCGCCCGTGCCGGGGATCAGCGCGACCGCACGCACCGCCTCCTGAAGGCTGGTCATCGCCTCCGCCGCAGCCCCCTGCGCCGGGCGGATCACCTCGAAGGAAAGCTGCGGCACCCGGTTGCCGAAACGGCCAAGCTCCAGATCCTCGATCACCACATAGGCGATACCACGATAGGCTGGCGCCAGATCCGCACCCTCCACCGCCTCGATCTTCGGATCGGGCAGTTGCGTCTCGCTGCCGGTATAGACCCGCAGGTTCAAATCACCCGGCGCGATTTCCACCCCGTCGGCCCAGATCCGGCCAATGCTGGAAATCCGCCCCTGACACAGCGCGACGGCAAGACTGACGCTGTAGGAATAGGTCGTGGTGCGCGGCCTCGGCGCACCCTTGCCGCCGCCAGTGGTGCTGGTCTGCTCCATGAAGCGTGTGGCCCAGATCACCTGACCCGACACCCGCACCCGGCCAAAGACCTGCGCCACCGCCGCCCCTTCCGAGGCGCCCATCAGGCGGAAACGGTCCACCCGCCCAACCTCGACCGCCTCGGAGCCCGCGCCCAGCAGCTTCTGATCCAGCACGCGGCCCAGCGTGGCCCCCACTGCGCGGCCGATGACCGCGCCGGACAGGCCCAGAACCGTGCCGCCAAAGCCCGATCCGATTGCGGCCCCCGCCGCGGACAGCAGTATCGTCGCCATTCAGCGCGCTCCTTCGAAGATTGCTCAGCCGCGCTCTGCACGGTCAGGAAATGCGAACCGCGCCGCGATGCGGCGCTTCCAGGGGGCAGAAAGCGGGCTTTCGATCACCCCATGCGCCGTATAGGCGTGAACGAAGCTTTCACGCCGCCCGACCTCGGTCAGGATGCCCAGATGCTTCGCCACGCTGCCCTCGCGCATGCGAAACAGGATCACATCGCCCGACGCGAGTTCTGTCAGCGGCCTGGGGATCAGAAACTGCGCCCCCGCCGCCAGAAGCGCCTCTTCTCCCGAGGGTTCGGCCCAGTCCTGCGTATAGGGCGGAACTTCGGTCGGCTCCGGCCCCACCAGCACCCGCCAGACGCCACGGATCAGGCCAAGACAATCCGTCCCGGCCCCCCGTGTCGCGCATTGATGCAGGTAGGGCGTGCCAATCCAGAGCCGCGCCTCGGCAACGATCTCCTCCCCCCGGTTCATCCGCGCAGGCTCCCGCCGTCATTGACCAACGACGACGACGGGAAAGAGGTCAGCCAGTCCTCGCCCGGAATATGCGGGAAGCCACGAAAGTTCAGGAAATTGTTGAACTTCTGCCGACAGGTCTCAGTCCGCTTGTCGCATCCCGCCACCAGCCGTACCGACGTGCCCGCCGCCACATCGGCACCCAAGGCGCGCCACAGCCCGATCTCGCGCCGCCCGTCGGCAAGGATGCGGTCTGTCTTGATCGACCCCGACAGTCCCGCAGCCGCCCCGTCGCGCAAAGTCAGCACCCCGCTTGCGAACCAGCCCTGCGGACATTCGGCCAGTGGGGCAAAGCGGAACACCCTTCGCTCCGTCACCTCGGCGAGCACACAATCGGCAGTGAACTGCGGGTCTTGCAGATCCACCCCGCACTCCCGATCCCCAAGCAGCGCTGCGCATTCGCGCTGATAGACCCGCCCCTGCGGATGGTTCAGCCGCTCCGCCAGCCCGCGCAGTTCTGCCTCGAACCCCGCACCGTTACGGGTAATCTCGCCCACAGTCCCCCGAAACAGCAGGTCGCGCTGCGTCGGGTCGGCCCAGTTGACCAGCCAGGCCTCCACCTCCGCCCCGTCATAGCGCCCGGCCAGAATATCAGCTTCGGTCAGCCCCGCATCGCTCAGCGCCCCCACGGCCTGCGTATTATCGACCGAAAGCCCGGTCGATTGCTGCAAGGCCCCTGCCGTCAGCCCGGTCGAGGCGCGGAAGGTTACCCCCCCGAACCGCAGATCACCGTCATGGTCGGTAAAGCCCATCTGCGTCCCGTCAACCCGCCGCACCAGCCAGGCCCGGCACACCGTCGTCACGCCGCCCGCCAGATGCGCGAGCAGATCGTCGCGCGCACTCATACCCGCACCTCCACCACCGGAACACTGGGCACATCGCCCGCCTGGAACGAGGCGACCGAAGTCTGAATGCGGTCGGTATCAAACCGCACCGGCACATCGAATTCGAACCCGGCCGAGACCGCCACGCCCACCGCAGGCGGCGTGGAAAACCGCACTACCCCCGTTGTGGTATCAATGTCGAACTCCGGCCCCTCGACCTTCTGGTCGCGATCCACCGCCACCACGACGCTGCCGCGCACCGGCTTCACCACCGGCCGCACATAGCTCGCCTCGCCCGAGCGATAGGTCTTGCACAGCCCGAACTCGACCCGCGCGCCATCGCCCGTGCCGATGATCTGGTCGAACGGCGTCACCGCGCGCGAGGCGCGGCCGGATTTGTAATCCGACCAGTCCTTCCAGCGGAAGCCGAACATCTGCCCGCGCCGCGCCTCGAAAAACGCGATCAGCGTTTCCACATCGTCCAGAGAACGCAAGCCCACCCCCGCATCATAGCGCCGGCGCGAATGCTCCCAGGGCGTGTTCCGTTCCTCGAACCCGTTGGTCAGCGTCACGATTTCCGTGCGCCGCTCCGGCCCGCCGACCGAGCCGAAGCTCAGATTGGCGGGAAAGCGAATGTCGTGAAATGCCATGATCCCTCCTCAGCGGTTGCGCTGGCCACGCGCCAGCGCCCGGCTGGCCTGTGCCGCGATTTGTGACTGGCTGCGCTGAAAGCCCTGCACGTCGGGGGTCGTGATGTTCATCACCACCGTCACCGGCCGCCCGCCGCCCGAGGCCTGCACCCCCAGCCGCCCGTCGGCGCCGCGCGCCAGCGGCATGATCGCCTCCGGCCCCGCCTCGCCCATCAACCCGCTGCCGCCACGCATGGGAAAGCTGACCGGGCTGGATACCACGCCGCCCTTGGCGAAGGGCATCACCCGGCCTTGCGTGAAGGCGCCGCCCTTGGCGAAGGGCATGATCCCGCTGAACAGCGCGTTCATCCCCTCCGCCAGCAACCCGCCCACCGCATTCTGCACGGGCTTCATCGCCACGCCGTAAACCGTGTCGACCATGCTGCGCGCCACGCTCTTCAGCGCGTCCGACAGCTTCATCCCGTCGAACACCAGCCCGTCAAAGGCGCGCCGCAGGCCGCCGCTGATGCCGCTGCTCAGCTGATTGACCTCGCGGCCGGTGAACAGCAGCGTATCGCGCATCCGCGCCAGCTCGCCCTCGAAGGCGGTGACCATGCCGGTCGTGCCATCCAGTGTCGCCTCCAGCGCCGCGACCTGATCTTCAAGCGTCTCCAGATCCGCCATCCGTCCTGTCCTTCCTCAGATCGGGAAAGGCCGCGGCCAGTTCATCCAGCCGCGTCCGTGTCATCGCCGGGGTCGCACGATCCGCCCCCAGCATCAGCCGCAACTCCACCGGCGTCAGCCGCCAGAACTCGGCCGGGGTCAGTCCAAGCCCGTTCAGCCCCGCCCGCATGAGGCCCGGCCAGTCGATGCCGCTCATGCCTCGCCCGGCAGCGCGAAGGCCCGCGCCAGAAGTTCCGCCGCCGCCCGTGCCGCCCCGACCGGCCCGCCGCCGATCTCGACCGTGCGCAGATCCTCGGCCCGGCCCTGCCAGCCGCCGCCACGCAATCCCGCCACCAGCAAGGCCAACACATCGCGGCTGGAGATCCGCCCCGCCTCGAATCGCGCCACCAGATCCACCAACGTGTCCTCGCCCAGGGTCATCTCCAGTTCCGCCAACGTCCCCAGCGTCAGCTTCGCCACATGCGGCACGCCCTCCAGCGTCACCACCACCTCACCGGCAAAAGGGTTCGCCATGGTCAGAGCGCCGTAAACGTCAGCGCCCCGGCTGAGGCGAGCGTCAGTTCATAAGTCGCCTCGCCGTTATGGCTGCCGGAATATTCGATGGCGGTGATCTGGAACGGCCCCTCCACGATGCCGAAATCCGGGATCACCACCTGGAAATTCGGCATCTCGCCGTCAAAGAATATCTGCCGCGCGCGTTCGTCGGTATTGGAGTCCCGGAACACCCCCGAGCCCGAGATACTGGCCGAGCGCACACCCGCCCCCGCCAGCAGCTCGCGCCAGCCGCCCTGGCTTTCAAGGCTGGTCACATCCACCGTTTCCGCGTTGAAGCTGATGCGCGTGGCGCGCAACCCCGCGATGGTCTCGAACTGAAGGCTGCCGTTCAGGTCGATCTTGACCAGCAAGTCCTTGCCGCTTTGCACTGCCATGGAATTCTCCGATTACTGTATGGATTAGCGATATATCCACAGATCAACCGCCAATAATGTTCGATTAGTGCAACTCAATCCTCGACCCGGATGTCGAAGCGCAGGTCGATCCGTCGTGTGGCACCGGCGCCCAGCCGCCGCGCCACCGCCCGGACGAAGCGCGTCAACACCACCCGTCCGCGCGCCAGCACCAGCGCCTGATCCGTCAGCGCATCCGAGACGCGGACCGCGATTTCCTTCGCGGTCAGGAACCCGGCCGCATCGGAAATCACACTGATCTGCACCCGGTGCAGTGCCCCCGCGCCGGTCTTGTCGCTGACATCCAGCGCCTCCTCCGGCCCGATCAGCACGAAGCTTCCGCTGCCCCCGCCCACAGGCGGCGCATCAAACACGGGCACATCAGGAAGCGCCGCTACGAGCCGCTGATAGATCGCCGCCTGCAAGGCAGCCGCGACGCCATAGCTCATGCTGGCACCTCCTCCCGCGCGAAACAGATCAGATAGCGCGCGGCCGCATCGCGCTCCGTCACCGCGAGGATCGGGAACAGCCGTGCCCCGTCGCGGAACCGCTGCCCCGGCAGCGGACGCGAGGCCGCGCCCTGGGCCGCGCCCCGCACCACGATCCGATACGCGACCGAGGCCATCACCACCTCCTCACCCGGGACCTCACGCCCGGCGCCCGGCAACACCTCAGCCCAGAGCGTGCCCAGCGCCTGCCAGCTTTCCACATAGCCACCCGCGCCGTCCGCCACGCGCGAACGCGCCTCCAACAACAAAGGCCGTGTCAGCGAAGGCGCCCTCATGCCGCGCCCCCGCCCAGCACACGCACATTGCGCCAGCGTTCCACCAGCAGTTGCACCCCGCGCGGCAACGCCTCGGCCTGCCCCCCCGGCTCGTGCCGGGTCTCGTAGAACTGCCCGGCGAGCAGCAGTACCGCTTGCGCCAGATCG
>NZ_LJSC01000066.1:0-6640 GCF_001303875.1 Gemmobacter sp. LW-1 | reverse complement strand
CTCAAACACGACCTCCACCCGACCATCCTCGGGCACCGTCGGCAGCAGCGTGCCCACCGACGCCAGCCGCGGCCGATGTGTGTCGACAATCAGCTTCCACCGCGCGGGCGCAACCGGCACCGCCGCCTCACCCGCATCGAACAGCGTGACCGAATTCACCACCGAGACCGGCGCCACCGGCAGCGCCTGAGCCGTCGCATCACGCCAGCGGTCCAGCGCCAGGCGAAAAGTCCGCGTCAGAAGCACCTTGCCGGTGCGCGCCTCAATCGCCGCCATCGCCGCCCGGAGACAGCTTTCCAGCAAGCCATCCTGCATTCCGTCATCAGAAAAGCCGGTGCCCAGTCGCAGGTGATCCCGCAAAATCTGCACCGGCAGCGCTGCCCCCGGCACGCTCGTCAACTCTGTCAACATCATCATCCGCTCCTTGCCCCTCAAATGCGCCCCAAGGCGGGACCGGACGCGCGCCCCGCGCCACTCAGACGGAGGGGAGCAGCTAGAAGGCGCCGGACAGGCGCGCGTCCGCAGGTCCGGGCGCTACGCCCCCGGACCATCCGTCAGCCGGTCAGGAGACGGCAAATTTCAGAAGCTTGATCGCCGCGAAATCGCTGACCCCGCCGCCCACGCGCTTTGTGGCATAGAACAGCACATGCGGCTTGGCGGAAAACGGGTCGCGCAGCACACGCAGATCCGGGCGTTCGGCCACCGTATAGCCGGCCGCGAAATCGCCGAAAGCGATGGCATAGGCATTGGCGCCGATGTCGGGCATGTCCTCTGCGATCAGCACCGGATAGCCCATCAGCCGCGCGGGTTCGCCCGCCGCCAGACCGTCGCTCCACAGGAAGCGACCATCGGCATCCTTCATCTTGCGCACCGCGCCCGCGGTTTTCGAGTTCATGACGAAGCTCGCATTGGCGCGATAGGTGGCGTCCAGCGCATAGACCAGATCGACGATGGCATCCGCCGGATTGGTTGCCGAAAAATCTCCTGCCGTGCCAGTGGCAATGTAGCCAAGGCTGCCCCAGGCCCAGCTCGCCTGCGCCACCTTGGTTCCGGTCAAAAAGCCCTTGGGTTTGCCCACGCCATCGCCACCGACAAAGGCCGCTGCCTCGGCACGGGCAAACTTGTCGGCAATACGGCCCGCCAGCCAGCCTTCGACATCGAAGGCGCTGTCGTCCAGCAGGCGCTGGCTGGCCTTCGGCATGGCCGAAAGCTCATGCAGCGGGATCGAGATACGCTCGATCTGCGGCGCGGCGGTCTCGGTCACGGCGCTCGCCTCGGTGGCCCAGCCGGTGCCCACATCGCTGTGGTCGATCACCACATCGAAGGAGGTTGCCTCCACCTGCACCACATTGGCAATCGCCCGCAGCGACGAGGTGGATTTCAGGGACGACCGGATGGTCTCCGCCGTCTGCGGGTCCACCAGATAGCCGCCCTCGGCCGCCACGGCGGTGTTCAGCCCCTTGCCCTCCAGCACGAGCCCGCGCAGCCCGTCATCATCGCCCGAACGCAGATAGGCGTCGAAGGCCTTCTGATGGGGCGCGCCCAATTCGGCCGCAGCCGAAAGCGCGGGGCGGCCGTAGGTCATGGTTTTGCGATCCAGCATGGTCAGTCGCTCTTCCTGTTGTTGCAACGCAGATTTCACTTCACCCTGAAAGACGCTGAATTCATTCAGGAAACCCATCATGGCGGCTTTCATTTCCACCGCTGATTCCAGCGGGACGGCAGACATGCCGCCTTCGCCGCGCGCCTTGTGCCCGGTCATTGCCTTGTCCTTTCCGTCTGGTCGTGAAGGCCGCCTAGCGGTCGGCCAGGGTCCGGCGGGCCTCGTCAAAGACCTGCGCCAGCGAACGCCAGGTGTCGTCGGGGTGATCGCCCTTCGCCGCCACCCGCGCCTCCGCAAGCATGGGGAAGGTGACCAGCGACACCTCCCACAGCTCCAGCTCGGTCAGAAGCCGCTGCCCCTTCCCGTCGCGTTCCGATTTGACCGTGCGATAGCCGATCGACAGCCCGTCGATGGCCCCCGCCGCCAGCAGCGCCGCTGCCTCGCGGCCACGCGCCACCTCGGGCAAGAGACGCCCCTTGACCCAAAGGCCACGGCCATCCTCGCGCACCTCGTCCCAGATGCCGATGGGCTGCGTCGGATCATGCTGCCACAGCATCTTCACCCGCCGCCCTGCCGCGCCCAGCCTGACCAGAGATCCGGCATAGGCCCCCGCCTGCACCACATCGCCACCCTGATCGCCGCGCCCGAACAGGCTCGCATAGCCCTCGATCTCGGTGCCGCCGATGACCCGCAACCCGGCCTCAGCCGTGTCGCCCAAGGCCACGAATTTCCGCTCCGGCGCGCCGAAGCCCGTGATATATCCCATGCCCGTCACCTCATCGCCGCTTTCAGCACCGCCTCGGCCCCCTGTGCCAGCAGGAAGGCCGCGACGCCGTAAACCCCCAGCCAGATCCGCTTTTCCAGCCGCTCCAGCGCGCCGTCGATCTGCGTCAGCCGATATTCCAGCGCGCTCCAGCGTTCCTCCGCCACGCGCTCGTTCGCCTCGATCCGCGCCGCAGCCGCGTCGAAACTGTCGTATAGATAGCGCGACCCGCCTGAGGCCCGCTCGCGCCCGCTCATTCCTCCTCCGCCAGCCGCGGCAGCCCCAGCAGCGCGCGCTTTTCGGCCTGCGTCAGGAAATCGGCCGCACCGACCCGCGCCCATTGCTGGTCACGCTCCACCGCCAGCGCCGGCACCTGATCCAGATCGGGGCGCAGCTCCACCGCCTCGCCGGTGAAGCCCGCCAGCCAATGCGACACCGCCGCCGTGACCTTGCCCACCAAGGGCAGCACCGTCAGCCGATAGAAGGCGCGGTTCGCCTCCTGATAATTCGCATAGGTCGCGTCGCCCGGAATCCCGATCAGCATGGGCGGCACCCCGAAGGCGATTGCGATTTCCCGCGCCGCTGCCTCCTTGGTCTTCTGGAACTCCATGTCGCTGGGCGAGAACCCCATCGGCTTCCAGTCCAGCCCGCCTTCCAGAAGCATCGGTCGCCCGGCATTGCGCGCGCCCTGATGGTTCGCCTCGATCTCGGTCACCAGCCGGTCATATTGATCGGGGCTCAGCACCGCCTGCCCGTCACCGCCCTTGTAGACGATGGCCCCCGAGGGCCGCGCCGCATTGTCCAGCAGCGCCTTCGACCAGGCACTCGCCGCCGAATGCACATCCAGCGCCACCGCCGCCGCCTGCATCGGCGCGAAACCGTAATGGTCGTCCTGCGGATGGAAGCTGCGGATATGGCAGACCGGCACCACCTCACCCGTCATGTCGAACCGATGCACCCGGCCGCCGACTGTATAGTCATAGGCGACAGGCCAGCCATCCGCCCCCGGCACCAGGCTCATCCGGTCCGAGCGCAGCACATGCAGCTCGCCCGGAACCTTGCCTACCCCCGGCACCGCCTCCAGATAGGCGTTGCCCGACAGCAGAAGCTGCGCATAGACCGCCTCAAACAGATCCGCCCGCCCCTGCGCCGGATTGGGCCGCCGTACCAGATCCAGCACCGGGTGCTGCTCATAGCGCCGCTCGGCATCCTGCAAGACCAGAGGCAGCGCCGCCGCCGCCTCGGCGATCAGCTTCACCGCGCGAAACCCCACCGGATTGCCCTGAAAGCCGTTGCGCACAAGGCTCACCGTATCCCGCGCGCTCCAGACCGACCGGCCCGAAAGCCCGAAGGCCACCACCCGCCCCGTGGCCGAGGCTTTCTGCTCCGGCGCCACCCTTTCGGCGCGCCGCAGGAAATCGAACACCATCCCGCTCTCCTTCATCCGGGCAACAGCCCACCATGCCCGCACGCCAGCGCGCGCGACCCGGAGCCTCTTGCTACTTGTCCAAATACTCCCGCCGGAGGCGTCTACAGCCGCCGCACCTGCGGGCTGGCCTGCCGCTGCGCAGGCTCCACCATCAGCGCGGTCAGCGCCCAGACCAGCGCGTCCACCCGGTCGGGCGAGCCACGGCCTTCATACCCCCGCGCCGTCATCCGGCACATCTGATCCTCCAGCCGCGCCAGCCCCCGCAGATGAGTCACCCGTCCCTGCTCATACAGTGCCGCCACCGGCTCAGCCCGCGCGGCCTTGCCCTTCGAGGCCCGCACCGCCCGGAACGGCACCAGCGGATCAACCTGCCGGATCACCGCCTGCACCAGATCGCCGCCCTGATTGACCTCGGCCACCAGCCGGTCAGCGCCGTGCCGCTGCATGGCGGCAATCGCCGCCCGCGCCCAGCCATCGGGCGAGGCGCCCTGCACGCTGGCATCTTCCAGCACACAGGCCCGCCAGTCCTGCACCGGCCCCTCGGTCACCGCGCTGACCACCACGATCCCGCACTCGTCCGAGCCGCCATGACCGGTGACCGGCGGATCGACCGCCACCACCACCCGCCCCCTCGCCGGAGCCTCGGTGACACGCGTGCGCTCCAGCATCGCCTGCGTCCACAAGGCGCCTTCCGCATCCTCGACCAGAATGCCCTCCAGCTCCTGCATACCCGCCCGCGTGCCGCCATAGCGCGCCGTCACCTCATCGAGGAAACTCGCCGCCAGATAGGCGCGGTTGGCATCCGTCGGCGCATGGGTCACCACCGAGGACGGGTTGTTCAGGATCGCCTTCAGCACCGCCACATTGCGCGGCGTCGTCGTCACCACCTGCTGCGGATGCGGCCCCAGACGCAGCGCGAATTGCAGCTGGTCCCAGGTCTCCTCCGCCTTCTTCCACTTCGCCAGCTCGTCCACCCAGGCTGCGTCGAACTGCGGCCCGCGCAGGCTTTCCGGCTCATGCGCCGAAAACACCTGCGCCACCGCGCCATTCGGCCAGACCAGCCGCCGCCGCCCCGCCTCCCATTGCGGGCGCCGATCCGGGGGCGAGCACGCCAGAATCCCGCTGTCGCCGAAGATCATCACCTCGCGCACCTGATCCTGCGTCTCACCCACCAGCGCCACCCGGCTGGCCCGGCCGGGGTCGGCGGGGCGCGCGCCTTCCACCTGCGCGCGCACCCATTCCGCCCCGGCCCGCGTCTTGCCTGCCCCGCGTCCGCCCATGATGACCCAGGTTTTCCAGGCCCCCTCAGGCGGAAGCTGGTGCGGCAGCGCCCAGAACTCGAACATCCACGGCAGCGCCAGCAGCGCTTCATCGCTCAGCCCGCCCAGAAACTCATCCACCACCGCCGGCGTCACGGAGGCGAGCCAGCCTGCGCCCGATTTCAGCCCGGGCCGCGGCGAAATCCAGTTCTCCGCCAGAGCCTCCTGCGACCCCGGCAACCTGCTTGCGGAGTTTGTCAACGCGCGTCCTTTCATCCATGACCATCTGGAAAGCCACACGCAGATCCTTCACGGCCTGCGCTGCCGCCTTCACCTCGCCCAGTTCGCCATCCCGCAGCCTTCGCGTGGCCGTGGCCAGCTCCAGCGCGATTTCCTGGTAATAATCTTCCGTCGCCCTCAGCAAAGCCTCAGGCCCGTTCTCTCCCGCAGAGAAGTCCATTCCCATCCTGCTGCCGCCCGCCTCTCATGCCTCCGCACGAGTGAAATGGAAAAGCGAGCGCCCCGGGTGCCCCCCGATCCGTCGCTCGCCGCATTTCTTCTAGCATGCAACCATCTCTATATCCCCGGCATTAAAAAGTCAATTATTATTGTATTTTCAATATATTAACCAAACGAACGCACCCTGCCAGATCCCTGCAACACCCCGCCAATCACCCTTGGCAAACCCACCACAACCCGCTAGGAAAACATCCGGAACAGTGGCCGAGTGGTCTAAGGCAACCGACTTGAAATCGGTCGGGCCAGAGATGGCCCCGTGGGTTCGAATCCCACCTGTTCCGCCAATTTTCACCCGCTAAGCGCATGAAATAAAAGAGAAATTCGGCTCATCACACTGTCTTTTTCCACCATTCCTTCCCCCATTTGGCGGCGGATTGAAGCGGAATATCTGTAACGCGACAAAAACATAGGGTTTTTTAAGAGAGTGCGTTGCCCTATCCGTCGCTAGGTGTCGTTACCCGTCGCCAACCGTCTTTCCTCAATAAAATAAGGCGCTTGCCGAGGCTGTGAGGTTCTGGTGCCGTGTCTGGGCGACTCCGGGGCGGTCATGGCGGTCGCGACGAAAATATTGCGCCAAACAGGTGGCCAGAGCGTGATCCGCGCCCTCGCTGGCGCCCGGACCCGAGCTGCTAATCGCCCGAAAACATCAATAAAACTTGGCTTTAACGGCTGTTTCAGGGCGATTCAGCCAATCCGGGGAAAGTGCGAAACTCGGAACTCGTGCGCGGATTTTTCAACTCAGTTCATAGTTACGTCTTTTCAACACCTTATGGGGATTTCACCCGGTCTTTCGCCCCCGAAACCCCTGTTTTTGGGCCGGAAACTCGGAACTGGCGGCCTTCCAGTTCATAGTTACATGATTTCAATGCGTTAGGAGAAATGGCGATGTGCGAGCTATGCGCCACCCGCATAGGTCAGCGGATGGCGCTTCTGGTTCAGGCTGGAAGGCCTGCCATCGCCGCGCCGACCTCCTCGACCGTCGTCGCGGCGTCGATTGCGGCGCTGGCGGTGAGGCGGAGGGCCTCCAGATCGGCGGCGGTGCTGCGCCAGAGGGTGGCGAGGTTGAG
>NZ_LJSC01000065.1:0-10781 GCF_001303875.1 Gemmobacter sp. LW-1 | reverse complement strand
CGGGAAGCCGAAACGGGAACCGGGCGGCTGGACACGCTGGTCAGTGCCGCCGCCGCGCGGCACCCGGACCGGATCGCGCTGCGCTGCGAGGGCATCAGCCTGACCTATGCCGCGCTGGAGGCGCGCGCCAACCGGCTGGCGCATCGTCTGGTGCAGCTCGGCGTCGGCCCCGAGACGCGGGTGGGCCTGTGCTGCGAACGCTCGTTCGAGATGATCGTGGGGCTGCTCGCGGTGCTGAAGGCGGGCGGTGCCTATGTGCCGCTGGACCCCGAACACCCCGACGACCGGCTGGCCTATATGCTGGAAGACGCGGCGCCGGTGCTGGTGCTGGCCCAGAGCGCGCAGGCCAGCCGCCTGCAATCCCTGACCCCCGCCCCGGTGCTGACCCTCGCCACCCACCCCGATCCCGCCAACGGCGAGAGCGAGGCCCGCTCCCTCCCCGAAACCCCGCCGGAAACCCGAACAACCCCCCAAAACGCCGCCTATGTCATCTACACATCAGGCTCCACCGGAAAACCAAAGGGCGTATGCGTCGAGCACAGGGCCATCGTGAACCGCGTCCTGTGGCTGCATCATGCCTTTGCGGTGCAGCCCGGGGACCGGATGGTGCAGAAGACGCCCTTCGGTTTCGACGTGTCGGTGGGCGAGATCTTCCTGCCGCTGGTGGCCGGGGGGGTGCTGGTCATCGCGCGGCCGCGTGGGCATGTCGATGTCGCCTATCTGGCGCGGCTGGTGCGGGAGGAGGCGATCACGCTGATCCATTTCGTGCCGCCGATGGTGGAAGCCTCGCTGGGGCAGGCCGACCCGTCGGATTACGCCTCGCTGCGCGGGGTGCTGTGTTCGGGGCAGGCGCTGCCGCGCGCGGTGCAGGACCGGCTGGCAGAGTTTGTGCCGCATGTGCGGCTGCACAACCTCTATGGCCCGACCGAGGCGGCGGTGGAGGTCACGCATTGGCCCTGCGCACCGGAAGATCCGCGCTTTGGTCCGGGGGTGCCCATCGGGCGGCCCATCGACAATGTGGCGATGTATGTGCTGGACGATGATATGGAGCCGGTTCCCGTGGGTGTGCCGGGGCATCTGTTCATCGCCGGGGTTGCGCTGGCGCGGGGTTATGTGAACCGTCCCGACCTGACGGCGGGGGCCTTCATCCCCGATCCGCTGGGGCCGCCCGGCAGCCGGATGTATCGCACCGGCGACCGGGCGCGCTATCTGCCGAACGGGGCCATCGACTTCCTTGGCCGGGCGGATGACCAGCTGAAGATCCGAGGCGTGCGGATCGAGCCGGGCGAGGTGGAGGCCGCGATCATGGCCTGCGGTATCCGCGAGGCGGTGGTGGTGGCCGGGCCGGATGCCAGCGGCGAACTGGGGCTGATCGCCTATGTCGTGGCGCGGTCCTTCGACGAGGCGGATCTGCGCGAGCAACTGGCGGGCCGTGTGCCCGACTTCATGATGCCCACAGCTTTCGTGGTGCTGGAGGCGGTGCCGCTGACACCGAATGGCAAGGTGAACCGCAAGGCGCTGCCGGCGCCCGATTTCACCAAGGCGGTGGCCTTCGTCGCCCCCCGGACCGAGACCGAGGCGCGTATCGCCGCGATCTGGGCCGAGGTTCTGGGCCGCGGGGAAGTCGGTGTGACCGACAATTTCTTCCGGCTGGGCGGTCATTCGCTGCGGGCGGTGACGGCGCTGAACCGGCTGGGCGAGGCCTTCGGGATCGAGATCGGGCTGGAAAAGGCCTTCGCGCTGCAAACCGTGGAATCGCTGGCCCGGCATATCGACAGCCTGCGCGGCCCCGCGCCGGAGACCCCGAAGAAGAAGATGCGGATATGACGGCAGCGGTTCTGTGGCGGCGGCTGGCCGCGCTTGGCATCACGGTTTCGGCGGATGACGGCGATCTGGAGCTGGAGGGCGATCTGGAGGCGCTGGACGAGGCTCTGATCGCCGAGATCCGGGCGGCGAAGCCTGCGCTGCTGGACTGGATCGCGGCGCGGGAAATCCGGCCGCGCCGGGCGGCGTCGGCGGATTATCCGCTGTCGGGCCAGCAACAGCGATTGTGGTTCGTGCAGACGCTGGACCCCGAAAGCGCGGCCTATAACCTGCCCGCGGCCTTCCGGCTCAGCGGCGCGCTGGATGTGGCGCGTCTGGAAGCGGTGCTGCACCGGATCATGGAGCGGCATGCCGCGCTGCGCACCCGCTTCGTGGTGGTGAACGGCCTGCCGCGTCAGGTGGTGCTGCCATCGGAGGCGGCGCGGATCACGCTGGAGGTCACGGATCTGACGGGCGTTCCGGCTCAGGCACGGCTGGAGGAAGCGCGGCGCCTCGCGGCGGCCGAAGCGGCACGGCCCTTCGATCTGTCGGTGGCCCCCCTGATCCGGGCGGCGCTGTTCCGGCTGGGCGAGGGTGATCATCTGCTGGTCATCACCCTGCATCATATCGTGGCCGATGGCTGGTCCATCGCGCTGCTGATGCGCGAGGTGGCCTTGCTGTGGCATGGCGAAAGCCTGCCCGCCCTGCGGCTGGACTATGCCGATTACGCGCTGTGGCAGAACGGCCCCGGCGCGCCGGTTCAGGACGAGGCACTGGACTGGTGGAAGGCGGCGCTGGCCGATCTGCCGCCGGTCTCGACCTTCCCCGCCGATTTCGCGCGCCCGGCGCTGCCCTCCGGGCAGGGCGGCGCGGTCGATCTGGAGCTTGCGGCGCCGGTGGTGGCCGGGTTGCGGCGGCTGGCCACACAACAGGGCACAACGCTGTTCACCCTGCTGCTGGCGGGGCAGGGGGCCCTGCTGGCCCGCTATGCCCGGCAGGAGGACATCTGCATCGGCAGCCCGGTTGCCAATCGCGCACGGGCCGAGGTCGAGGGGATTTTCGGCTTCTTCGTCAACATGGTCGCGCTGCGCTGCCAGCCCCGGCCTGACCTGCCGCTGGGGGATTACCTGCGCGCGGTGCGCGAGCAGGTGGAGGCGGCCTTTGCCCATCAATCCGCCCCGTTCGAGCGGGTGGTGGAGGCGACGGGTGCCGCGCGCCGTCTGGATCAGGCGCCGTTGTTTCAGACGGTGCTGGTCTTGCAGAATGCCGCCGGGCAGGCGGTGCATCTGCCGGGGCTGGAGGTCGCGCCCTTCGCGTTGCCCGCCGCACCGCCGAAATTCGATCTGACGGTGACGGCGGTGGAACTGCCCGAAGGCGGGCTGAGCCTGCAACTCGCCTATGATGCCGGGCTGTTCCGGCCGGATACGGCGGCGCGGATCGGGCGCAACCTGACCGCGCTGCTTCAGGCCATGGCGGCGGCCGATCTGTCGTTGCCGCTGGGTGATCTGCCGATCCTGGGGATCGAGGAGCAGGCGCTGCTGACGGTGACGCTGGCGCGCGGGCCGCGCAGCGAGGGGATGGCCGATCCGGTGGCGCGGCTGGCGGCGCTGGCGGTCGAAGCGCCGGATCATCCGGCCATCGTTTGCGGGGCGGCGGGGTTGAGCCGGCAGGGGCTGGACCTGCTGGCGCGGCGCTTTGCCACCGCCTTGCGGGCGCGGGGGATCGGGCCGGGGGATCTGGTGGCGATCCATGCCGAGGCCGAACCCTGGCGGGTGGCGGCGATGCTGGCGGTGCTGCGCTGCGGTGCGGCCTATCTGCCGCTGGAGCCGTCTTACCCGGCAGAGCGACTGGCCTATATGCTGGAAGATGCGGCCCCGGCGCTGGTGATCGGCGGGCGGGCGGCCTTTGCGGGCGGATTGCCCTGCCTTGACCCGGCCGATGTGGCCGGGCTGCCGCCCGATGACAGCGCCCTGCTTGCCGCCCCGGCCGAGGCGGCGGCCTATGTGATCTATACCTCCGGCTCCACCGGGCGGCCCAAGGGTGTGGTGGTGCCACATCGCGGCCTGCGCAATCTGTGCAACTGGATGGCGGGCTATCTGTCCTTCGGCCCGGAGAGCCGCTTCGTTGCCACCATGCGCTTCGGCTTTGACGGTTCGGTAGCCGAGACCTGGCCGATCCTTGCCGCGGGCGGCACGCTGGTGATGACGCCGCAGCCGGTGCAGGACGATCCGGCGCATCTGCTGGACTGGCTGGTCGGTCAGCAGGCAGACGCCTGTTTCCTGACCACGCCGCTGGCCGAACTGGGCATGGCGGGGGGGCAGCTTGACCGCGCGGGCATGGCGGTGATGACCGGCGGCGACCGGCTGCGCCAACGTCCGGCCGAGGGCGCGGGCTGGGTTTTGCACAACAATTACGGCCCGACCGAGACGACGGTGATCGCCACGGCGGGCGCGGTGGCGCCGGGGGCGGGCGATGATCCGGCGATCGGTCAGCCCATCGGCAATACCCGCATCTACCTGCTGGACGCCCGGCTGAACCCGGTGCCGCTGGGCGCGGTAGGGGAGCTGTGGATCGCGGGCGAGGGCGTGGCGCAGGGCTATCTGAACCAGCCGGGCCAGACGGCGGCGGCCTTCCTGCCCGATCGTTTCGGGCCACCCGGCGCGCGGATGTATCGCTCGGGCGATCTGGCGCGGCGGCGGGCAGATGGCGCGCTGCACCATCTGGGCCGGGTCGATGCGCAGATCAGCCTGCGCGGCTACCGGATCGAGCCCGGCGAGATCGAACAGGCGCTGACCCGGCAGCCGGGGGTCGAACAGGCACTGGTTCTGGCGCGCGAGGGGAGGCTGCTGGCCTGGGTGATCGCGGCGGAAGGCGCTGCCGATCCGGCGGCGCTGCGCCGGGCGCTGGCGCGCGACCTGCCCGAACATATGGTTCCTGCGGCCATTCTGCCGCTGGAATGCTGGCCGATGACGGCCAATGGCAAGATTGACCGCTCCGCCCTGTCGCAACCAGAGGTGCAGGCGGGCACGTTCAGCCCCCCGCAGGGCGAAACCGAGCTTTGGCTGGCGGGCATCTGGCAGGATCTGCTGGGCGTCGCGCAGGTCGGGCGCGAGGATAATTTCTTTGCCCTCGGCGGGCATTCGCTGCTGACGACACAGGCGGCCTCGCGCATCCGGGCGGAACGGGGGTCCGACCTGCCGCTCCGGCTTTTCTTCGAGGCGCCGACGCTGGCCGATCTGGCGGCGGCACTGGACGAACGGGCGGTAACAGGTGCGCGGGGCCTGCCGGTCCTGCATCCGCGCGCGGCGGGGCGGGATGATCTGCCCTTGTCCTTTGCCCAGCAACGGCTGTGGTTCCTTGACCAGCTGGAACCGGGCAATCCGTTCTATAACATCCCCGGCGCGCTGCGGTTGCAAGGGCGGCTGGAGCAGGGGCTGTTGCAGCAGACGCTGGACCGGCTGATTGCGCGGCACGAGACGCTGCGCACCCATTTCCCCACCGTGCAGGGTGTGCCCCGGCAGGTGGTGCGGCCCCGACGGGACCTGCCGCTGCAGGTGACCGACCTCTCCGCCCATGACGCCGCCACCCGCGACCGGCTGGCGCGTGATCTGGTGGCGGCGGATGCCCGCGCGCCCTTTGATCTGACGACCGGCCCGCTGCTGCGGGCGCATCTGGTGGTTCTGGCCCCCGAGGATCACCTGCTGCTGGTGAACCTGCACCACATCATTGCCGACGGCTGGTCGATGGGTGTGCTGATGCGCGAGGTCGCGGCGATCTATGCCGCGCTTCAGGCGGGTAAGGGGACGGACCCGCTGCCGCCCTTGCCGGTGCAATACGGCGATTTCGCGCTGTGGCAGCGCGACTGGCTGTCGGGCGAGGAACTGGCGCGGCAAGAGGGCTACTGGCTGGCGCGGCTGGCCGATCTGCCCGCCACGCCGCTGTCCCTCCCGCTGGATCATCCGCGCCCTGCGGCGCAAAGCCACCGGGGCGCGACGCACAGTTTCGACATCGGCGCCGGTCTGGCCGCGCGGCTGAAGGCGCTGGCCTCGGGGCAGGGCGCCACGCTGTTCATGGTGCTGAACGCGGTCTATGCCGTGTTGCTCGCGCGGTATTCCGGGCAGACTGACATTCCGGTGGGCAGCCCGATCGCCAATCGCCGCTCGGCCCAGGTCGAGGGGATGATCGGCTTCTTCGTCAATACCATCGTGCTGCGCCATGCGGTCGAACCGGGGCAGAGCTTTGCCGGATTCCTGTCGCAGGTGCGCCGCACCGCGCTGGAAGCCTTCGATCATCAGGATCTGCCGTTCGAGCAGTTGATTGACCTGCTGAACCCCGAACGCAGCCTTGCCCATGCGCCGGTGTTTCAGGTCAGCTTCGCGCTGCAAAACGCACCCGCGGCGGCGGCGGATCTGCCGGGGCTGCGGTTGCTGTCGGTCGAGGCCGAGGCGGTGACCGCCAAGTTCGACCTGACGCTGACCGGTTTTGAAACCGGGACGGGCCTGCATTTCGATTGCGAATATGCCACCGACCTGTTCGATGCGACGACCATCGAGCGGTTTTGCCACGATTATGCCGCGCTGCTGGGGGCGGTGGTGGCGGCGCCCGACACGGCGCTGCATGCGCTGCCGCTGGTGACAGCGAAAGATCGCACCCGGCTGGCGGGCTGGAACGACACCGCCGCGCCGATGCCCGCCGAAAGCGCGCTGGCGGCCTTCGAGGCACAGGCGCAGCTCCGGCCCGATGCCGTGGCGCTAAGCTGGAATGACGAAGACCTGACTTATGCCGCGCTGGACCACCGGGCCAACCGGCTGGCCCATGCGCTGATCGCGGCGGGGCTGCGGCCTGGCGATGCCGTGGGTCTGGGCTGTGGGCGCGGCCCCGATCATGTCGTGGCCATGCTGGCGGCGAACAAGGCGGGGGCGGTCTATGTGATGCTGCCGCTGGACGCGCCGGATGAGCGTATCGGCTTCATCCTCCGCGATACCGGGATGCGCCATGTGATCGGCCAGCCGGAACCGCGCTGGGGCGATGCCATCGTCATCGCGCCCGAGGCCGAAGGCCAGCCGGGGACGCCGCCCGCTGTGGCCCGCCCCGACCGCGCCTATATCGTTTATACCTCCGGCACGACCGGGGCGCCCAAAGGCTCGATCAACACCCACAGCGGCCTTGCAAACATGAGCCGCTGGTATGCCGACCTGTGTGACCTCCGCCCCGGCACGGCGGTTTCGGTGGTGGCGAATATCGCCTTCGACGGCATCCTGCCGGAAATCTGGCCCGCGCTGATGGTCGGGGGCCGTCTGGTTCTGGTGCCGGACGAGGTGCTGCGCGATGCCTGGGCGCTGGCCGATCATCTGGCCCGTGCGCGGGTCGAGGTGCTGTATCTGCCGATGGGCTATCTGGAGACGCTGGCCGCCACCGGCTTCGACTGGCCGCAGAGCCTGACGCGGGTGGTGGCGGGCGGCGACCGGATGAAGCGCTATGTGCTGCCGCCCGAACGCGGCCTGCCACTGATCAATATCTATGGCCCCTCCGAGACGCAGAGTATTTCCACCGCCGAGACGGTTCTGCCCGGCCATGACGGGCCGATCACCATTGGCCGTCCGATCCCGAATGTGCGCATCCATATCCTCGATGCGATGCTGAATGATCTGCCGCCCGGTGCGGTCGGGGAAATCTGCATCGCGGGCGCCGGGGTGGGCGAGGGCTATCTGGCGCGGCCCGGCCTGACGGCGGAACGCTTCGTCCCCGATCCTTCCGGCCCGCCCGGTGCGCGGATGTATCGCAGCGGCGACATGGGGCGCTTTCTGCCCGATGGCCGCATCGACTATCTGGGCCGTGGTGACGGGCAGCTGAAGATCCGGGGCTTCCGGGTAGAGACCGGCGAGGTGGAGGCCGCGCTGCTGGCCCAGCCCGGCATTGCCGAGGCGCTGGTGCTGGCGAAGCCCGATCCGGTGGCAGGTGCGCGTCTGCTCGCCTGGGTGGTCCCCGAGGCCGAGAGCCGCGAGAGCACGCATTGGGAAAGCACCTTCGACCAGATCTATGCCGAGGAAGCGGCGGACGAGACCCCGGCGGACAGCGGCTTTGACATCACCGGCTGGACCGACAGCTATTCCGGCGCCGCGATCCCGGCGCCGGAAATGGCCGAATGGCTGGAGGAAACTATTGCCCGCATCTCCGGCCTGTCGCCCCGGCATGTGCTGGAAATCGGCTGCGGCACCGGCATGATCCTGCATCGCATCGCCGGGCAGGCCGAAACCTATACCGGCACCGATCTGTCACAGACCGTGCTGACCCGGCTGGCGCGCAGCCTGCCGCGCGATCATGCCGTGCGCCTGCTGCATGCCCCCGCCGATGACTGGTCGCAACTGGGCGACCGGCGGTTCGATACGGTGATCCTCAATTCCGTGGCGCAGTATTTCCCCGGTCTGGCCTATCTGTCGGACTGGCTGGCCGGGGCGGTGGCCCGCGTCGAAACCGGCACGATCTTCCTGGGTGATCTGCGCAATTTCGCGCTGGCGGAGGCGTTCCAGACCTCGGTCGCGCTGCATCATGCGGGCGCGTCGGCGACGGTTGCCGATCTGCGGCAGGATGTGGCGCGGCGCCTTGCGGCCGAACCGGAACTGCTGGTCGATCCGGTCTGGTTCCATGCCTTCGCCGCCAGCCAGCCGCGCATCTGCCGCGTCGATGTGCTGCCGAAGGAAGGCGCCGCGCGGAACGAGCTGATGCGCTTCCGCTATGACGTGCTGTTGCATATCGGCCCGGTGACGGCACAGGCCCCGGAAGACTGGCAGCCCGCCCCGCTGCCCGAGGCGCTGCCCGATCTGCTGGCGGCGGCTGCGCCGCGTCTGGCGCTGCGCGACCTGCCCTTCGCCCCGCCTGCCGGGCCGCTTGCCTCGGCGCGGCTGCTGCATGAACTGCCCGATGCCGCCCCTGCCAGCGCCGTGCGGGTGCCGGAGCCTGCGGGCTTTGACGCGCGCAGCCTGCGCGATCTGGCGGCGGCGCATGGCTATCATCTCGATCTCGGGCTGGCCTCCGGCACCGGGCATGTGCATGCGGTGTTCCGCCGCAGGGATGCATCCCCGGCGCATTGGCCGAGCCTCTGGTCCAAACCACCGCGCCTGTCGCCGCGTCTGGCCAATACGCCGCATATCCCCGAACGCGACACCACCTTGTCGCGCCGGTTGACCGAGGCGCTGGGGCAGAGCCTTCCGTCCTACATGTTGCCGTCGTCGATCATGGTGTTGTCTGGATTTCCGTTGAGTCTGAACGGGAAGGTGGATCGTCGGGCCTTGCCTTTGCCGGTGGTTCAGGGCGGTTCGGTTGTGGTCCGGGCCGGGGTCGAGGCGGAGCTGGCGGGGCTTTGGGCGGAGGTTCTGGGGCTTTCGGCGGACCGGATCGGGGCGGGGGAGACGTTCTTTGCGCTTGGCGGGCATTCGCTTCTGGCGACGCAGCTGATCGCGCGGGTGCGGCGGCGCTGGGGGATCGAGCTGTCGCTGCGGGCGCTGTTCGAGCATCCGACGCTGGAGGGGCTGGCGCCGGTGGTGGCGGCGGCCATCGCGGGCAAGGATGCGGTGCAGGACGGGGGCAGCTTGCAGGACGGCGGCGCGCCGGTGCTGCCCGATCCCGTGCTGCCCGATCCGGCGCCGCGCGGGCCGGGGCCGGTTCCGCTGTCCTTCGCGCAGCAGCGGCTGTGGTTCCTCGACCAGCTGTCGCCGGGCGACACGGCCTATAACCAGCCGGTCGCGCTGCGGCTGACCGGGCGGCTGGAGCCGGACGCGCTGGCGCAGGCGCTGACCGGGCTGGTGGCGCGGCACGAGGCGTTGCGCACGGTCTTTGCCACCGATCAGGCGCTGCCGGTGCAGGTGATCCTGCCGCCCGGCCCGGTCGATCTGCCGCTGGAGGATCTGTCGGATGCGGCCGATCCGATGGCCGCCGCCGGGGCGCGGCTGGCCGTTCTGGCGGCCGAGCCTTTCGATCTGGCGCGCGGTCCGCTGCTGCGGGCGCGGGTGATCCGGCTGGGGCCGGAGGATCACCTCGCGGCGCTGGTGCTGCATCACATCGTCTCGGACGGCTGGTCGCTGGGGGTGTTCCTGCGCGAACTGGCGGCGCTTTACGAGGCGGCGCTGGCGGGGCGGGCGGCGGATCTGCCGCCGCTGCCGCTGCAATACGGCGATTACGCGGCCTGGCAGCGGGCGCATCTGCAAGGGCCGGAGCTGGAGCGGCAACTGGCCTACTGGCGCGCCCGGCTGGCCGGGATGCCCGACCGGCTGGCGCTGCCGACCGACCGGCCGCGCCCGGCGGTGCAAAGCCATGCCGGGGCGGTGATGCCCTTCGATCTGCCCGCCGGTCTGACCCGCGCGCTGGAGGCGCTGGCGCGGCGCACCGGGACCAGCCTGCACATGGTGCTGGTGGCGGTGCTGTCGGTGCTGCTGGCGCGGTGGAGCGGGCAGGAGGACATCGCCATCGGCACGCCGGTGGCGGGGCGGCGGCATGCGGCGCTGGAGGGGCTGATCGGCTTCTTCGTCAATACTTTGGTGCTGCGCGCCGGGGTGGATGCGGCCGAGCCGTTCTCGGCGCTGCTGGGGCGGCTGCGCGAGGATGCGCTGGCGGCGCAGGCGCATCAGGATCTGCCCTTCGACCAGCTGGTCGAGGCGCTGCAACCGGCCCGCGACCTGAGCCATGCGCCGCTGTTCCAGGTGATGCTGGCGCTGCAGAACGCGCCGCTGGGGGCGATGGCCTTCGGCGGGCTGCAGCTGGAGCCGGCGGGCGTGGCGGTGACGGCGACGAAGTTCGACCTGACCTTCAGTTTGCAGGAAGTGCCGGGCAGTTTGCAGGACCTGCCGGGGCAGGGCGGGCTGACCGGGGCGATCGAATATGCGACGGATCTGTTCGATGCGGCGACCATCGCGCGGCTGGCGGCGCAGTTCCGCCATCTGGCGGCGGCCTGCGCGGCGGCGCCGGAGACACGGATCGGCGCG
>NZ_LJSC01000064.1:0-6705 GCF_001303875.1 Gemmobacter sp. LW-1 | reverse complement strand
GCCGAGACGCGCGGCGCCGTGCCCTTCGATGCCATGGTGGAGGCGGTGCAGCCCGCGCGGCATCTGGGCCATGCCCCGGTGTTTCAGGTCGCGCTGGAAATTGCGGGGGCGGCCCCGGTGCTGCCCGCGATGCGCGGGCTGGAGGTGCAGGCCGAGCCTGCGCGCGCGCCCCACGCGATGTATGACCTGACGCTGCGGCTGCGCCCGGCGGAGGGCGGCTTTGACGCCGAGATCGACTATGCCACCGCCTTGTTCGATGCGGAAACCATTGCTTCGATGGGGCGGCATCTTCAGCGCGTGCTGGACCAGCGCACGGCACCCATGCTGCTGGCCGAGCCGCTGCCGGATGCGGCAGAGCAGGCTCGCATCCTGCGCGACTGGAACGCGACCGGGGCGGATTACCCCGAAGCGGCGCCGTTGGCCGAGATGTTCGCCCGTCAGGTGGCGCTGCGCCCCGAGGCTGCCTGCGTGGTGGCCGAGGATGGGGAACTGAGCTTTGCCGAGCTGAACCGCCGCGCCAACCGGCTGGCCCATGCGCTGATCGCGGCAGGGGTGGGGCCGGACGATCTGGTGGGCCTTTGTGCCGAGCGCGGCGCCGCGATGATGGTGGCGCTGCTGGCGATCCTGAAGGCGGGGGCGGGCTATCTGCCGCTGGACCCGGCGCTGCCGGAGGCGCGGCTGGAGTATATGATCCGCGACGCGCGGCCACGCGCGATTGTCACGCTCGCGCATCTGTCCGGCGTGCTGCCCACCGCCACCTGCCCGGTGCTGCTGGCCGATGATGCCGCCGCCGTGGCCGACCGGCCCGAAACCGACCCTGCGCCGCGCGGCACGATGCAGACGCTGGCCTATTGCATCTATACTTCCGGCTCGACCGGCAACCCCAAGGGCGTGATGGTGGCGCAGGGCGGGGTGGTGAACCGGCTGTGCTGGATGACCCGCGCCTATGGTGTGGCGCCGGGCGAGCGGCTGTTGCAGAAGACGCCCTACAGTTTCGACGTTTCGGTATGGGAGCTGTTCTGGCCGCTGATCGCGGGGGCGACGCTGGTGATGGCCCGGCCCGGCGGGCATCAGGACGTGGCCTATCTGGCCGGGGTGATCCGCGACAAGCGCATCACGACCGTGCATTTCGTGCCGCCGATGCTGGAATTCTTCATCGACTATGCCGATCTTTCGGGCTGCGGCAGCCTGCGGCAGATCCTTTGTTCCGGGCAGGCGCTGCCGGTTGCCTTGCAGAACCGCGTTCTGACGGCGCTGCCGCATGTGGCGCTGCGCAACCTTTACGGCCCGACCGAGGCGTCTATCGAGGTGTCGCACTGGGATTGCCTGCCGCGCGCGGGGCAGGCCACGGTGCCGATCGGCCATCCGATCGGGAATATCCGGCTTTATGTTCTGGATGCGGCGCTGAACCCGGTGCCGGCGGGTGTGGCGGGCGAGCTGTTTCTGGCGGGCATCGGTCTGGCGCGCGGCTATCTGAACCGCCCCGATCTGACGGCTGCGGCTTTCGTGCCCGATCCCTTCGGCCCGCCGGGGGAACGGATGTATCGTTCAGGCGATCTGGCGCGGCATCTGCCCGATGGCGCGGTGGAATATCTGGGCCGGATCGACGATCAGGTGAAGATTCGTGGCTTCCGCATTGAACTGGGTGAGATCGAGGCGCGGCTGACCGATCTGCCCGCGATCCGCGAGGCGCTGGTGGTGGCAACCGATCCCGGCGCGGGCGAACGCAGCCTGATCGCCTATCTGGTGGCCGAACCGGGGGCCGAAGCGGACGAGCGCGCGGTGAAGGCCGCGCTGCTGGACCGGCTGCCCGATTACATGGTGCCCGCGTGGTTCGTCTGGCTGCCCGCCTTCCCGGTGACGGCCAATGGCAAGATCGACCGCCGCGCGCTGCCGAAACCCGATGCGCGCCGGGGCGACGACGGTTTCGTCGCGCCCGAGGGCGAGACGCAGATCGCCATGGCCGCGATCTGGGCCGAACTGCTGGGCCGGGATCGCGTGGGGGCGCAGGATCGTTTCTTCGATCTGGGGGGGCATTCTCTGCTGGCGACACAGGCCATTTCCAAGATCCGGCTGCGGTTCGGCGTGGATGTCCCGTTGCGTGCGGTGCTGTTCGACCGTCCCACGGTGGCTGAACTGGCGGCCGAGGTCGATGCCCTGCGCGCCGACAACCGCCAGACCGGGATGACCGCGATCCGCCCGGCGCCGCGCGATGGCGACCTGCCGCTGTCCTTCTCGCAAAAGCGGCTGTGGTTCCTTGACCAGCTTGAGCCGGGCAATCCGTTCTACAACATCCCGGCGCCGACGCGGCTGCGCGGGCCGCTGGATGTGGCGGCGCTGCGGCAGGCGATCAACACCATTGTCGCGCGGCATGACAGCCTGCGCACCACCTTCCTTGACCGCGACGGCGCGCCGGTGCAGGTCATCGCCCCGGCGCTGGAACTGGAGATCCCGCTGACCGATCTGAGCGCGCTGCCCGACCCCGAGGCAGAGGCCCGGCGTCTGGCGGTGGAAGATGCGCAGACCGCGTTCCGGCTGGACCTGTCGCCGCTGTTGCGGGCGCGTCTGTTGCGGCTGGGGGACGCGGATCATGTGATCCTGTTCAACATGCACCACATCATCTCTGACGGCTGGTCGATGGGGGTGCTGGTCACCGAATTCGTGGCGCTGTATCGCGCGGCGGTCGAGGGGCGGCCCGATCCGCTGCCGCCGCTGGCGATCCAGTATCTCGATTTCGCGATCTGGCAGCGCGACTGGTTGCAGGGCGAGACGCTGCAACGTCAGCTCGATTACTGGCGCGACCGGCTGGCCGGGGCGCCGCCGGTGCTGCCCCTGCCCACCGACCGCCCGCGCCCGCCCGCGCAAAGCTATCGCGGCGCCACTTTCGACGTGACCCTGCCCGCTGATCTGACGGCAGAGCTTTATGCGCTGGGGGCGCGGCACCAAAGCACGCTGTTCATGGTGCTGCTCTCGGCCTTCAACATCCTGCTGGCACGGCACGCGCGGGTGCAGGATCTGTGCGTCGGCACCTATATCGCCAACCGCAACCGGGCCGAGATCGAGAACCTGATCGGCTTCTTCGTCAACATGCTGGTGCTGCGCAGCGAAGTGGCGCCGGAAGCCAGCTTCGAAACCCTGCTGCAACAGGTGCGGCGCAATGCGCTGGATGCCTATGCCAATCAGGATCTGCCGTTTGAATATCTGGTCGAGGAGCTGCGCCCCGAGCGGCATCTGAGCCATTCGCCGCTGTTTCAGGTGGTCTTCGTGCTTCAGAACACGCCGATGGACGATCTGGATGCCTCGGGCCTGCGGACCGAACCGCTGGCGGTGGAAAGCCATGTGTCGAAGTTCGATCTGACGCTGCGGCTGATGGAAAAGGCCGGGGCGCTGCATGGCTGTTTCGAATATGCGACCGACCTGTTCGACGAAAGCAGCATCGCCGCCATGGCGGGGCAGTTCGACCATCTGTTGCGCGACATCGTGCGCCGCCCCGATGCGGCGCTGGCCGATCTGACGCTCGGCGCGGCCGAGGCCCCGGCCGAGGCGCCCGCGCCGCTGCCGCTGGTGCCGGTGCTGGAGGCTTTCGCCGCCCGCGTGGCCGAGGCGCCGGATCATCCGGCGGTCACGGGCCCCGGCGGCCTGAGTTATACGGCGCTGGATCGCGCCTCGGACCGGCTGGCGCATCGGCTGCGGGCTGCGGGTGTGGCGCAGGGCGCGCCGGTCGGCCTTTGCCTTGACCGGGGCGCCGGTCTGGTGACCTCGATCCTGGCCTGCATCAAGGCAGGGATGGCCTGGCTGCCGCTGGACCCGGCAATGCCGCCCGCGCGGCAGGCGCTGATCCTGTCAGAGGCGCTGCCCGCGCTGGTGCTGGCCCCGGTGGCCCGCCATGCCGGTTTGCAGGCGGCAGGTGCGGCGCATCTGCTGGACCCCGAAACCGCAGGCGAGGTGCCCGAAGGCCCGCTGCGCGGCTGCGGGGCGGACGACCCCGCCTATATCCTCTACACCTCCGGGACCACCGGGCGGCCCAAGGGCGTGGTCATCCCGCATCGCGGCGTGATGAACCATGCGGCGCATCACATCGCCCTCTGCGGTCTTGGCCCGCAGGACCGCGTGCTGCAATTCGCAACCCCGGCTTTTGATACCTCGGTCGAGGAAATACTGCCGACGCTGATGGCGGGCGCCGCGCTGGTCCCGCGCCCCGAGGGCTTTCTGGATACCGGCGCCGCCTTCGCCGATTTCCTCGCCCGCGAGGGGGTGACTGTGCTCGACCTGCCGACGCGGTTCTGGCAGCTATGGGCCGAGGACAGCGCGCCGATCCCCGAAGCTTTGCGGCTGGTGATCCTCGGCGGCGAGAAGGTGACGCCTTCGCAGCTTGCAACCTGGAGCCGGCGGCCCGAGGCCGCGCGCATCCGGCTGGTCAATACCTATGGCCCGACCGAGGCGACGATCATCGCCACCGCCTGCGAGGTGCCGCCCGATCCGGCGCCCGCGCGCGAAATCCCCATTGGCCGGCCGATCCCCGGCATGGTGCTGCGGCTTCTGGACCCGGCACTGCGCCCGGTGCCGCAGGGCATGGCGGGTGAAATCTGGCTGGGTGGCGCCGGGCTGGCGCTTGGCTATCTCAACCAGCCGCACCTGACGGCAGATCGTTTCCGCGCCGATCCCTACGGGGTCCCCGGTGCGCGGCTTTACCGCACCGGCGATCTGGGCCGGATGCGCGCCGATGGCCAGATCGAGTTTCTGGGCCGGGTGGACGACCAGATCAAGCTGCGCGGCTACCGGATCGAGCCTGCCGAGATCGAGGCGGTGTTGCTGGCGGCGGGCGCGACACAGGCGCTGGTGCTGCTGGATGAAAGTGCCGGGCAGCCGCGTCTGCTGGCGTATGCGACCGGGGCCGATGAGGCGGTGCTGCGCCGGGCGGCGGTGGCCAGCCTTCCGTCCTACATGTTGCCGTCGTCGATCATGGTGTTGTCTGGATTTCCGTTGAGTCTGAACGGGAAGGTGGATCGTCGGGCCTTGCCTTTGCCGGTGGTTCAGGGCGGTTCGGTTGTGGTCCGGGCCGGGGTCGAGGCGGAGCTGGCGGGGCTTTGGGCGGAGGTTCTGGGGCTTTCGGCGGACCGGATCGGGGCGGGGGAGACGTTCTTTGCGCTTGGCGGGCATTCGCTTCTGGCGACGCAGCTGATCGCGCGGGTGCGGCGGCGCTGGGGGATCGAGCTGTCGCTGCGGGCGCTGTTCGAGCATCCGACGCTGGAGGGGCTGGCGCCGGTGGTGGCGGCGGCCATCGCGGGCAAGGATGCGGTGCAGGACGGGGGCAGCTTGCAGGACGGCGGCGCGCCGGTGCTGCCCGATCCCGTGCTGCCCGATCCGGCGCCGCGCGGGCCGGGGCCGGTTCCGCTGTCCTTCGCGCAGCAGCGGCTGTGGTTCCTCGACCAGCTGTCGCCGGGCGACACGGCCTATAACCAGCCGGTCGCGCTGCGGCTGACCGGGCGGCTGGAGCCGGACGCGCTGGCGCAGGCGCTGACCGGGCTGGTGGCGCGGCACGAGGCGTTGCGCACGGTCTTTGCCACCGATCAGGCGCTGCCGGTGCAGGTGATCCTGCCGCCCGGCCCGGTCGATCTGCCGCTGGAGGATCTGTCGGATGCGGCCGATCCGATGGCCGCCGCCGGGGCGCGGCTGGCCGTTCTGGCGGCCGAGCCTTTCGATCTGGCGCGCGGTCCGCTGCTGCGGGCGCGGGTGATCCGGCTGGGGCCGGAGGATCACCTCGCGGCGCTGGTGCTGCATCACATCGTCTCGGACGGCTGGTCGCTGGGGGTGTTCCTGCGCGAACTGGCGGCGCTTTACGAGGCGGCGCTGGCGGGGCGGGCGGCGGATCTGCCGCCGCTGCCGCTGCAATACGGCGATTACGCGGCCTGGCAGCGGGCGCATCTGCAAGGGCCGGAGCTGGAGCGGCAACTGGCCTACTGGCGCGCCCGGCTGGCCGGGATGCCCGACCGGCTGGCGCTGCCGACCGACCGGCCGCGCCCGGCGGTGCAAAGCCATGCCGGGGCGGTGATGCCCTTCGATCTGCCCGCCGGTCTGACCCGCGCGCTGGAGGCGCTGGCGCGGCGCACCGGGACCAGCCTGCACATGGTGCTGGTGGCGGTGCTGTCGGTGCTGCTGGCGCGGTGGAGCGGGCAGGAGGACATCGCCATCGGCACGCCGGTGGCGGGGCGGCGGCATGCGGCGCTGGAGGGGCTGATCGGCTTCTTCGTCAATACTTTGGTGCTGCGCGCCGGGGTGGATGCGGCCGAGCCGTTCTCGGCGCTGCTGGGGCGGCTGCGCGAGGATGCGCTGGCGGCGCAGGCGCATCAGGATCTGCCCTTCGACCAGCTGGTCGAGGCGCTGCAACCGGCCCGCGACCTGAGCCATGCGCCGCTGTTCCAGGTGATGCTGGCGCTGCAGAACGCGCCGCTGGGGGCGATGGCCTTCGGCGGGCTGCAGCTGGAGCCGGCGGGCGTGGCGGTGACGGCGACGAAGTTCGACCTGACCTTCAGTTTGCAGGAAGTGCCGGGCAGTTTGCAGGACCTGCCGGGGCAGGGCGGGCTGACCGGGGCGATCGAATATGCGACGGATCTGTTCGATGCGGCGACCATCGCGCGGCTGGCGGCGCAGTTCCGCCATCTGGCGGCGGCCTGCGCGGCGGCGCCGGAGACACGGATCGGCGCG
>NZ_LJSC01000063.1:0-122868 GCF_001303875.1 Gemmobacter sp. LW-1 | reverse complement strand
GGGACGAATTGGACCAGTGGCAGGCCGCCCCCGGCCCGGATCGTCCCGGCGCAGGGGGGCCTACGGCTTTGCCCCGGCCCGGCGCTGCCGATGCGGCAGGCCTATGTTGCCATTCATCCGGTGGCGATGACCGGGCGCCGCCCGCTGGCGGCGCTGCTGGCGCATTTCGCTCAGCTGTCGGTGCCCGAGGCGGCGGCGCCTTCGAACCAGCGCACGATGGCCTGACGCTCCTGCGGCTCGATGTAGCTGAGGTTCGCGGGCGGCATCGCATGGGTCACCCCGGCCTGCACATAGATGCGCCGCGCCTCATGCGCGATCTGCTCCGGCGTTTCCAGTTTCACGCCCTTGGGTGCCCAGTGCAGCCCTTCCCACGCCGGTTCCTCGGCATGGCACATCGAACAGCGCCCCATGACGATGGAGGTCACATCCTCGAACCCCGGCGCGCTGGCATAGACCAGCGCCTGCCCCTTGAGCGCGGCCTGCTCCTCCACCGGCTCGTGCCGGATCGAGGACAGCCAGGCGATCAGCAGCATCAGGATCGCGGTCGCGGCCCAGGTCCAGTAGGGCGCCCCCTTGCGGGCGTGCTGGGTGTTGAACCAGTGCCGGATCGTGACGCCCATCAGGAACACAAGGCTGGCAATCGCCCAGTTGTAGGGCGTGGCGAAGGCCAGCGGATAGTGGTTCGACAGCATC
Source organism: Gemmobacter sp. LW-1 (assembly GCF_001303875.1). NCBI lineage: Bacteria > Pseudomonadati > Pseudomonadota > Alphaproteobacteria > Rhodobacterales > Paracoccaceae > Gemmobacter > Gemmobacter sp. LW-1. The sequence goes on along the minus strand of NZ_LJSC01000063.1, from coordinate 122,175 downwards.
AGGAACAGCACGGGCAGCGTCAGGTAATTGTTGTGCGTGCTGCGCTGCTTGGCGATCTTGCCGTATTTCGGGTCCGGCTTGCGTCCGGCTTGCAGATCCGCCACCACGATGCGCTGGTTTGGCATGATGATGAAGAACACATTGGCCGACATGATCGTCGCGGTGAAGGCGCCCAGGTGCAGCAGCGCCGCGCGGCCGGAAAAGACATGGGTGTAGAACAGGCTCATCCCCACCAGCACCCCGAACAGCGCCACCATCAGCACCGTCTGGTTGGCATTGACGAAGACCTTGCACAGCGTGTTGTAGGCGATCCAGCCGAAGGCGAGCGAGGCCATGGAAATGACGATGGCCTGCCAAGTTTGCAGTTCCATCACATTGGGGTCGACCAGATAGAACTCGGCCCCAAGGTAATAAACCAGCACGAGCATGGTGAAGCCGGAAAGCCAGGTCATGTAGCTTTCCCATTTGAACCAGATCAGGTCCGAGGGCATGGCGGCAGGCGCCACGAGGTATTTCTGGATATGGTAAAAGCCGCCACCGTGGACCTGCCATTCCTCGCCATCCGCGCCCGAGGCAAGGTTGCGGTCGCGGTGCAGGCCCAGGTCCAGCGCGATGAAATAGAAGCTCGACCCGATCCAGGCGATGGCCGTGATCACATGTGTCCAGCGGACGGCAAATTCCACCCATTCCCAGATGACGGCGAAGTCATACATCGGCAGCCCCCTTGCGATTTTCAAAAAGGTATACCGGGGCACACCTTTTCGGTTAATTCATCAAATGACAGATCACTTTCAAATGCGCGAAGAAAATGAGGGCCGGGCGCGATGTCCTATGTGAACAACATAAAGATGTTCGTGCGTGTCTATGAATTGGGCAGCATGAGCGCGGCGGCCCGCGACCAGCGCACCTCGCCCGCCGTGGCATCGGCCCGGATTTCCGAACTGGAAAAGCATCTGGGGGTGCGGCTGTTCAACCGCACCACGCGCAGCCTGCAACCGACCGAGAACGGCCGCATCTTCTATGAAGGCGCCCGCAAGGTGCTGGAGGCGATCGACGAGGCCGAGGCGGCGGTGGTCGATGTGACACAGAACCCGCGCGGCTCGATCTTCGTGGCGGCGCCGCTGGGCATCGGGCGGCGCTTCATCGCGCCGCATGTGCCTGCCTTCAAGGACATGTATCCGCAGATCGACGTGCGGCTGCGCCTGTCGGACAGGAATGTCGATGTCACAGCCGAGGGGCTGGACGTGGCCTTTCACCTTGGGCTTTTGGAAGACAGCACGCTGAAGGTGCGGCTGGTGGCGGATTGCCCGCGCGTGCTGTGCGCCGCACCCGCCTATATCGCCCGGCGTGGCATTCCGGTCGACGGGGCGGCGCTGGTCGCGGGGCATCACGACTGCCTCAACCTGCGCTTTCCGGGCGCGCGCGAGTTCCAGTGGACCCTGCAAACGCCAGAAGGCCCGCGCCGGTTTGAAATCACCGGCCCGTTTGAAAGTGACGATGGCGATGTGCTGACCGGCTGGGCGCTGGACGGGCGCGGCATCGTGATGAAGCCGATCTTCGAGGTGGCCGAACATCTGCGCGAGGGGCGGCTTGTGCCGGTGGCCACCGCGACGCCGCCCACGGCGACGCAGCTTTCCTGTCTCAGCCAGCACCGCCGCTTCCGCGATCCGAAGATCCGGCTGTTCGTCGATTTCATTGTGGCGCGGATCAAGGCTGACATGGCGGCGCGGATGCAGGGGCTGGTGCTGGAACCGAATGGCTGATGGCGCATTGTCCCCGGACGGCGCAGATCGGGGCCAGACGTTGACCAAGGTGCAAAGATGACGATCCCTCCCGCGACGATCTGCGTCGTCGCAAATCCCAAGTCGGGACGCAACAGTCGCGACAAGGCCGCCATCGAGGCGGCCATGTCTGTGTTCGGGGGCGCGGCAGAACTGCGGCGCTGGCACAAGGGCGACGATCTGGAGGCCTTTGTGAACCGCGCGGTGGCGGATGGCTTTACCACCATTGTGGCCGCCGGGGGCGATGGCACGGTAATGGGCGTCGCTCATGCGCTGGTCGGCAGCGCCGTCAGTCTTGGCGTGCTGCCGCTGGGCACCTTCAACTACTTCGCGCGCGGTCTGGGCCTGCCGCAGGAACCAGCCGAAGCCGCGCGTGCCATCCTGCGCGGGCACCGCCGCAAGATCGCGGTGGGCAGCGTGAACGGTCAGGTGTTTCTCAACAACGCCTCGGTCGGGCTTTACCCCAGCATCCTGCAGGAGCGGGAGGATATCTATGCCCGCTGGGGGCGCTCGCGTCTGATGGCGCACTGGTCGGTGCTGCGCACGCTGGTACGTTTCCAGCGACCGATGCGCATGCGGCTGACAGCGGATGGGATCACCCACGAGCTTGTAACGCCGCTGGTTTTCGTGGCGCGCTCTGCCTATCAGTTGCGCCGGTTCGGGCTGGAGGGCGAGAAGGCAATCAGCGACGACCGTTTCGCCGTCTATATCCTGCATGACGGCACGCGCTGGCAATTGCTGCGGCAGGCGCTGCGGCTGGCGACGGGACGGTTGCGCGCCGGGCAGGACATCGACCTGATGACCGCCGCGACGCTGGAAGTGGTGACAGAGCGCCCGCGTCCCCGTGTGGCTTTCGATGGTGAAAAGACCCGGATGCGGGTGCCGCTGTCCTTCCGCATCCAGCCCGACGCGCTGACGATTATCGTGCCGGATGCGGCTGACCGGGTCGAGGCATGACGCGACTGCTGCATCTGTCCGACCTGCATTTTGGCACGGTGACGCCGGGCCTGATCGCGCGGCTGCGCGAATCGGTGGCGCGGCTGCGGCCTGATCTGGTGGCGATTTCCGGCGATCTGACCCAGCGCGCGACGCCTGCGCAATTCGCCGAGGCGGCGGCGCTGATCGCGGAGTTCGGCTGTCCGGTGCTGACGGTGCCCGGCAATCACGACACCCCCTTGTGGAACCTGTGGGAGCGGCTGGCTCATCCCTGGCGCCGCTATCGCCGGGCGATCACCACGGATCTGGCGCCGGTCTGGAGCGGTCCGGGTGCCGTGGTGGCGGGGATCAACACCGCCAATCCGCTGGCGTGGAAACAGGGCCGCATCACGGGCGCGCAGCTGGATCATCTGGCACGCAGCTTTGCCGATGCAGGCCCGCGCGCGCGCGTCGTGGTGATGCATCACCCGCTGGAGCATCTGCCGGGCGAAAAGGAATGGCTGATGCAGGGCGCCGATCAGGCCCTGCGCCGCCTGCCGGAACTGGGTGCGCAGATCGTTCTGTCGGGCCATGTGCATGTCAGTCATGCCGGGCCGTTCACCAAGGCGCCGGGTCTTCTGTTTGTGCAGGCAGGCACCGGCCTGTCGACCCGCACCCGGACGGAACGCAACGCCTTCAACCTGCTGGTGCTTTCATCTGCCGAGGCCGAGGTGACCACATTTGTCGCGCAGGAAACGGGCCATTACAGCGAAACCGGCAGTCGCCGTTTCGCGCTGGCCCCGCCATGATGGAGCCGCTGTGGGAGCGCGGCGGTTTCCGCATCGCCCACAGACCGGGGCAGGGCGAGGCGCTGGTCATCGCCTTTGCCAGCATCGGCCATGATGTGACGCGCATGCCCTCGCCCGAGTTCATGCGCAGCACGGCAGGCTTCCCCGCCCTGTTCGTGATGGACGAAGGCCGAAGCTGGGCCAGCGGCGCAGATTTCGCCCCCGGCCTTGTAGCGGCGCTGGCGGCCGTGCGGGCGCGTCAGCCGGTCAATCGTATCGTCAGCCTGGGCGTTTCCATGGGCGGCTTCTGCGCGCTGGCGGCCTCTGACGTGCTGCGGATCGACGCCACCCTCGCGTTCTCGCCGCAGTTCAGTGTCGATCCTGCGGTTATGCCCGGTGAAACCCGCTGGCGCGACTGGACCAGCCGCATCCCGGCCTTCCGGCCCGTCTGCGCCCCGCTGCAAGGCTGGGCATGTCTGTTCCATGGCATGCAGGACGATGCAACGCAGGCACTGGCCTTCCCGCAGCAACCGGGAATCGACCAGTTCCTGTTCGCGGATCAGGGGCACAGCAGCCTCGCCCCGTATCTGCGTGCGCGCGGCGTAATGCGAGGGCTGATCGAAGCGGCCGTTGCAGGCGACCGCCGCCGCCTTGTGCGCATCGCCACTTCGGCGGGCGGGCGGCTTCGTGCGAAGGCTTAGCTGCCCCGGTAAGTCGAATAGGCGAAGGGCGAGATCAGCAGAGGCACATGGTAGTGCTGCCCGGCATCGGGAATGCCAAAGCGGATCGGGATTTCATCCAGAAACAGCACGCCTTCCCCCGCCTGACCGCTGGCGCGCAGATAGTCGCCTGCGAAGAATACCAGCTCATAGCTGCCCTCCTTCAGGGCATCGCCCGCCAGCATCGGCTGATCAGTGCGCCCGTCGGCATTGGTGACCACCTCGGCAATCTTGCGGTGGCTCTGGCCCGAGATACGGTAAAGCGCAATCCGCACCCCCGCCGCGGGCTTGCCGCGCGCCGTGTCCAGAACATGCGTTGTCAGGCGTCCGCCGCTCATTCCCTGCCTCTTTTCGCTGGTCATTCCTGCGCCAATCCTGCCCTGCTTCGCCACGCAATGCGACACCGGACTTGCCGGAAAGGTCTTTCGCAGATTTTTTGAAAAAATCTTCGGCGATCCAAGCCTAATCTGGCACCAGAATACCAGAGGGAAGAAGTATGGCACCCCGATACCCGCGCGATTTCCGTGGCCACGGCCCGACGCCCCCCGATGCGCAATGGCCGGGCGGCGCGAAAATCGCCGTTTCCATCGTGCTGAACTATGAAGAGGGCGGCGAGAACTGCCTGTTGCATGGCGATGCGCAATCCGAGGCCTTCCTGTCCGACATCGCAGGGGCCCAGCCCTGGCCGGGGCAGCGGCACTGGAACATGGAATCGATCTACGATTACGGCGCCCGCGCCGGGTTCTGGCGGCTGCACCGGCTGTTCACCGGGCGGGACATCCCCGTCACCATCTATGGCGTCGCCACCGCGCTGGCGCGTGCGCCGGAACAGGTGGCGGCGATGCAGGCGGCTGGATGGGAGATCGCCAGCCATGGCCTGAAATGGGTCGAGCACCGCGACATGCCCGAAGACGAGGAGCGTCGGCAGATCGCCGAGGCGATCCGCCTGCATACCGAGGTGACGGGCAGCCGCCCGACCGGCTGGTATACCGGACGCTGTTCGCTGAACACGGTGCGGCTGACCGCCGAACAGGGGCTGGACTGGATATCCGACACCTACGACGATGATCTGCCCTACTGGTTGGAAGCGGGCGACCGCGACCAGCTGGTCATCCCCTATACGCTGGAGGCGAATGACATGCGTTTCGCCACAGCGCCCGGCTATATCACCGGCGAGCAGTTCTTTCAGTATCTGAAAGACAGTTTCGACGTGCTTTATGCCGAAGGGCAGGCGGGGGCGGCCAAGATGTTCTCGATCGGGCTGCATTGCCGGCTGATCGGGCGTCCGGGCAAGATTGCCGGTCTGATGCGCTTCCTTGATTACGCGCAATCGCATGAGGGCGTCTGGTTCCCGCGCCGTATCGACATTGCCGATCACTGGCGCAAGACCCATCCCCACAAGCGGTTCGAACGGCCTTCGCAGATGGACCGCGCGCGTTTCGTTGCGCGTTTCGGGTCGATCTTCGAACATTCGCCCTGGATCGCGGAGCGGGCGTATGATCTGGAACTCGGCCCCGCCCATGACAGTGCGGCGGGCCTGCACAATGCGCTGGCGCGGATGTTCCGCAGCGCTACGGCCGCCGAACGCATGGGCGTGCTGCACGCCCACCCTGATCTGGCGGGCAAGCTGGCGCAGGCGAAACGGCTGACCGAGGAAAGCACCGCCGAACAGGCCAGCGCCGCGCTGGATGCACTGACCGATGCGGAACGAGCGAATTTCGAGGCGCTGAATGCGGAATATACCGCAAAGCACGGTTTCCCCTTCATCATCGCCGTGCGTGACAACACGAAAGCCAGCATCCTCGCCGCCTTCCGCGCCCGCATCGCCAATGACACCGAGACCGAATTCGCGACCGCCTGCAAACAGGTGGAACGCATCGCCGAACTGCGGCTGAAGGACATCCTGCCATGACCGGCTATTACGCACCGCCCGGCGGCCTGCCGCCGCAAACCGCGCTGATGACCCAGCGCGCGGTTTTCACCGAGGCCTATGCCTTCATCCCAAAGGGTTGTTTTTCCGACATCGTGACCAGCTATCTGCCGGGCTGGAGCAAGACCCGGCTCTGGCTGATCGCGCGGCCGATGACCGGCTTTTCGGAAACCTTCAGCCAATATGTGATGGAGGTCGCGGCCGGAGGCGGCTCTGACGCGCCCGACCCGGAAAGCGGCGCGGAACACTGGCTGTTCTTCACCGGCGGTCTGGCGACCCTGACCATCGGCGGCGAGGGGCATGAGATGGAGGCCGGTTCCTACGCCTATATCCCGCCCGGCGCCCGCTGGACCCTGCTGGCCGAAGGTGGCGCACCGGCACGCTTCCACTGGCTGCGCAAGCTTTACGAACCGGCGCCGGGCGTCGCCGTGCCCGAAGCCATCGTGATCAATGAACGCGACCTCGCCCCGGTCCCGATGCCCGATACCGAAGGACGCTGGGCCACCACCCGTTTCGTCGATCCAGCCGATGTGCGCCACGATGCGCATGTCAACATCGTTACCTTCCAGCCCGGCGGGCTGATCCCGTTTGAAGAGACGCATGTGATGGAACACGGGCTTTATGTGCTGGAGGGCAAGGCGGTCTACAAGCTGAACCGCGACTGGGTGGAGGTCGAGGCGGGCGATTTCATGTGGCTGCGTGCCTACTGCCCGCAGGCCTGTTACGCCGCCGGGCCGGGGCCGTTCCGCTATCTGCTGTACAAGGATGTCAACCGGCACGCCAAGCTGCGCGGCCCCGGTGCCTTCGGCCGCTAACACCTCCACGAAAGACCGACCATGTTGCAGATCCTCACCGAACCGCTGACCCCCGAGGCCTTCGCCCCCTTTGGCGATGTGCTGTCTGCCAGCGGTGCGCCGGACCGGATCATCAATCAGGGCTTCTGTAGCCGGTATCACGACCGCGCGCGGCTGGATTTCGGCCCGGAGGCCCGGGCGGGCCTGTCGATCTTCAAGGCGGTGCCGCGCGCCTTTCCCTATACGCTTGATATGGTGGAGCGTCACCCGGAGGGCAGTCAGGCCTTCATCCCGATGAGCGCCGATCCCTTCCTCGTGATCGTGGCCCCGGACGAAGGCGGCCACCCCGGTCGCCCGCGTGCTTTCGTCACCGACGGGACACAGGCGATCAACCTGCATCGCGGCACCTGGCACGGGGTGCTGACCCCGCTGCACGAACCCGGCCTTTTCGCCGTGGTTGACCGGATTGGCACAACACCCAACCTTCAGGAACACTGGTTCCCCGAGCCTTACATGATCCACCCTGCGCCATAAGCGGGGCCTAACCGGACCGCGACCCCCGGGGGAGGCGCGGAGACGGCGCGAAAAACAACTCCCCCGCAGGAAAGGGACAGAATGGCCTCCTCAACTCCGCATCCGGTGGATGAAATCCTGCCGGCCCCGAAACTCCTCGGCCTCGGCTTCCAGCATGTGCTGGTGATGTATGCCGGGGCCGTGGCCGTGCCGCTGATCATCGGCCGCGCGCTGAAACTCGACCCTGCCGATGTGGCCTTCCTCATCTCGGCCGATCTGTTTGTCTGCGGCATCGCCACCCTGATCCAGAGCCTTGGCGCGACCCAGTGGTTCGGCATCAGGCTGCCGGTGATGATGGGCGTGACCTTTGCCGCTGTCGGCCCGATGGTCGCCATGGCCAATGCCAATCCCGGCCCCGAAGGCGCGCGGGCGATCTTCGGGGCCATCATGGCGGCGGGGGTGATCTCGATGCTGATCGCCCCCCTGGTGTCGAAGATGCTGCGCTTCTTCCCGCCGGTGGTGACGGGGACGATCATCCTGGTGATCGGGGTCAGCCTGATGCGGATCGGCATCAACTGGATCTTCGGCAACCCGTTCGGGCCGACCGCGCCTTCCATCGTTGATCCGGCCCATGCCGAATGGCTGGCCGCGATGAAGGACGGGGCCGCCGCCGCAGGCCTGCCGCCGATGCCCGAGAAACTGGCCGCTGCCCCCAGCATGCAGAACCCGGCCTATGCGCCCTTGGGCAATATCGCCGTTTCCGCCGTGGTGCTGCTCTCGATCCTGATGATCGCGCGGTTTGCCAAGGGGTTCATCGCCAATATCTCGGTCCTGCTGGGCATCGTGATTGGCTGCGTGCTTGCCATTGCCATTGGCGCGATGAATTTCGACAAGGTGGCGAAGGCTGATGTCTTTGCTTTCATCACGCCCTTCCATTTCGGCATGCCGAGCTTTGATCCGGTGATGATCCTGACCATGGTGCTGGTGATGATCGTGGTGATGATCGAATCCACCGGCATGTTCCTTGCGCTGGGCGATATGACCGGGCGGCGGGTCGAGCAGAAGGCGCTGGCCGCGGGCCTTCGCACCGATGGTCTGGGCACGCTGATCGGCGGCATCTTCAACACCTTCCCCTATACCTCGTTCAGCCAGAATGTCGGCCTCGTCGGTGTGACGGGGATCAAGAGCCGTTTTGTCTGCGTCGCGGGTGGGATCATCCTGATCGTGCTGGGCTTGCTGCCGAAAATGGGGGCGCTGGTCGAATCGATCCCCACCATGGTGCTGGGCGGCGCGGGTCTCGTGATGTTCGGCATGGTGGCCGCGACCGGCGTGCGCATCCTTGCGGGTGTCAACTTCACCACCAACCGCAACAACCTGTTCGTGGTGGCGGTCAGCCTCGGCTTCGGGATGATCCCGCTGGTGGCGCCGAACTTCAAGCAATGGATGCCGCACGGCCTGCATCCGCTGATCGAAAGCGGCATCCTTCTGGCCTCCATCGCTGCCGTGGCGCTGAATGCCTTCTTCAACGGCGCCTCGGGCAGTGCCGAGGAGGCGAAGGTCGCTGCCAGCATGGCCGATCACTGATCGCCGACATGCGCCTGTCGCCCCCGGCCTTGCCGCCGGGGGCGTTTTCATGTTCCGTAGCGCCATGACGCAGATGCCCGCCCCCGACGATCCGCTTGGCCCGATCCTGAATGTGCCCCCCCCGGCCCTGACCGAGGCGGAGTGTCTTGCGGCAGTTGCCGCACATTGGGGGATTGACGGCAGGCTTGAGCCGCTGACATCGGAGCGTGATCTGAACTTCCGCCTCCGCACGGGGCTGGGCGATTTCGTGCTGAAGGTGGTGAACGCGGCCGAGGATGCGGGTGTCACCGAATTTCAGACCCTCGCGCTCGACCATATCGCCGCGCGCGATCCCGGCCTGCCGGTACCGCGTGCGATCCGCGCGCACGATGGAGCGGCGAGTGTGCTGCTGGCGGGGGGCAACCGGATGCGGCTGCTCTCCTGGGTCGAGGGTGTGCCGATGCAGCGCGCGCCCCCTTCGGCCGCGCTGCGGCGGGGGATGGGCACCATGGCCGCGCGCCTGACCCGCGCGCTGGAAGGTTTTGACCACCCCGCTGCCCGGCATGTGCTGCAATGGGACATCAAACACGCCAGCCGCCTGCGCCCGCTGTTGCCAGCCATCGCCGATGCCGGTCTGCGCGCGCTTTGCACCCGCTGGCTCGACCGTTTTGATACGCATGTCGCGCCGCGCCTGCCTTGTCTGCCGTGGCAGGTGGTGCATGCCGACCTGAACCCGCATAACGTGCTGACCGCGCCGGACGATCCCGCCCGTATTTCTGGCGTGCTGGATTTCGGTGATATGGTTTTTACCCCGCGCATCTGCGATCTGGCGGTGGCGGCGGCCTATCAGCTCAACCCCGACGAGGCCGAAGCCTCGCTCGCGCAAGTGGCCGAAGGCTGGTCCGCCATCCTGCCGCTTCTGCCTGACGAAGTTGACCTGCTGCGCGACCTGACCGCGATCCGCATGGTCACGACGCTGGCCATCACCAGCCACCGCGCCGCGCGGCAGCCCGGCAATGCCCCCTATATCCTGCGCAATTTCCCCGGCGCGCGGGCGGGCCTTCTGGCCCTGCCGTGCCCTGACTGACGAGGCCAGAATGACCCGCGAGACCATGCCCAACGCCTTCCGCCCCGGTGCGGTCGACCTGCCGCCCGAGGAAGCCGCGCTGGTGGCACGCCGTCAGGCGGCGCTTGGCCCGGCTTATCGGCTGTTCTACGAACACCCGCTGCATCTGGTGCGGGGCGAGGGCGTCTGGCTGCACGATGCGCAGGGCCGCAAGTATCTGGATACCTACAACAATGTCGCCTCCTGCGGTCATTGCCATCCGCGCATCGTGGCCGCCATGGCCGATCAGGCGGCGCTTTTCGCCAGCCACACCCGATACCTGCACGACACCGTGCTGACCCTTGCCGAACGCCTGCTGGCCACCATGCCCGCGGCGCTGGGCCATATGATGTTCACCTGCACCGGGTCGGAGGCCAATGACCTCGCGCTGCGCATTGCGCGGGCACATACCGGCGGCACCGGCATCATCGTCACCGAGAACGCCTATCATGGCGTGACGCAGAATGTGGCCGAATTCTCGCCCTCGCTGGGGGCGGGGGTGCCGTTGGGCGCCCATGTCCGCGTGGTGCCGCCGCCCGATCCGCGCCGCCTTGGCCCTGACGTCGGCGCGGGCTTCGCGCAGGCCGTCCAGACAGCTATCGCCGACCTCGCACGGCACGGCATCCGTCCCGCAGCGCTGATCGTCGACACCATCTTTTCCTCCGACGGCATTTTCGCCGACCCGCCCGGCAGTCTTGCTCCGGCCATCGAGGCGATCCGCGCCGCCGGTGGCCTGTTCATCGCCGACGAGGTGCAACCCGGCTTTGGCCGCACCGGCACCGGGATGTGGGGCTTTGCCCGGCATGGCGTGGTGCCTGACATGGTGTCGATGGGCAAGCCGATGGGCAATGGCTACCCCGTCGCGGGCCTTGCCGTCCGCCCCGAGGTGGTGGCCGAATTTGCCGGACATGCCCGCTATTTCAACACTTTCGGCGGCAATGCCGTGGCGGCCGCCGTGGCCAGTGCCGTGCTGGACGTGATCGAGGATGAAGGCCTCATCGCCAACGCCTGCACCACCGGCGCCCTGTTCGCCGATGGGCTGCGCGGCCTCACCAAAGATCACGCGGCCCTGGGCGAGTTGCGTGCGGCGGGTCTGTTCCTCGGCCTCGACATCGTAGCCGACGGCGCCCCCGATGCGACCCGCGCCGCCCGCATCGTCAATGGCTTGCGTGACGAGGGCGTGCTGATCTCGGCCACCGGCCCGCAAGGCCATGTGCTGAAGATCCGCCCGCCGCTGACCTTCAGCCCCGAAAACGTGGCCTTTTTCCTAGAAAAGATGGACCGCGTGCTGGGCCGCGCCGGCTGACCCAATTGCTTCTTGCCAAAATACTCCGGGTCCGGGGCAGCGCCCCGGTCCGCACCCTCCGCCCGCGCGCCGTCAGCCCATCAGCCGCGCGACATCCAGCATCCGGTTTGAAAAGCCCCATTCATTGTCATACCAGCCAAAGACCCGCAGCATCCCGCCGCGCGTGACGCGGGTTTCCGGGCAGGCCATGACAATGCTTTCCGCCCGCGCCCGCAGATCGGTGGACACCAGCGGCCGGTCGGTCGCCCCGATCACGCCGCCTGCTTCGCGGAAGGCCGCATTCACCGCCTCCACAGTCGCGGGGCGTTCGGTCATCACGCACAGATCCACCGCCGAAACGCTGGCCGTCGGCACCCGCACGGCCGAGCCTTCCAGCCGTCCCGCCAGATCGGGCAGCACCAGATCAACCAGCCGTTGCGCGGATGTCGTGGTGGGCACCATGCTCAGCGCCGCCGCGCGCGACCGCGCGAAATCGGCGGCGGGCGCGTCCACCGTGGGCTGGCTACCGGTATAGCAGTGGATGGTGGTCATTGACCCGGTGACGATGCCCCAATGCGCATGGATCAGCCGCGCCAGCGGCGCCAGCGCATTGGTGGTGCAGGAGGCGTTCGACACAATTGCCTGATCCGCCAGCGCCGCGTCATTGGCGCCCAGAACCAGCGTCAGGTCGGCGGCTTTCGAGGGGCCGGAAATCAATACCCGCCGCGCGCCGGCTTTCAACCCGCGCTCCGCCACCTCGCGATTGTCGGCGCGGCCGGTGCATTCCATCACCAGATCGGCGCCGGACAGATCGAGGCTGGAAATGTCTGGCGTGCGGTGCAGCGGAATCGCGCGCCCGTCGATTACCAGCGCGCCGGGCTCCAGCGCCACATGGCCGGGATATGGGCCGAAGACACTGTCAAATTCAAAGAGGTAGGCGCACATTTCGGGCGCGGCGATGTCATTGATCCCGATAATCTCGATCCCTGAGCCAGCGCCCTTTGCCCAGGCGCGCAGCACCGACCGCCCGATCCGGCCAAAGCCGTTGATGAAGACTCGCATCCGCGCCTCCCGCCTGTTGCGGGCCGAGGATGAGCATGCGGCGGGTCGGGATGCAAGGGGGGGATTTGATCATATCCCCCGGTTCCTGTCAGGCCCGCTCCAGCGCGATGAGATGGTTGTCCCAGTTCAGGGTATGACTGGCCAGCGGGCGCAGGCCCGAACCCGTCAGGGCCAGCACAGCGCCATTACCATCCGTCACCACAAACCCGCCCGGCCCGGCAGCGATGCCGCAGGCATCGGCACGGCGGAAGCTGGCCCTGAAGCTGCCGTCGGCAGCAAAGACCTGCACCGCCCCGCCGCGCGGCGAGGTGAGGGCGATCTCGCCCGTCTCGGGGCTATGCGCGATGGACCCTGCGTAGTTCTGCATGGTCAGTGCCTCGGTCTCGGGCACCGGACAGGCCGCCAGCGCGCCCGCCTGCCACAGCGCCAGAAGGGGCGGCGTTTCGGCGCTGTCGCCTTCCCATTGCATCGCGCAGGCGGCGCGGCCATCGGGCAGCAGTGCCAGATGACGGGTGGAGTTCTGGTGCAGACCTTCGGGCAGTTCCGCCTTTGCCACCAGTGTGCCGTCCGGCGCGATACGGGCAAGGTTTGGCCGCATCGTATCGGTGTTCAGCTTGGTGCGGTCGGTCGGGTCGGTCTGGATGCCGCCATTGGCGACCAGCAGATCGTCCGACATCGGCAGGCGGCGGATGTCATGCGGGCCGATGCCGTGGGTCGGCATCTCGCCGATGCGCTGCCAGGTATCGCTGTCCCACAGGCCGATCCGCCCTTCGGAGCCTTCGGCGATGACCTCCGAGGTGTAAAGCACCGCGCCATCGGCGGAAAACGTGCCATGGCCGTTGAACTGCCGACCCTCCGGCGGGGTCAGCCGCGCGGTCTCGATCCCGCGGGCGCAGTCGATCACCAGCGCGAAGGTGCCAGGGCGGCGGGCGAAAGCCACGGCTAGCGGGCGTTCGGGATGGGCGGTGGCGGCATGGCCGCGCGCGGGCATCGGCAGGCCGAACAGGCTTTCACCCGCCACGGTCAACCCATGCAGCGCATAGCTGCCATCGGGCAGGCGCGCGGCAGCCAGATAGGCGGGGCTTCCGGCATCGGCCCAGCTGAGCCGGGGCGTGGCGGCTGCGGCGGCGAGGGTCGCAAGGAAAGCGCGGCGTTGCATCGGATCAATCCCCGTCGGCCGAGTTGAAACCGACCGACGACCCCAGCGCGGGGGCGAGTTCGATGACAGCGGTTTCTGCAATGGCCTTGATGTTCTGTTGCAGGATCTGGGCTTTCAGCCACATGCCGGAGTCGTCCAGCCGGGCCAGATCGACCTTTTCGGCCTGTTTCAGCGCGCGGTCGAAAGCGGCATCGGTCTGCGGCAGCGGATCATGCAGTTGATGGGCCAGCCCGCGCAGCGCCTCCAGCGAGAGGGTGATGTCACGCAGGCTGCGGCCGGAAAGTCGCGCTTCGGCGCGTTCGGGGCGCGGGCGGTCCAGCGTGCCCAGCGGGCGACCCACCCGGCTGTCTGCGTTGAACTCGATCCCGGTAACCAGCGCGGTGAACAGCGCCTGCCGGGTTTCGCTGCGGTTCAGGTAGCGGCCATCGGGGCGGGGGTTGATCAGCGTTTCGGCAAAGCCCTTTTTCCATTCGCCGTCGATTTCCGCCGCCATCCGCGCCAGATCCTTTGCTGTGGCATGGGTCAGGGCGCAAGCGTAATCGCCCTGCGGCGGCTCGGTGGGCCAGAGCAGCCGTTCGAGTGCGAAGAAACCCCGCGCCGCCACCGATTGTTCGGCCATCCGATCCGGTGTCAGCGCAGCAGTGTCAGCCGCTTCCAGCAAGGCGCGCTGCTGTTTCTGGCCCAGCCCCTTCGGATCGGGCCAGAAGGCGATGGCCAGCACGCGGCCATCTTCCTCGACCGGACCCAGCCGCAGATGGGCGACGCCCAGCCAGGCATCGAAAGCCTCGTTCCAGGCGGCCTGCAACGGCTCGGTCTCGCAAGTGTCCAGTGCGGCGAGGGCGGCGGTCTTTTCCGCGAAACGGGCATAGCCGGGCAGAGCGTGTTTCTTCACCGCCTCGGCCACATCGGCATGGGCGGGCAGGGCGGTGGTCAGCAGCAGGGCAGACAGGCAGAGACGGATCATCACAGGCTCTCCAGATAGGCGATGAGGGCCTCGCGGTCCCCGGTGGGAAGGTTGACAACCATGTCACGGGCAGCTTCGGCTTCGCCGCCGTGCCAGAGGATGGCCTCCAGTATCGTGCGCGCGCGGCCATCATGCAGGAACTGGCTGTGGCCGGAAACCTGTTCGGTCAGACCGATGCCCCACAGGGGGGCGGTGCGCCATTCGCGGCCGGTAGCACGGCCTTCGGGGCGGTTGTCGGCCAGACCCTCGCCCATGTCATGCAGCAACAGGTCCGTGAAGGGCCAGATCAGCTGGAAGCTTTGTTCCGGCTGGTCCTTCAGCCGGTTGGTGACGAATTTCGGCACATGGCAGGCGGCGCATTGTGCCTGATGGAAGATTTCTTTCCCGCGCAGGACTTGCGGATCATCCAGCCCGCGCCGTTCCGGCACGGCGAGGTTGCGGGAATAGAAGATGACCAGATCAAGGCTTTGCGCATCAACCTCCAGCCCGTCACGGATGTCGGGTTCCTGCCCGTGCGGCGCCGTGCGGCAGGCGGTCTGCGCGGCGGTGCAATCCCCCCAGGGATCGGGATGCAGCGGGGTAGAAAGCCCCATGTCCCCCGCGAAGGCGCCTGCGCTTTGTTCCTTGATCGTCGGCGCACCGGCCTTGTGGCCAAAACGGCCCAGCATCGGTACGCCATATTCCGCACTCATCACGATATTCGGGCGGCCCGAGATGCCATCGCCATCAGCATCCTCTGGGTCGGCATGTGCAAGGATGTCAGCCGCCGGAATCGCCTCCAGCAGACCGAGGCCAATCATCTGCGGCGCCACGCGCGGTGAAAGCTGGATGTCCGGGGCCAGCGGGCCGTTGGCGGGGGCCTCGAACCGATAGGTCGGGTGGCGCAGGGAAACCACGGTGCCATCGGCCAGCGTCACCGGCTCTTCGCGCCAGTCGATGCCCATGCGTCCTTCGGGTGTCAGGCCGGGGGCTGCGAAGTCCTGCAACTGGCCGCCATAGGTCGGTTCGGGGCTTGTGGCGATGTAATCGGCTATCTCGGGCACCGGATTGCCGCCGGGCACCGAGAGCCGCAGGAAGATCGACACCCGCGGCTCGTCCGCGCCCTCGGGCGTATGGCCACGCCCGTCCTTGATATGGCAATCCTGACAGGCGCGGGCATTGTAGAAGGGCCCCAGCCCGTCGCTGGCCTTGGTCGAGGAAGGCGCCGCGACCCAGGTCTTGCGGAACAGCCCGTTGCCCAATTTGAAATCCATTTCGCGGGCGAAGGGCATGTTTTCCGAGCTTTGCGAAAAGGCATCGGCGGTGGCGATGGCGCGGGTGGTCGCGGCGCCGCCGGGTTTCGCCTCGAACTTCTCAGGCGCACTGAAATCGGTAGGGGGCGCAAGCACGCGGGCGATGCGGGCGGTTTCGGCCTTGGTGCGGGGGAGGACGGGCAGGTGCCGGTCGTCAAGCGTCTGGGCCATGGCGGGGGCTGCAAGCAGAAGCGCAGCCGTACAGGCGAGGCGGTAAGTCATGTGAGTGCCGATGCGTCAGGGCGTATCCCGAGTTTTTTTATCGGGAGTTTTTGCCGCGCGCAATGCGTCGTTTTCACACGGTGCCGCGTCAAGGCTCTGACGCTGACACTTTCCTGTGAAGGGGCGGGGCCNCCGGTGGCTGGCCCCGCCTGCGCTCATTCCGCCTGGCTGGCGGGTTTGGCGTTCAGCAGGCCGTATTTCTCTTCGCCCAGTTTCTCGTAAAGACCAAGCTGGGTCTCAAGGAAGTCGATATGGCCTTCCTCATCGGCGATCAGCGCATCGAACAGGGCGCGGCTGACGAAATCACCCACCGCATCGCAATGCTTGCGCGCCTCGATATACAGGGTGCGGGCGTCATGTTCGCCCGCCAGATCGCATTCCAGCGTTTCCTTCACGGTCTGGCCGATGCGCAGCGGGTCAAGCTTTTGCAGGTTCGGATGACCCTCTAGGAAGATGATCCGCGCGATCAGCCGGTCGGCGTGCTGCATTTCCTCGATGCTTTCGGCGCGCGACTTGTCGGCCAGATGACCAAAGCCCCAATCTTCCTGAAGCCGGTAATGCAGCCAGTACTGGCTGACCGCCGTCAGTTCGGAGCGCAGCGCGGCATTCAGATATTCGATGACCTTTGCATCGCCTTTCATGGGGTTCCTCATTCGTTGCTCGGGCTGCGCAGGCATCCCGACGGGCTTCGTGTGAATGAAACGCTATGCCACTGTCCGCAGCCTGTCCATGGGCGGGCGGCATAATTTAGAATAATTCTAGAAATTGCGAACTTCAGCCGATCCGGCGCTGACGCATTGCGGTCAGCGCGGGCGGGCGGGCGGGTTGGTCGGCAACACCGAAACTGTCGCAGGACCGCATCGTATCCAGCAGCAGGGGCATGCAGCCGCCGCAATCGGCCCGCTTGCCAAGCGCGTGATAGATCTTGCCGGGGGTTACGATGGTTTCAGGATCGGCGGCGCGCATCCAGTCGACGGCGGCGCGGATCTCGTGATCGGTGATATTCATGCAGTGGCAGACGATCATGGCAACCTCGGCCCGGAGGGGGGAAGGGGGCGTGTGTCGCCCCCTTGCGGGATCACTGGAAAACGGCGTCGGGGTTGTCGAGACTGTCAGAGCCTTCGAACGCTGTCCCCGAAATGCCCAGCAGGCGCACGACACGCTCGATCGAGGCGGTCTGCGTCACCAGTGCATCGACCGCGCCCATGATCAGCGCCTCGCCCTTCTTGTCGCCCGGAGCGAGCATCTGGTCATAGGCAAAACCGCCCTCGGCCGCCGCCTTGACCGCGCCCAGAGCCTCGACCGAAGCGTCGAGCCGCGCGCGCAGTTCGGTATCCAGCGCGCCATCCTTCTCTGCCACCAGTTCCGACAGCGAAGGGCCGGAAACCGTGCTGCCATCGGGCCGGGTATAGCTGGCCAGATAGACGTTCCGAATGCCGACACCATCGTAGTAATGGCTGTTATGGGTATTGTCCGAGAAGCAATCATGCTCCTCCTCGGGGTCGTTCAGCATCAGGCCCAGCTTCATCCGCTCGCCCGCCAGCTCGCCGTAGGACAGCGAGCCCATACCCATCAGGATAGCTTGCACGCCCTTGGCCGGATCGTCAGTCACCACGGCGCGGGCTGCACCACCTTCGGCCCAGTCGCCCGCCATTTCCTCCAGATCCGCCACCAGAAGGTCGGTCGCGGCTTTCAGATAGGCACCCCTCCGGTCGCAATTGCCGCCGGTGCAGCCGTCGCCGGTGAGGTAATCGGTGTACGGGCGGTTGCCCGCCCCCGGCGCGGTGCCATTCAGATCCTGCCCCCAGAGCATGAATTCGATGGCGTGATAGCCCGAAGCCACATTGGCCTCGATCCCGTCAGCCTCGTGCAGGGTTTCCCTGATCAGCGCGGGCGTGATCGTGGTGGCATCCACTTCGGTGCTGCCGATGCTGAACTTCGGCGTCGCGATCACGTTCAGCGTGGACAACGGGTTTTCCTCGGACTGGCCATAGCCGGGGTCGACATAGTCGATCAGCCCCTCGTCCAGCGGCCAGGAATTCACCCGGCCCTCCCAGTCATCGACCACCGGATTGCCGAAGCGGAAGGCCTCGGTCTGCTGATAGGGCACGCGGGCTGCAAGCCAGGCGCTGCGCGCGGCCTGGAGCGTGGCCTCCGACGGGGTGGCAATCAGCGCATCCACTGCCGTTTGCAGTGCCTTCGCCGTGGCAAGGCTGTCACCGTACCCGGCCTGAGCGATATCGGCATAGGTCTTGACGACCTCGGCCTCGGTTACGGCGAAGGCAGGCAGGGCGGCGGTCGACAGAAGGGCGGGCAGAAGGATGCGTTTCATTCCGGGGTCCGTTACTTGGTGAGGATCAGTTTGCCCGCCCGCGTGATGCGCAGCGAATAGACCTGACCGTGCAGCACGATCCGCGCCAGATTGCCGCCCGCAGTCAGGGCAAGGGCGTCATGGCTGGGGGTGGTGTCGGCAGGCAGTGACATCAGGGCACGGGGATCGACTTGCATGTTCATCGGGGCATCTCCATCCGGTCGAAAAGGGCCATGAGGTCCGGCGACGCGGGGATCAGCCCGTTCAGCGACTGGCGGATCATCTCGATCACCAGCGGCTCGGGTCTGGGTTCGGCCAAAGGGCCGGTATCATTCGCTTTCATCTGGACCTCGGGTGTTGCGGCGGTCTGCGCGGGGCATCCGGGCTGACCCGAGGGGGTTGGCTTGGATGGAGATAAGGTGACAAAATCACTCGGCTTTGTAAAGTCTGATTCTTTCACTTGGTTTTTGTATCAGATCTGCCGCGCCGGATGCTCGGTCTCAGTCTGTTGCAAGCTTGCACTATCGCGTGGGCGATGATCTTGGTACGAATGGTGCAGGCTGGGGGGCCGGGTTACGGACGATACATGAAACAGGCACTCCTTGCCGCAGCACTCGCGGCCCTTTCACTTTCCGGACATTCTGCCGCCGCGCAGGAGCGTGTGACCCTTGGTTTCGCGCGAATCTTCAACAATGACGCAATTGGTGACACGAAGGACCGCTGGCGCACGGGGTCTTACAGCGTCAGCCGTTTCCGGGCGGAACGCTGGGATGGCCACCTGCCCGCCACCTTTGGCGAATTGCTGGAGGTGCGTCTGCGGGCCGAGATCATTGCCCCGGAATCGCTGACCAATCCGACGCCGGATCGCCGCTATGTCGGCATCATCGCGCCGGGGATCGCGACTCATTTCGACATGGGCGGGTTTGAAACCCGCGTCGGTCTGGATCTGGTGATCACCGGGCCGCAGACCGGCGTGGGCCGCTTCCAGCGCGATATTCACAAGATGTTCGGCTTCGACCGGCCCACCGTGCTCGACAGCCAGATCCCCGACGGTTTTCACCCGACACTGGAGGCCGAGATCGGCCGCAACATTGAGGTGACGGAGCGTCTGACGCTGCGTCCCTTTGTCGAGGCGCAGGCCGGTGTGGAAAGCTTCGTGCGGGTCGGCGGTGACATGGTGCTGGGCGATTTCGGGCGCGGCGGGCTGTTCGCGCGCGATGTGGTGACGGGGCAGCGGGCGCTGGGGATCGAACGCGACGTGGCGCAAGGCTTCAGCCTGACGCTGGGCGGCGATGTGGCGCGCGTCTTCGACAGCGAATACCTGCCTTCGGGCGGTACGGCCGATCTGGCTGACAGCCGCAGCCGCCTGCGCGCCGGTGTGCACTGGCAGGGCGAACGCGCTGCGGCCTTCTATGGCGTCACTTGGCTGGGCAAGGAATATGAAAGTCAGCCGGAAGGGCAGGTCGTTGGTTCGCTGCGCGTGAACCTCCGCTTCTGACTGTTCCCACGCATTCGGAAATGTGTGTTTAGCAGGCGGATTGTTGCCGATTTGACATAGCCAAGCCTGAGTCGGCCTGTTAACCTGTTCGCATAAAAATAAAACGAGCAGGCAGAACTGGCATGAAAACGGGCTCTCGGGGCACGTTCGTCATTTCCTGGTCGCAGACAGAAACAGATGGCATTCGGGCTGCCACGCCCGATGTGCTGGCGGTGGGCGCCTCCTGGCGCTGGACCGGCGCGCCGGTGCGGGTGGACGGCCCGCAATCGGTGCTGGTTCTGGAGGCGGCCGAGAATATGGCCGACATCCGCAAACGTGCGGCGCGTATGGTGCGCCGACTGATCGGCGCATCGCTGAGCGCCAGTCTTGAGGAACGCGCAGCCGCACTGGCCGCGCCGGAACAGGATGAGGCGGAACCCGAACAGGGTGTCGTGGTGACCGACGGGCTGCAAAGCTGGTGCGTCACGCTGATCGCGGTGCCCGATACCGGCAGCACGCTGGCCATGTTTGTCGACGATCTGCCCCCGGCCGACCGCGATCTGTGGGTGGTGCGGACCTCCGTTGACCGGACACAATCCGGGGCAGGGGCGCGGCAGGCGGGTGGGGTGATCTGTTTCACCCCCGATACCCGCATCGCGACTCCCGATGGTCCGCGACTGATCCAGCATCTGCGTCCCGGTGATCGGGTGCTGACCC
Organism: Gemmobacter sp. LW-1; assembly: GCF_001303875.1. Classification (NCBI taxonomy): domain Bacteria; kingdom Pseudomonadati; phylum Pseudomonadota; class Alphaproteobacteria; order Rhodobacterales; family Paracoccaceae; genus Gemmobacter; species Gemmobacter sp. LW-1. The sequence goes on along the minus strand of NZ_LJSC01000063.1, from coordinate 101,578 downwards.
GCGACAATGGCCCGCAAGAGATTCTGTGGACCGGCAGCCGCCGCATGTCGGGCGCCCGGCTTTATGCCATGCCGCATCTGCGCCCGGTGCGCTTTCGCGCGGGCGCTTTCGGCAGTGGCCGGCCTGAGGATGATCTTCTGGTCTCGCCGCAGCACCGGATGCTGGTGACGGGCGCCGCCGCGCGGGCGCTGTTCAATACCGATGAAGTGCTGGTCGCGGCCGAGGATCTGCTGAACGATCACAGCATTCTGGTCGATCATGCACTGCGTGAAGTCACCTATGTGCATCTGCTGCTGGAAGGGCATAACATCGTCTTTGCCAACGGGATGGAGACGGAAAGCTTCCACCCGGCGAATACCGCTCTGGATACGCTGAGCCCGGAAAGCCGCGCCAGCCTGCTGGCGCTGATGCCGGGGGTGGAGGCCAATCCCGAGCGTTATGGCGACTATGCGCGGCGCAATCTCTCGGCCTCGGAAGCCGCGATCCTGCGGCATGACATGGCGGCGTGATCCGCGCCTGTTGACAGCCCCGTTTTGCGCTGTATAAGCGCCCGGTCCCGCAAGCGATTGCGGGGCTTTCCATTGGTGTTGGTGGCCCCCGCAAGGGGTAGCCTGTCGCCCCTGAAACCCGCAAGGGTAAAGGGGAAAGGACAACGCCCTTCTCGCCCGACGCCTGAACGGGCCGGCAACGACAGATCGGGAACCGCGCGGCATTCGCTGCCCGTGACCCGAAAATCGGAAACCGGCTTTCGGACAGGTCGAGGGAGCCAACAAAGAAGGAGATCAGCGATGACCAAACGCACCGCTGCCAAGTACAAGATCGACCGCCGCATGGGCGAGAACATCTGGGGCCGTTCCAAATCCCCGATCAACAAGCGCGAATACGGTCCGGGCCAGCACGGCCAGCGCCGCAAGGGCAAGCTGTCGGACTTCGGTACGCAGCTGCGCGCCAAGCAGAAGCTGAAAGGCTACTACGGCGACCTGACCGAAAAGCAGTTCCGCCGCATCTATGCCGAAGCCGAGCGTGTGAAGGGCGACACGGGTGAAAACCTCGTCGGCCTGCTGGAGCGCCGCCTGGACGCGATCGTGTATCGCGCCAAGTTCGTGCCGACCGTCTTTGCCGCCCGCCAGTTCGTGAACCACGGCCATGTGACCGTGAACGGCCAGCGCGTGAACATCGCTTCGTATCGCTGCAAGGAAGGCGATGTGATCGAAGTTCGTCAGAAGTCCAAGCAACTGGCCATCGTGCTGGAAGCTGTCGCGCTGACCGAGCGTGACGTGCCGGATTACCTGGAAGTCGACCACTCCAAAATGACCGCGAAATTCGTGCGCACCCCGGCCCTGTCGGACGTGCCCTATCCGGTCGTCATGGAACCGAACCTCGTCGTCGAATACTACGCGAAGAACTGATCCTTCGCGGGACTTGTGCTTGGGAAGGGCCTGCCGCGCGCAGGCCCTTTTCTTTTGTCCCTGCCATCCCTATCTCGCGCGCGGGGCAGGACAAAACGGGACAGGATACCGCGCATGACCACTGACAAGAATTCGCTTGAGGCCAGGTTCGAACAGGGGCTGTTCGCCTCGCGCTGGCTGATGGCGCCGATGTATCTGGGGCTGGTCATCAGCCTTGCCATGCTGACCATCGTCTTCACCAAGGAGCTGGTCTATTACGCTGCCAAGACCTTCACGCTCACCGCGGATCAGGCGATTCTGGCCATTCTGACGCTGATCGACCTGTCGCTGGCGGCCAATCTTCTGCTGATCGTGCTGTTCTCGGGGTACGAGAATTTCGTCTCGAAACTTGACCTCGGCGATTCACGCGACCGGCCAAGCTGGATGGGCAAGGTCGATTTCTCAGGGCTGAAGATGAAGCTGATCGCCTCGATCGTGGCGATCTCGGGCATCCATCTTCTGAAGGTCTTCATGGAACTGGGCAAGACCAGCGGCGAGGGGCTGAACGGGGACAAGCTGTTCTGGCTGGTGACGATCCATCTGACCTTCGTCGTCTCGGGCGTGCTGCTGGCGCTGATGGACTGGCTGGCCGCGCGCACGAGCAAACACTGAACGGCGCGGAAAGCGGGGCTTTGGGGTCGCGTTTGCGGTCCTTTCGTCCCGCTGCGCGCATATCGCGCTGGCATTGGATCGGGCCGCCCGCTAAACCCGGGCGGCAGATTATGGAGCTAGCGATGAACGACGCCATCCGCCCCCAACCCGGCATCATGGACATTGCCCTGTATCAAGGTGGCAAGGCCCATGTGTCTGGCGTGGCCAATGTGGTGAAACTCAGCTCGAACGAAAACCCGTTCGGGCCTTCGGACAAGGCGAAAGAGGCTTTCGCCAAGTCGGTGCATCAGCTCCATCGCTATCCCTCGACCGATCACGCCGCGCTGCGCCAGGCCATTGCGGAAACACACCGTCTGGATGCCGGGCGCATCATTTGCGGCGTCGGTTCGGACGAAATCATCCACTTCCTGTGTCAGGCTTATGCCGGGCCGGGGGATGAGGTGCTTTATACCGAGCACGGCTTCCTGATGTACAAAATCTCGGCCATGGCGGCAGGGGCCACCCCGGTCGAGGTGGCAGAGCGCGAGCGGACCACCGATGTGGATGCGCTGCTGGCGGCCTGTAGCGAGCGCACGAAGCTTGTGTTCATCGCCAACCCGAACAACCCCACCGGCACGATGATTTCGGCAGGCGAGGTGGCGCGGCTGGCGCGTGGCCTGCCGCCGCAGGCCATTCTTGTGCTGGACGGCGCCTATGCCGAATATGTCGAGGGCTTCGACGCCGGGCTGAGCCTTGTCGAAGCCATGCCGAACGTCGTGATGACGCGGACCTTTTCCAAGATCTATGGTCTGGGCGGGTTGCGCATCGGCTGGGGCTACGGCCCGCAGGCGATCATTGACGTGCTGAACCGCATCCGGGGTCCGTTCAACCTGTCGAACACCCAGCTTGAAACCGCCGAAGCGGCAGTGCGCGATCAGGATTACGTTGCCAAATGCCGGGCCGAAAATGCGCGGCTGCGGCACTGGCTGGCCGAGGCGCTGGCCGAGGTCGGCGTGCCCTCGGACACCTCGATGGCGAATTTCGTGCTGGCCCGGTTTGCCAGCACCGAAGAGGCCGAGGCCTGTGATGATTACCTGCAAGGGCAGGGGCTGATCGTGCGGCGCGTGGCCTCCTACAACCTGCCGCATTGCCTGCGCATCACCGTGGGGGATGAGGCATCGTGCCGCCGCATTGCCTATGCGGTGGGGCAGTTCAAGGGGCTGAAATGACAGCCCCCATCTACAACCGAGTAGCGCTGATCGGGCTGGGGCTGATTGCCTCGTCCATGGCCCATGCGATGAAGGCGGGCGGGCTGGCGGCCGAGATCGTGGGTTACGCGAAATCCGCCGAAAGCCGCGCCACCGCGCTTGAGATCGGCTTCATCGACCGCGCTGCCGCCACGGCGGCCGAGGCGGTGGAAGGCGCCGATCTGGTGGTGCTGGCGGTGCCGGTGGGTGCCATGGGCGCCATCGCGGCCGAGATCGGCCCATATCTGGCCCCCGGTGCGACGGTGACCGATGTGGGTTCGGTCAAGCAGGCGGTGATTGACGCCGTGCGCCCACATATCCCCGAGGGTGTGCATTTCATCCCCGGTCACCCGATGGCCGGGACGGAATACTCCGGCCCGCGCTCGGGCTTTGCCACGCTGTTTCGCAATCGCTGGTGGCTGCTGACCCCGCTGGAGGGGCATGACCCCGTGGCACTGGCGCGCTTCCGCGCGCTGGTCGAGGGATTCGGCGCCAAGGTCGATACGATGGATGCGCCGCATCACGACGTGGTGCTGGCCGTCGTCAGCCATACCCCGCACCTCATCGCCTATACGATGGTGGGTGTGGCCGATGACCTTGCCCGCGTCACCGACAGCGAGGTGATCCAGTACTCAGCGGCGGGTTTCCGCGACTTTACGCGGATTGCCGCCAGTGACCCTACCATGTGGCGTGATGTGTTCTTGACGAACAAGGACGCCACGTTGGAAATACTCGGACGGTTCACCGAAGAGCTTTTTGCGCTGCAACGGGCGATCCGTCTGGGGGATGGCGATCATCTGCACGCCTATTTCACCCGGACGCGCGCGATCCGTCGGGGGATCATCGAGGCGGGGCAGGATACGTCCGCGCCGGATTTCGGGCGGGGGCAACCGCCCTCGGGGGGACGGGACGGATGAAACGCACGCTGGCGCTGGCTTTGGCTTTTGCGGCTATTGCCCATGGGGCAGGGGCCGAGGGGCTGAAATCCTCGCCGCTGCCGAAGCCCCGTCCGGTGGCCGCAGCGCCCGCGCCTTCGGATCTGGTGACCACTGTTTCCACCGCCAATGCGGTCAGCCCGCTGGCGCTGTTTCGCCCCAAACCGCGCCCGGCGGCGGTTGTCCTGCCGGTGCCGACACCCGAACCCCAGCCACAGCAGATTGCGCAGGCGGCCCCGGCCGTCGCTGCGGTGCTGCGCCCGCGAGCCCGCCCCGCCGGATTGGGGCAGGGCGAGGCCGTGATCGAAAAGGCCGCGCTGGTGCGGGTGCCGCAGGACAAGAAAAGCCTGCGCGGCAAGAAGGGCTCGGTCTGCGGTGACCCGGATATCCGGGGTGAGGTGCTTGCCCCCGTGGTCAGCCGCGTCAAGGGTTGCGGCATCGCCGACCCCGTGAAAGTCACCAGCATCTCCGGCGTGAAATTCAGCCAGCCCGCCACCATCACCTGTGATACCGCCAAAGCCGCGAAGAAATGGATCGAGCGGGGATTGCAGCCGCAGTTCGGCAAGACCCCGGTGGTGCAGTTGCAGATCGCGGGCAGCTATACCTGCCGCCCGCGCAACAGCATCCGTGGCAACAAGATCAGTGAACATGGCAAGGGCCGGGCGCTGGACATCGGCGGGCTGGTTTTGGCCAATGGCACCAAAATCAATGTCGCCGGGGGCTACTACAAGTCGAAGGGGATGAAGGCGGCGCACAAGGCGGCCTGCGGCATCTTCGGCACGACGCTTGGCCCCGGATCGGACGGGCATCACGAGGATCACCTGCATTTCGACGTAGCGCGCTATCGCAACGGCGCCTATTGCCGCTGATCCTCAGCGTTCGGTCAGCTTCAGTTCGATCCGCCGGTTCTGTGCCCGCGCCTCGGCGCTGTCACCCGGTGCCACCGGCTGCCATTCACCAAAGCCGGTTGCGGCCAGTCGGTTGGGCGGGAAGCCCAGCTGATCCTGCATGAAGCGCACGACCGACAGCGCGCGCGCCTGGCTCAGTTCCCAGTTGTCCTTGAACGCGCCCTGACCGGACAGCGGCACATTGTCAGTGTGGCCGTCGACACGGATGATCCAGTCGATGCCCTGCGGAATGTCGCCCGCGATTTCGTTCAGGGTTTGCACCACGCCGGCAATCTGGCGTCGCCCTTCCGGGGCCAGATCGGCAGAACCGGGGTTGAACAGCACTTCGGAGGAAAAGACGAAACGATCGCCCACGATACGCACACCCTCGCGCCCGGCCAGAACCTGCCGCAACTGGCCGAAGAATTCTGACCGGAATTTCTCCAGATCCAGCTTTTCGGCCTCCAGCCGCTTGCGCTCTGCCTCTTCCAGTTCAGCCCGCCGCTTCTGTTCCGCCGCAACCTGCGCCAAAGCGGAATTGAGCTGCCCGCCAAGGTTTTCCAACTGCACCTTGGCTTCGGCATCTCGGGATTCGGCGGCGTCGAGCAGGGCCTGAAGGCTGCCCAGTTGCGTGCGCAGCGCCGCGATCTGTTCGTTCAGCAGGGCAACCCGGCGCTCCGCCTCGGCGGATTTGCCTTCCTGCTCGGCAAGTAAGGCACGCGCGGTGGCCAGCGCATCGGTCCTGTCGGCCTCTACCCCCTGCGCGGCGGCGAGCAGGGTCAGCGTTTCCTCGGCCTTCCTGCGCTGTTCTTCCAGCGCAAGGGTCATGGCGGTCAACTCGGTGTCGGAGGATTTCAGCTTGTCGCGCAATTCCGCCAGCGCGGCCTGATCGACCAGCCGTGCGGCCTCGGCATCAGACAGTTTCGTCGCGCTTTCGGCATTCTCGGCGCGCAGCTTGGCGGCCAGTGCCTCCACAGCATCGGCACGGGCGGCGGCAAGGCGGGCGGCTTCGGTCTGGGCATCCACCTCCTCGCGCGCTTTCGCCAGCGCGAGGTTCAGCGCCTCCTGTTCCGTCATCAGTTTCGCCTGCGCCGCCTTCAGATCCTCGACCGAAGCGGTCAGCGCTGCTGCTTCGCCCCGTGCGGTATCCCTTTCGGCCAGAAGGCTTGCCACCTGCGCCTCGAACGAGGCGATGCGCCCCTGCGCCTGCGCGAGCTGGCTTTCCTTGTCGGAAATCTGGCTGGCCAGCGAGGCGATGAGGCTTTCCTGTTCGGCCCCCTTGGCCAGCGCCGCATTCAGGTTCGACCGCAGCCCGCCGATTTCGGCCTGCAAGCCATCGGCGCGTGCACGTTCCAGACCCAGCGCATCGGCCAGTTGCGCCACCTGCGCCGAAAGCGCGTTCAACTCATTGTCCTGGGTCGAGATTTCCTGCCGCAGCACCGATTGCATGACGGTGAAGATGGTCAGCACGAACATCAGTACCATCAAGAGCGTCGTCACAGCGTCGACGAAGCCGGGCCAGATCATCCCGTCGCCCGACCGCACAGATCCGCGTCGCGACAGTGCCATGACCTACCCCCGTGCCCGCAGAAGCTGCCGCACCGCCTGTGTCAGCGCCCCCAGATCCCCGCGCAGGTCAGCAATGGTTTCCTGACGCCCGGCAGAGATTTCCTCAAGGATGCGCAGCAATTGCACGTCGATGGAGCGGAGCCGCATCCGGCTTTCGGCATCGACATGCGCACCCCCGGTTTCCGAGGTCAGCGCGGCGACGATCCGGTCCTGCCCCTCGGCGATGCGGGTCAGCACGGCAGTCTGGGCGCTGTCCTCCTCCAGACGCGTGGCAAGGCGCGCGACGGCGGCCGAAAGATCGCCCAGCCGTTCATCCGCCAGCGTCCGGCTGACGTCGGACTGGGTGAACAGCATCTGAAGGCTTTCGATCTGTTCGCCCAGATGATCCAGAACCTGCGCCAGCGCGCCCATGCCGCCGGTTTCGCCCTCGGCTCCATCCAGCCCGATGCGGGTGATGGAGGACAGCCATTCCTCCAGTTCACGGTAGAAACGGTTCTGGCCATGCCCTGCGAACAGTTCCAGCAACCCGATGACCAGCGATCCGGCGAGGCCGAGCAGCGACGAGGAAAATGCCGTACCCATGCCGCCAAGCTGCGATTCCAGCCCGCCCATCAGCTTGCCGAAAATCTCCATGCTGCCTTCGCCCTCCTGCGGGGCGAGCGAGCGGATGGTTTCGACAATGGCGGGCACGGTGGTGGCAAGGCCGTAGAAGGTTCCGAGAAGTCCAAGGAAAATCAATAGGTTGGCCAGATAACGGGTGATGTCGCGCGCCTCGTCGATCCGCGTTGCTACGGAATCGAGGATAGAGCGTGAGGAACTGGCCGAAATCTGCATCCGCGCCGTGCGCGGCCCCAGCAATGCGGCCAGTGGCGCAAGGATACGCGGCGCGGCACCAGGTTCGGCGCCGGGGCGATCCTGCACATAGGTATCCAGCCAGTTGACCGATTGCACCAGTTGCCAGACCTGCCAGAAACAGGTCAGCACGCCGAGCAGGAAGACCGTGGCGATGAAGCCGTTCAACAGCGGGTTTGAGGCGAAGATGCCGCGCAGGGTGGGCAGCATCACCCAGGCCCCGGCAGCGACAAGGCCGGTCACGATCAGCATCAGCACGACCTGCCGGATCGGCTGGGCGAAGACAGGCGCGGCGCTCGGGGCTACTCGGGTCATGCCTCGGTTCCTTTCCCGGTTGGCCCGGGCTGTGCGGTTTTCCGGGGCAGGATAAGGGCAGGGCGCGGCGCTGCCAAGCACCTAACGGGCAGTTGAAGACACGCGAACGGCAGCGGGGCGCAGGTGGGCGCCCCGCTGCGTGTTATGTGTTGCCGCGGCGGGCGAAGAGGCCCGCGTCTTCAGCCGCGCGGCGCAGGGCGCGGGATTTGTTGACCGTTTCCTGATATTCGGCCTCGGGGTCGCTGTCATAGACCACCCCACCGCCCGCCTGGATATACAGCGCCTCGTCCTTCAGGACGGCCGTGCGCAGGGCGATGCAGAAATCCATCTCGCCATTGGCGGCGAAATAGCCGACGCCACCGCCGTAGACGCCGCGCTTTTCCGGCTCCAGCTCGTCGATGATTTCCATGGCGCGAACCTTGGGCGCACCGGAAACCGTGCCTGCGGGAAGCCCCGCCAGTAGCGCCGACAGCGCATCCTCGCCCCCGGCGATCTCGCCCACAACGTTCGAGACGATGTGCATGACATGGCTGTAGCGTTCGATAATGAATTTCTCGGTCGGGCGCACGGTGCCCACCTTCGCCACCCGGCCCACATCGTTGCGGCCAAGATCCAGCAGCATCAGATGTTCGGCCAGTTCCTTCTGGTCGGCCAGCAGATCAGCCTCCAGCGCCTTGTCCTCTTCCGGCGTGGCCCCTCGCGGGCGGGTTCCTGCGATGGGGCGGATCGTCACCTCACCCTCGCGCAGACGCACGAGGATTTCGGGGCTGGCGCCCACCACCTGAAAACCGCCGAAGTTGAAGAAGAACATGAAGGGCGACGGGTTGGTCCGGCGCAGCGAACGGTAAAGCGCGAAGGGCGGCAGTTCGAACCGCTGTTTCCAGCGCTGTGAGGGCACGACCTGAAAGATGTCACCGGCGCGGATATATTCCTTCGCCTTCTCGACGGCGGCCTTGTAACCGTCATGCGTGAAGTTGGATTGCGCCTCGCCCACCGGCGTGGCCTCACCCAGATCGCGTTGGGCGGCAGGCGCGCGGTCCAGATCGCGCAGCGCATCCATCACCCGTTCCGCCGCCTGCGCATAAGCCGCACGGGCTGAGAGGCCCGATCCGGTCCAGGCGGGGGAAACGATGGTCACTTCGCCCTTCACACCGTCCAGCACGGCAATGACCGAGGGGCGCATCAGCACCGCATCGGGCAGGCCCAGCGGGTCGGGGTTCACGTCGGGCAGGTGTTCCACCAGACGGATCATGTCATAGCCCAGATAGCCGAACAGGCCCGAGGCGATGGCGGGCAGATCTTCGGGCATATCCACCCGGCATTCGGCCAGCAGATCGCGCAGGGTTTGCAGCGGATGCCCGTCCAGCGGGCGGAACGCCGCCGGATCGAACCGCGCTTCGCGGTTGATCTCGGATGCCTCGCCCCGGCAGCGCCAGATCAGATCGGGCTTCATGCCGACCACCGAATAGCGACCGCGCACTTCGCCGCCTGTCACGCTTTCCAGCATGAACGTATCGCTGCGCGCCTCGGCGAGCTTCAGCATCAGGCTGACGGGCGTATCCAGATCGGCGGCGAGACGGGCATAGACCAGCTGGTTCTTGCCCGCGTTCCAGCCGCGTTCAAAGGCTTCGAAAGAAGGGATCAGGGTCATTGCGGCCTCAGCGCATCTGGGCGTGGACGGCGTCGATGGCCGCCTGATTGAGCGTGATGCCACCGATATCTGCCTCGGCCCGGGCAAACAGGGCGAAGGCATCCTGTGCCAGCGCCTGTTCCGCCTGCGCGGCAATCGCCCCTTTCAGCGCGGCGGGGCCTTCGCCTTCCTGCTCGGCGGGGGCGACGCGGTCCAGTTGCACCAGCGCCACGAAGCCCTTGTCCTCGATCACCTTCGCCTCGCCTTCAGACATGGCAAAGACCGCAGGCAGCAGGCTCGGCGGTGCGCCTTCGACAAAACCGTTGCGCGCGATTTCCGGGGTGACGCTGACCACGCCCAGTGTGCCGATCGAGGTGCCTGCGGCAACCTTTTCGCGCATGGCCTCCGCCTCGGCCAACAGCGCCTTGTGCAGCGCCTCGGCACGCCAGGCCTGAGTCACGCCCTCGCGGGCCTCGTCGAAGGGAATGGGCGAGGCGGGCACGATCTCGTCCAGCCGCAGGGCCACCAGACCACCATCCTCAAGGGCAACGGTTTCCGGGAAATCGCCCGCATTGGCGGCATCCGCAGCCTCGCGGAAGGCCGGATAGGCAGCAATGCCCTCGTCCGACCCGGCGGCATAGTCGATGGTCCCAAGATCCATCGCCTGTTCCCTGGCCAGATCTTCCAGCGTTGCCCCACCGGCCAGCGCATCGTTGATCGCCTCGCTGCGGTCGGTGATGGCGCGGCGCGCGGCATCGGTCTGGTAATCCAGCGTCAGCATCTCGCGCGCATCGTCAAAGCTGGTTTCCTGTGCCGCCAGAACCGCATTCATCCGGTACAGCGCCGGTCCCAGATCCGACGGCAGCGGGCCGATCACGCCAGGCTCGGGCATGGCAAAGATATCGGCCCCGGCCGCGCCCAGTTCAGCCTGGGTCACATCGCCAAGGTCAATGTCGATCAGCTTCAGCCCGCGTTCCTCGACCAGCTTCTCGAAGCTTTCGCCTGCATCCAGCCGGGCCTTGGCCGCCTTGGCCTCATCCTCGGTGCCGAAGACCAGACGCTCCACCAGACGGCGCTCAGGTTTGACATATTCGTCATGGTGCTGGTCATAGAGCTTCTTCAGCTCGGCATCGTCCACCGGCATCGTCGCCGCAAGCTTTTCCGGCAGCAGCGAGACATAGGTGATGCGCTTCGCTTCCGGTTTGGTGAAAGCCGCGACATTCGCGTCGTAGAAGGCTTTCAGATCTGCATCCGTTGGGGCGGCGAGCGGCGTTGCCAGATCGGCCTCGGACAGAACCAGAAGCGAGAAGCCGCGCCGCTCGCCGATGAAATTGTAAAGCGTGTCGGTCACTGCGGCGGGGGCGACGAAACCGCCGGTCACTGCACCCTGCACCAGCGCGCGGGCCAGATCGTCCCGGATCTTCGCCTCGAATTCGGCTTCCGTCAGATTGTTGCGGTCCAGCGTCATCTTGTAGGTCTGACGGTCAAACCCGCCTGCCGCGCCATGAAAGCTGGGCATGGCGGTGATATCCTGCGCGACGCGGCCATCGCCGACCGAAACGCCGATGCGGTCCGCAGCATCATCCACGGCGGTCTGGGTGACCAATTGCTGCCGCACGCGGGCGTCAATTCCCATGTCGCGGGCCTGCTGCATGGTCAGTTGCGTGCCTGCCTGCGCACCAAGGGCATTCATTTCTGCCTGAAGCGCCCGGCCGTAATCCTTGACGTCAATGTCGCGCCCGCCGACCGAGCCGATGGCCGCAACCCGCCCGCCATAATTGGTGACGCCATAGCCCCCAAGGCCGGTCACCAGCATCGCCATCAGCAGCCAGACCATGACAGAGGCGCCCTTGCGCTTGCGTTTCGGGCTTTCGGTCTCGTCGTTTCTGGCCATGGCTCGCCTGTCGTTCAAGGGTTTCGCAAGGTTCTATGCGCTCGTCCCTTGCCCGGCAAGGCCCGGAGGTGTGGCTCAGCCCCGGAAACGGGCAAGCCGATGGAACAATTCCGCGATTCCGGCGCTGTCGACATTGGCAAAGGCAATGCGGAACTGCCGAGCGCCCTCGGGGTGGGTGGCGGGCTGGAACATGGTGCCGGGCAGCATCAGCACCGCCTCTTCGCGTACCAGACGGCGGGCGATATCGGGTGAGGCGGCGGCGAAAGGATGTTCGACATAGGCGAAATAGGCGCCGCAGCCCAGAAGCCGCCAGCCCTCCAGCGCGCCGAAGCCCCCCTCCATAGCCGCGCGGCGGGCGAGGATCTCGCGCCGCTCACCCTCGACCCAGTCGCGGAGGTTGCGCATGCCCCACAGCGCGCCGATCTGGCCAAGCTGGCTGGGGCAGATCGCAACGGTATCAAGGAATTTCTCCACCTCTGCCAGCCGGGCGCTGGCCGCCACGATGGCGCCCACGCGATGCCCGGTCAGCCGGTAAGCCTTTGAGAAGGAATAGAGATGGATCAGCACATCGTCCCAGTCGGGATCGGTGAACAGATCATGCGGACGCCCGCCGGTGGCGGGGCTGTGGCGGCTGTCGAAATCGCGGTAGGTCTCGTCAAGGATCAGCGCAATACCGTGCGCGCGACACAGATCGCGGAACGCCGCGATCAGGGCCGCCGGATATTCCGCGCCGCCGGGGTTGTTGGGGCTGACCAGCGCAATGGCCCGCGTGCGCGGCCCGATCAGCGCGGCAGCCTGCGCGGGGTCGGGCAGAAGGCCTTCGCCGGTCGGCAGCGGGACTGTGGTGACGCCCTGCATGTCGAGCCACATCTTGTGGTTGAAATACCATGGCGTCGGCAGAATCACCTCATCCCCGGCGCCGGCGAGCGTGGACATCACGGCGGTAAATGCCTGATTGCAGCCTTGGGTTATCGCGACCTGTGCGGGGCGGATCGTGCCGCCATAGGCCGCCGACCATTGCACCGCGATCTCCTCGCGCAAGGCGGGCAGCCCCAGCACCGGGCCATAAAGATGCGCCTGAGGATCGTTCAGAGCCGCCTCCGCCAGCGCCTGCCGCAGCCCAAGTGGCGGGCTGTCCACCGGCGCCGCCTGACTCACGTTGATCAGCGGGCGGTCGGGGCCGAACTCGATCCCCTCCAGCCAGCGCCGCGCCTCCATCACCGGGGGCGGGAAGGTGGCGGCCATCGCGGGGTTGAGCGGCAGGGACATCGGGGCCTCGTCAGCTACGGGTGTCGATGGGGAAGGGGGCTCTGCCCCCAGGCCTGCGGCCTTCCCCCGGGATATTTGGACCAAGATGAAAGTCATGCGCGTTCATCTTGGCGGAAATATCCCCGGGGGTGAATTGCCGCAGGCAAGAGGGGGCAGGCAGCCCCCTGATGCGTCAGTCGGTGCCGCGGAACGGCTGCACATATTGCAGCGCCATGTCCCAGGGGAAGAAGATCCAGGTGTCCTGGCTGACCTCGGTGATATAGGTATCGACCTGCGGGCGGCCCGAGGGCTTGGCATAGACGGTGGCGAAATGCGCCTTCGGATAAAGCTTGCGCACCATTTCCAGCGTCTTGCCGCTGTCGACCAGATCGTCCACCACCAGAATGCCGGTGCCGTCGCCCATCAGGTCAACCTGAGGGCTCTTGGTCACGACGGCTTCCATCTGGGCCTGATGGTTGTAGCTTTTCACCGAGATCGTATCGACGACACGGATGTCCAGTTCGCGTGAGACGATCATCGCGGGGACGAGGCCGCCGCGGGTGATGCCGACCACGGCTTTCCAGGCGCCGCCCTCGCCGGGGCCTTTGCCATCCAGCCGCCAGGCAAGCGCGCGGGAGTCACGGTGGATCTGGTCCCAGCTGACGTGGAAGCCTTTTTCATGCGGCAGGCGGTCAATCATGCGTGGCCTCTTTCGCTGCGTTGATGCTGAGGGATCAGTCCTTGCGGCCGGTCACCACGTCGATGTCAGGGGCGTCCACCGCCTTCATCCCGACGACGTGATAGCCCGCGTCCACATGCAGATTCTCGCCCGTGGTGCCGCTGCCCAGATCTGACAGTAGGTAAAGGGCGGCCTTGCCGACCTCTTCCTGCGTCACATTGCGGCGCAGCGGCGAGTTCAGCTCGTTCCACTTCATGATATAGCGGAAATCGCCGATACCCGAGGCGGCCAGCGTCTTGATCGGCCCGGCGGAGATCGCGTTGACGCGGATGCCATCCTTGCCCAGATCCTCGGCCAGATACTTGACCGATGCCTCCAGCGCCGCCTTGGCCACGCCCATGACATTGTAGTGCGGCATGACCTTTTCGGCGCCGTAATAGGTCAGCGTCAGCAGGCTGCCACCCGGTCCCATCATCGCGGTCGCGCGCTGGCAGACGGCGGTGAAGCTGTAGACCGAGATATCCATGGTCATGGTGAAATTGCCGCGCGTGGTGTCGACGTAGCGGCCACGCAGTTCATTCTTGTCGGAAAAGCCGATGGCATGAACCACGAAATCGAGGCTGTCCCAGCGCGTTTTCAGCGTGGTGAACAGGCTGTCGAGCGAGGCTTCATCCCCCACATCGCATTCGGCCAGGAAATCCGACCCCACCGAGGCGGCCAGCGGCTCCACCCGTTTCTTCAGGGCATCACCCTGATAGGAGAAGGCAAGTTCCGCACCCTGTTCGGCCGCCGCCTTGGCGATACCCCAGGCGATCGACTTGTCATTCGCGAGGCCCATGATGAGTCCGCGCTTCCCGGCCAGCAGTCCGTTCGCCATTGTTCCCTCGTCTCAGTATTCAGGCTGATCCCGAGGTTTAGGCCATCCGCACGGTCGCATCAAGGCGGCCCGTGCAGGGCGGAACGCGCTTGATGCCCGCTGCGGCGAGTGGCAACCATGGCGCGGCGCTTCGGGCGCGGACCGGCAGGAGAGACGGATATGGACAGAACGGGCATTTTCGCGGGCGACAATCCTTTCGAACTGGCGCGGGCCTGGCTGGCCGAGGCCGAGCCGGAAGAGCCGAACGACCCCAATGCCATTGCGCTGGCTACGGTCGATGCCGCAGGGCTGCCGAATGTGCGGATGGTGCTGCTGAAAGAGATCGAGACGGCAGGTGCCGGTGGTTTCGTCTTCTATACCAACTACGAAAGCGCCAAGGGGCAGGAGATCGCGGCCACCGGCAAGGCGGCTTTCGTGCTGCACTGGAAGAGCCTGCGCCGCCAGATCCGGGTGCGGGGCACGACCGAACGCGAGGAAGGTCCGCAGGCTGATGCCTATTACGCCAGCCGCAGTCTGAAGTCGCGGCTGGGTGCCTGGGCGAGCCGCCAGTCGCGGCCGCTGGCCTCGCGCACGGCGCTGATGGCCGAGGTCGCAAAAATTACAGCCCTTAAGGGAACCAATCCGTCGCGCCCCGCGTTCTGGGGGGGCATTCGTATTATTCCGACTGAGATTGAGTTTTGGGCAGATGGTGCCTTCCGCCTCCATGACCGTTTTCGCTGGACCCGTTCAACACCTTCTTCCGAATGGGTTGTCGACCGACTGAACCCCTGACATTTTACGCTTCGTGAAATGCAGGGCGTAAACCATAGTGGTTTTTGCTTGAACACGTCGCGCGATTGCCCGATTGACAGAGGCGAGGGACAACTGGGGACACGGCTCTCATATGACTGAAGAAAATGATGTCGCTGCACAGCTCGTGCACGGCAAGGTAAAGTGGTTCGATCCGGCGAAGGGCTTCGGCTTCATCGTCGGTGACGAAGGCGGGGCAGATATTCTGCTGCACGCCAATGTGCTGCGCAACTATGGGCAAAGCTCGGTCGCGGATGGCACCGGAATTTCGGTTCTTGTGCAGAATACGCAGCGTGGAGTGCAGGCGGTAGAAGTGGTGAAGATCGAGCCTCCGGGGGGTGTGACCTTCCCGGTGGCAGAGGGGCAGACCTCGGCGACGGCGGAAGAGATTGCCGCGCGTCCGCTGGAACCCGCGCGGGTGAAATGGTTCGACAAGGGCAAGGGATTTGGCTTCGCCAACGTCTTTGGCCGGTCAGAGGATGTGTTCATCCATGTCGAGGTTCTGCGCCAGTCGGGCTTTGCCGATCTGGCGGCGGGAGAGGCGGTCTGTCTGCGCATCATCGAAGGCAAGCGCGGCCGGATGGCGGTGCAGGTGGTGTCATGGGAAGCAGCAGTGCGCGGCGACAAATCCTGACGGCAGCGGTGCTGTCCGGCCTGATGGCTGGCAGCGCGCTGGCCGGCGCCTGCGATCCGCAGGCGGTGGATCTTCGGGGGCCGTTCGGCACGGCCCGGTTCTCGGTCGAGGTGGCCGACGATACGGCAGAGCGGGCGCAGGGGCTGATGTTCCGCGATCATCTTGGCCGGTCTGCCGGAATGCTGTTCGTCTATGAGGCACCGCAACGCGCGGTGTTCTGGATGAAGAATACCCTTCTTCCGCTGGACATGATCTTCGCCGATGCAGCGGGACGTGTGACGCGGGTGCATGCCAATGCGGTGCCGCAGGACGAAACCCCGATCGACGGCGGTGAAGATGTGCAGTTCGTGCTGGAGGTAAACGGCGGTCTGGCCGCAGCCATCGGCATCGCGCCCGGAGCCGAGCTGCGCCATCCCGCCATCGGGCAGGATGAAGCTGTTTGGCGCTGCGCGGCGGAATAGCCCTTTCCAAGCCGACGATACCCGGTTAGGAAGCCGCCAGTCGGGGCGTAGCGCAGCCTGGTAGCGCGACGGTTTTGGGTACCGTAGGTCGGAAGTTCGAATCTTCTCGCCCCGACCAATACTTAGCAGGTTCCGGACCTATCCGGTTTGCACCCCAGTTTGCATTTTCGTTCTGGATTCGGCCTGTCGCAGCTTTCCGGCGAGCTCGTCGGTCATCTCCGGAGACAGCGCGACATAACGCTCGATCACCTCGGATGCGTGTTTGATCGACCATCCCATGTGGGTTGCGATCTCGCGCAGTTCTGCGCCTGCCTGAAAGAGCCGGGTCGCCGCAGTTCCCCGCGCATCATAGAGGCGCAGTTCTGATCTCAACCCGAGCTTGTCGCGCCAGGTACTGACCGCATCGCCCAGATAGTTCTCGTGCTGATAGGGCTGCCCGCCCTTGTTCGTGATGATGGCAGACTGGTCGGCCGGGGTGCTGTCGATCAGCGCAGCCATGCGCGGCGTGACCGGGATCGAGGCGACACGGCGCTTGGCCTTACCCTTCGATGTCCAGACGACGATCCGGCGGCCGGTCGGAGTGGGGTGGATCTGCTCGCGCGTCAGCTTTGCCAGATCGCCGGGCCGCAGGCCGGTTTCGGTGGCGGCGATCAGGATGCGCCCGACATGCGCCGGCGCCCCGGCCACGAATGCCTCTATGTCGGACGCCAGCCAGAACACTTCGGCGCGGCTGGCCTTGTAGGTCGATTTGATCCCCATTAGGCGGTGCTGCATCAGCAACCCGCGATCCAGCGCCCAGCCGACGATCCTTTGCAGGTGGCGCACGCGGTCATCCCCAACCTTGCCGCCGATCCCGTCGCGCCAGTCCAGCACCTGCTTGCGGATACGCGGATCGTCGAATGCCCTGAGGGGTGCATCACCGAATTTGGTGTCGATCCCGCTTTTCGGATGGTTGATGGATATGCGCATGTCTGATTGGGTGCGCGGCGCCAGACCGCGAAACTCCTGGCTGGACAGAAAGCCGAGGATCACCTCACGGAACTTGCCCTTGGCAGCCTGCCCTTTGGGCGCGGCTTCGGCCAGGGCGGCTACATACTCGGGTGACCCGATTTCGATCTTGCTGTCACTGCGCCAGAAGCACGGCGCACCTTTGCCGCGCCATGCATAATGCATCTCAATCACGCTGCCATCGGACAGGCGTTTGCGGACCTTGTTGATGCCGCGCAGCTTAACCATTGTCACGCCCGAACCATGCCTCCACATCATCGGCCGGTTTCGCAGGGGCAGATTCCGGCAGAATGCGTATCGTGCCAGACGGGGTGACGATTTCAACCACCGCACGCGGATCTGTCGCACGGGCGGCCGAGACGGCGGCTGCGATCTGTTTTTCCGTAAAGGTCGCGCGGCGGCCCATGTGTCAGCCCTCCTGTGGTCGCGCGGTGGTGACTGCCTCGGTCGCCATGCGCTCGATCTGGTGGATGTCGCGGAAAACCCGGGTGACGAACTTGTCATGTTCCCGTTTCGCCGCCTCTTTGCTCGTGTCGATATGGGTCATGCTGTCATCCATCAAAACGGCACGTCATCGACATGAGGAGCATCGCCAAGATCAATCCGCTCTACGTCCACTTTGCGGTGAACGGCGATGGCCTCCATGACAAAAAACGGCGTTCCAGGATGGGCGCGCGCGAGGCGCCGTGCCTCCATCTCTGCTGACAATCTGTCGGGATGGCGCAGGCGCGATGGCCCATCTCCTGATACCATCCAGAACTTGCGCGGCTGAAAGTCCATGATAGTCATGCTGTCCTCACTTCGGTATCCACCGCTAGGTGCCCGCAATTCGCCCGCACCAGCGCTTCGGCCAGCGGCGGGCAGACGCTGTTGCCGCAGCAGCTCACCTGCACATCCTTCGGGAAGGCGCGGAACGTAGGGGTTTCGCTGTCCTGATCCTCCCACACGCCCTCGATGACGTAATCCGGCGGGAAGCCCTGCGCGGTGAACAGCTCGCGGGGGGTGAGCATGCGCATGCCGATGTCGACGATGACGAACTCGGCACCCTCCACGGTCAGCGTCACGAACTCCCGGTCATCCCACAGCCCGTGATCGCGCAGCAGCTGAGCGACGTCGCGGGCCTTGGCGTGATGTTCTGGGCCGAAGGGCGGCGCGGCTAGCGATGCCTCGCAGTGTGCCATCCTGTCCCGGGTCGTGATCGTGTGGCAGGGCTCATCGGTGCGGGCCCCGTCGCCGGTGCCGTAGTATTTCGCGAAGAAGGCCGCGACCGGGGTCTGATGGCTGCCGCTCTGGCAGATCGTCGCCATGGGTGCATCGGCTGGTCGGCCCGGATTGACGCCTCCCACGCGGCGGCTGTCGTTGTTCTGCTGGGCGAGGAAGGCGGCGATGGGCGCGTGTTTCTGCCCACCCGCGACCACCGTGCCCAGCGGGCGCTGGATGTCGAGGGAGCGCGGCGCCTGGCCAGCCCGTTCGCCGTAGCCGGTCTGGATCATCGTCGCTGCGACCAAGCTCGAATGCTGACCCTCGGCAGTAACCACCGGATGCGGGCGCCGCAGATCGCCATTACCCCCGCCAGATCCGTACATCTGCGACAGGATCGGCGCGACAACTGCATGCCCATTGGCGCTTGTGATCGTTCGTAGGGGTGCCGCCACCGGCCAGGTGTTGGGCCCGCGACCTGTCGTTTTGCCATTGGCAACATTGGCGAGCGTCGGCGCGATAACGGCATGCTGCACGCCGCCCACAGTGATGGTGCCCAGCGGATCGGTCAGCGGGTATTCCCGGCGCCCGCTGGAATAGCCGTGGGCGATGCTGGCGAGGCAAGGCGCCAGCAGGCCATACGGCGCTGCACCGCCCGGTTTCTTGATCCAGCTATTCGCGGTCACGGTCGCCATGGGCGCGCGCAGATCCTGCCCAGTGGCGCCTCCGTTGAAGCGGGTGATGCTGGCCGCGAGCAGGCAGGCATCGGCCTTTGCCGTGATCGTAGCCAACGGCTCGGCCCCGCCGCGCGGGCGGCTTTGACCGGCCCGACCGCCGCAGCCGACGATGGACGGCACCACCAGCGCCTTTTCGCCCCGGTGTGCGCCATTGATGGTACGGATCGGCGCCGCCAGATCCTCCAGCCGCCCGCCATGGGTCAGGTTGACCAGATAGGGCTGGGCCGCCTCCAGCACATAGCGATGGATGCCGCGAGCCACCCGGGCGAGCGTGTTGGGTTTCAGGGGCCGGACGGCGCGCAGGCCGTGCTTGGCCATGATGTCGGCAGAGGTGTCAAAGATCGACGGGCAGGGCAGTGACCAGTCGATGCATTCCGCCGCGGTGCGCCATGGCTTCAGCTTGCCCTTGCGGACCTCATCCGATTCCGGGTCGCCGTGGGTCGGTGCGGGCCATTTGATCGGCTGGCGGTCAAACCGCACCACGACGAACAGGCGCTTGCGGATAGTCGGGGCGCCATAGTCGCAGGCGCGCAGCTCACGCCACTGGATGCGCCCTCCAAGACGGCGCAGCGCCTTGCACCATGCCGCGAAGGTCTCGCCGCGCCGATCGGGGCATGGCATCAACCCCTTGTCTGTTTCGATCAGCGGCCCCCAGGTGCGGAACTCCTCCACATTCTCCAGCAGCACCACATCCACGCGGCCACCTGATTTCTGGATGCGTTCGATCCAGCCGGGGATGATCCACGCCAGATCGCGGATGTTCCGTTTGACAGGGGCGCCGCCTTTGGCCTTCGAGAAGTGCTTGCAGTCGGGCGAAAACCACATCAGGCCGATGTGCCGCCCGTGCATGTGGGTCAGCGGATCGACGCGATAGACGTTTTCCGACAGGTGCAGCGTCTCGGGGTGGTTGGCTGCATGCAGGGCCAGTGCCGCCTCGCTGTGGTTGATCGCGATATCCGGGCTGCGTCCAAGGGCCAGCTCGATCCCGGTCGAGGCGCCGCCACCACCGGCAAAGCTGTCCACGATCATCGGTCGCGGATCTGGTGCTCGCGCCGCCGGCGTGTCGATGGGGAATAGGGTGAGCGCGTCAAGCATGCTGCACCTCCCGCCACTCCGTCGGTCGCGGATCGTAACGCCATGCCAGCTTGAGGTGGCCGACTACAGGGTTTTGCAGGCGAAGCCCGAAATCAGCCTCGGTCTGCGGTCCCCCGATCATGGAACGCATGACGGTAAAGCCTGCCGGATGTGGCTGTGGATCGCGTCCGAGCTTCCTCAGGTGCGGGCAGACTCGCAGAGCGAGTTGTGCGCATTCGAGGTGGACTGGGGATTCCTGCGTCATCCACCAGCCGTCACGGCGCTCGACCAAGCCGAACCACCAGCTATCTAGGACTCCGGGCCCGGTCTTTTCGCCGCAAACCGTGCAGCGCATCTCAGCAATACTACGGCGCTGTCGGACGCTATGAGGCTTGGCAAAGATAGGGCTGCCGTCACCCGGCGCATGTGGTTGCCAGATTGCAGGGCGCCCGCCTGCCCATCGGCAGTTTCGCACCTCAAACCGCTCTTCGCTGGTCCAGCTTGCATTCCATGGTGCCTGCATCAATGCACTTCCTTCGGCTGGCCGATCAGCGT
Organism: Gemmobacter sp. LW-1; assembly: GCF_001303875.1. Classification (NCBI taxonomy): domain Bacteria; kingdom Pseudomonadati; phylum Pseudomonadota; class Alphaproteobacteria; order Rhodobacterales; family Paracoccaceae; genus Gemmobacter; species Gemmobacter sp. LW-1. The sequence goes on along the minus strand of NZ_LJSC01000063.1, from coordinate 80,948 downwards.
GCGGGCGATTTCTTCGAGGCTGACGCATTGCTGGCCGAGCCTTTCGACCGGGATGCCGGCCCGGATCGCCGCGATGGTGGCGGCGAAGATCAGGACGAGCGAGGCGGCGCGCGCGTCGCCTTCGACCTGTGCGGTCACCTGGTCGCATATCGCGAGGCTGCCGGGGCAGGTGTGTTCGTGATGTTCCGGAGTGTCAGCCATGACGCACCTCCGACTTTATGATCTTGCGGCCGCGTTCTTCGCGGGCACGCTTGATCATTGCGATTTCTAGGTCGGTTGCCTCTCCGCGCTCGTAGCGGCACCACTTGCATTGGCATGGGCCGCAACGGCAGTCGTCTTCAGAGCCGCACCTGTCGCACGGTCCTATTCCAGTCTTCTGGGTCTGTCCCATCGCTCAAATCTCCCCGGCCAGCACCTGCCGGTCATGCTCGTCCTGAGTGCGGGGTGGCTGGTTGCAGGCGCGCAGGTAATCAAGCTGCGGGTCCATCGGGTCGATGAGCGCAATCAGGATGGCGCGGATCATCGCATTGGTGCCGCTGCCCTCACACATGCCATGCGCCAGCGCCTCGGAGCCAAAGCAGGCTGCCAGCACGACCCTCCGTTCCATGGCCTTGTCGCAGGGTTCGCACATCATGAATGCATCGTGGTTGGTCAGCATCTGGCGGGCTGCCATAGTGATCAGGTCGTCACCCGTTGGCCTTACCCCCATCTCGGCGAGTTCCTCGGCGGTGCCCTGTGCCGCGATATACGGGCTGATGTGGACGGTGTGGATCTGGTCAGGCATGGCTGTCCTCGTGGGTTACTGGACGCCGCTGGCGCGGTCGTGTTCTATGGCCTTGTCAGTGGCCATGGTGCGCCAGTCTGGCCACGTCCTAGCTTCATTTCGGGTTTGCTTGCCGACGATCATGTTGCAGGCCATTTCGGCTACGCGCTCAGGGTCAGCGCGCTCGCCATTGAAGAAAGCGAGGCGGCGGGTCAGCCCATCGAGGGCAAGGATTACCACGTCTACCCATTCCTCAGCTTCGCCGTGCGCGGCTTCGACTTCCTCCAGTTCCTTGCGGATGTGGTCGGATACGCCTGCGGTGCGTTCACCGGGCCCAAATGTTGCATGGCTAAATGCCATCTGCCGGATCAAGTGCTGTTTCAAATCCATGACTCTTGTTCCTCTGACGAACTGGTTGCGGGTTTACTGGCGCTCGTGATGCGCGCCCGCTTGGGGCGCGGCACAGGAAGGTCAGGCGGCTTCGGGCTGGCCGCGGAACAGCGGCAGGCCGGTTTCCGTCGTTGCCGTGTCAAGCGCGCCCTCGACCGCGTCGCGCATGGCGATGTCGGGGTTGTGCAGGGTCAGGAAGAACCTCAGAGCCGAGCCCTGCTTCTGGTAGCGGAAGCGCACAGCCAGACGGTAGAAATGGCCGTTCTCGAAGACCGGCAGCGCGATGATGAACAGCGTCGGGATCTGGATCGGATTTCCATCAGGCTGCTGGTGTTCGTTGATGAACACGAAGCTGCTTTCGCCGGTATCCGGGTTCCGCGTGGCCTTGAGGTTCATCGTCTCATTGACTTCGAACTGCCGCGAGAGGGTAATCAGGGCATCGACCGATCCGAAGCGGCCGCGCACCTGCTGGGCGATCAGCTCGAATGCCTTTTCCCAGTCCTCCAGCTTGCCACCACCGTTGACAAGCGCAGGCGACGGGGCCAGAAAGTCCTTGGCGTTTTCCTCGACGAAGTTGCCCAGCTCCGCCTTTTCCATCGCTTTGCCGCTGATCGCGGTCCACAGCTTCCATTCGCGCGACAGGGGGAATGCGTAGTGCGCGCGGTGGCGGCAATGGCTGGCGGCAGGATCGCGGCTGTGATGATCCAATACCGGCGAGCCGGCGGCCATGTAATCGGCGATGCAAGTCAGGCTCGGAGCGTCCGACACGGTGGCGAAAAGCGCGCTCGTCTCGCCCTTGTTGCGATTGGCCCAGTCGATCAGGCTTTGCAGATCCTGCATCTTCGCTGTGCCGGTGCGACGCCAGGGCTGGAGCTTGGTCGCGGCAGCTTCGTACAGCCCGGACAGGTCAACCTGCCGCATGCCGTCAGGAACTGCTGTCATCATCATGCGCGGCGTGTCCAGTTCCTTGCTGGGAAACTCGCCCAATGCCTGAGGCTTTGCCAGCCCCGCGATGAAGTTCGAAATCATGGTCTTAAAGTCGGTCATCATGTGATCCTTTGCGGTCAGTCCTGATTGGCGCCAGGTACCCGGAATTCACGGGAGCCCGGTGAAACGTCGCGGATTTCCATCCGCATCTGGTTGGGATTGGCGGGGGTCAGACCGCCCTCATCCGTGGTCCATGCCGTGCCTTTGGCCTTCGGCGGCTTGGGCACGGTGACGCTGTGACGCGCCTCGAGGTCGATCTGCCCGAAGCGATCAATCGTCAGGTCGATTTCCAGCTTGAACTTGCCCTTGGCCTTCACGCCCCCGAAGGCGAGCGAGAAATCCTTCATGTCGAGGACAAGTTGCCCCAGATCGGCCAGCACAACGGGCTGATATGCGCCGTTGTCGGCAAGAGTGAGGATCTGGTCGATCCCCCGAAGTTCATGGTTCTGCATCGGCGTCCTTTCGGTCCGTAGCGTGGGATGGGGTTTCAGCGCGTGCATTGTCTCAGGGCCTTCTTCAGCAGCTCGGCCGTGAGGGCCTCGCCAATGTTGTGGCTGGCAACATCCAGCCAGTTGGAGAGGACTTGCTCCGCTTCGCCGGCCTTTTCGCTCAGATCTCCGAAGGCAGGTTCGGGCGTCGGCTTGTCAGCAGGGTCAGCCGTGGGCCGACAGATTTCCGCGATGCGGGCATAGGTCTTGAATACCGTCATCACATCCCCCCGCGTTCGGCGGCCTGATCCAGCACGGCGGGCATGCCGATGGCGTTGGCGATGGCGGCGCGGGCGATTACCAGCGCGCCGCCGGTCATGGTCAGCACCAGCGCGACGGTCGCCGCGAAATGCAGGATCTGCGACATCTGGTCGGCGCGGGCGGCGGCGGTGTTCAAATGGATTTGAGGCGCTTTCATCGGCTTGCCTTCGGTGATGTGGAGGGGTTCGGGATAGGGGCGGCGCGCCGCCCCGCACCGGAGCCTCTCAGGCGACCGCCGGGCGGGCGGTGCGGAGCGGGTCAGGCAGGTTGATCAGGTGATGCTCATAGGGCTTGCCGTCCTCGACCCGGATCACGGTCAGCTGGTCGAAGATCGTGATGCAGGCGTGGACCGAGCCGCCGGTCGGCGTGGGGCCTTGCAGAACCCAAGTGCCCTCGCAGACTGGCACGGCGCGCAGGCCGGGGCAGGCGCTGTTGATCGCCTCGACCGCCTGGCTGGTTTCGCGGGCATAGGCCCATGCCGTGCGCAGCCGGTGCAGCGCCGGGTGCGTGGTGGTGCCGATGGGCGCATAGCCCTCGTCCCGGCGCGGGTGGCGGCCCTCAATCATGGGGTGCCCCGACCGTGGTGCCGGGCAGGATGCCGGTGGTGACGGGCAGCGAGGTGGTGCTGATGGGTTCAAGGCGGTAGCCGAAAAGCGCGGCGAGGCAGGCGATGCTGTGAACCACTCGCTCGCGCGGCTCTTCATTGTCGGGCGCACATGCAGACCAGAGCTTTGCCTGCGCGGCGATGAGCTTGGCGAAAAGCGCTGCCTGCCTGCGAAGTTCGGATGGGGAACTTCCCGTCATGCCGCATCCCCCGGCGTGCTGGTGCCGCAGTGCAGGACCGGGCGGCGGCCGAGGCGGCGACGGCGGTCGGAGATCAGCACATCCCATGCCGTCACCAGCAGCTCGCGCCGCTCATCGGCGGGCAGGTGCAGGTAGGTATGGCTGTTGGTGATCAGGTGGCGCGACTGCGCAATGAGGTCGGGGGGAAACTGGTCGTTTGGCAAAGGGGCCTCCATCGTTGGATGGAGATGATAATGCATAATGTGCAATATATGGTCAACACCAATAATGCATATAGTGCAATGATCATTGTCTGCGAGCGCGGCCTGTGCCAGAATCACCTAGCGGCAGGGTGCCGCCGGACGAGAATGGCCGCCAAGGGTGCGGGCGCTGGAGGTAAGAAATGACCGGTAAGTATAAGGACTGGAATCGGGTGCGGATCGTGACGCCACCGTCGGCGGATGGTCGGCCCGTCATTGCATATGGCACCAAGGTGCTGACGCATGACGGAAGGGAATTGCAGGGGGTGTTCAGTGTGACCATCAGGCCGCTGGTGGCTGAGGCGTTTGTGATCGCAGAAATCGGGCTGTCACTGGATGGGCTGGATATCGAGGCGCACCCGCTGCTGACGCGGGACAGCCTGGTGCGCGCGGCGACGGCATACGGGCTGCGGCTGGTGGACGCAGATGGGCAGCAGATCACCGCCTGCGACGATCTGCCCGAGCTCGATCTGGGAGGGAAGCTGCTTGATCGCGATGGTGCGATCAAAGGCGCCTGAAGATTTCGCCGGATGTCGTCGTGAAGGTCATTTCGTCATCGGAAGCATTCAGGTTTTGGCCATCGGCGGTCTTGTAGAGTGGGGCGCCCTGTACTCTTGCGATGGCGCCCGCCAGGGGGAATTCCTGGATCGGAGTATGCCATTTGATGATTCTGACACGTCGCCCATCGGTGCTTTCCGCAAAAAATTGATCGAGGATTTCCATCGTCTAAACTCCACTATTTGATGGTTGTGGTGGGTGTAGGCTGCGGGAGGGCTCCGCAGCCATGCGAGCATCGGCGCCGGCTGTTAGACCTTTTTCCCGAACCAGATCACTCGTTCACGTCTTGTGATTGTCCACTGATTTATCCCCGAGAACCTGCGGCCTCTTGGGTTGTGTTCTCATTTTGTTCGCGTCACGTTAACAAAGTTGGCGGAGGTGTTTATGACGGATGATGAATTTGAAAAGCGCCTGAAGGAGCTTTCACTAGAACAACTCGAAAAGCTTGTCAGGTTGATGGTGAAAGAGGGGTTGCTGCAAGCTCGAGCAACTGAGCCAGTCGTTCGCGGGCCTCGGGTGGGGCGGCCCTGAAGGTTTCCAGAACCTGACGTTCAACGGGTGACAGATCGTCACTAAAAATATCTGCCAATGATACTTTCAGTGCTTCGGCGCATGCCGCGTAAGTAGCCAACTTCGCGGAATGATGCATGGTTTCCGCACGTTGGATCGTAGACGCATCCTTGCCGATCATCTCGCCAAGCGCCTTCTGGCTCAAGCCGCGTTCATTTCTGATCTGCGCTAATCTCATGCCCCAAGTATCCATGGGTCAGTGCATGTTATGCAAGTGCATGATGTGCAATGTCGGGTTGACGTAATTGTGCACATAGTGCAATACTTGGCGCCATGAAAGAACTCGGCACATATCTCAAGGAAGTGGGCGTCAGTCAGAAGGCATTCGCTGATCAGCTTGGCGTTGATCCGAGTGTGGTCTCTCGCTTCATCGCGCGCACCGCACGGCCTGGCCTCGAGCTGGCCGTGAAGATCGAAGATGCAACGGAGGGCGTAGTGACTGCGCGGTCTTGGGTTGCGCCGCCACCTGTCGAGGAAGATCCCGAAAAGGATGTCGCCTGATGCAGTGCCACCCCCCAACCCCTGAGGTTCAAGATGTGTTTGCCAGAGGATCTTCCCGTCAAAGGAGCTATACTTTCCGTCCTCGCCAGTGCCTTCAGCACCGCAAGCGTTATTGCAAATGCGGCGGGGGCCTCGGATGTCGTGATCGCCATCCTGCTTCTGGTGGCGGTGGTCCTTCTTTCCATCGCGGTGGTCATGCTTGTGCTCGACCGCTTCTGGTAGCGGTAATACCTCTCTCGAAGTCGCGCGCGCACGGTTCACGTCTTCACCTTCACGCTTTTCGGGCTGTTTCGTTTGCTGAGGACGTCGCATGATGCCTCACATCTGCTTCCCCCTCCCGGTTCCAGCGTGCTGGCGTGGCCTGTCTGCGGCCTGCGGAGACTGTGGCGCGGCCATCCTGTCATTCTCGATGGAAGATGGATCGGTTTTGCGTCTGCTGGTGTCGGCGCAATCGCAGCTTGATCTGGCAGAGGTTCTGGCCGGGCAGCGCGCCAGCGAATGCGCTTGCACAAACTGTGGAACCCCGCCGCGCAGATCATATCCCGTTGGGCCATTGTCACTGCTCGGGCCCGAGAGCGGCCGTGTCGGGCTGGAGCTCTGGGGTTTTGTCCCTCCGGCCTTCCGTCGGGAGGGCTGAGCGCCGTGCCGAAAGTATTCAATCAAAAGATGCCTGTTTTCGGCAATCTGCATGAGGTTTGTGCCTGATGTCATCGTCCTCGCTCCGTAAAATCGCACCTGCCGACCTTGCCCCACGCCGGGGTCAAATGTCCCATACCAAGGCATTTGACCGCGCGGGCCGTGGCAGGGGCGCAGTTGCGGCGCGGCGGATCAGCGTGCCGCCGGTCATCACGCGCCATGCGGCGACGGCGTTCTGGGCCGATCTGGTGGCGCGGCGCTGTGCCAGCCGCGAGGAATGCGCGGTGATGTTTGGTGTCACGTTCCAAACTTCGTGCAATTGGCACGACGGTTTCAGCTGTCCGACTGGCGACAAGGTGATGATGGCCATGCGGATGTGGCCCGAGGAATTCACTGGGGGCGGCGATGTGTGACCGGACCCGTTCCACCGTTTTGCACCACCTCCCTGTTTGGTGCGGCTGCCTCGACCTCTCTGTCTCTGTCGAGGCGGCAAACTTGGGCGGCGCTATCCCGTCGCCCGTCTTTTCTTCCCACACGTCAGCACGAGGCCGGGCCCCCAGATCCTCCCGGCGCCGCACCGGGGCGCGGTGGCGGCTGGCGATGGCGCGCCCGTTCGTTGGAGCGTTGGCGGGGTGCGGTTCGTGTCCCGTCAGCGTCCCGGGCGGTTCAGTCGAGGCCCTGCATCCGCAGTTGGCGGATGTCACGGCTGGCGGCAGTGGTGGACAACAAACGGCCGGTCGCGCGGGTGCGGCGCGGGGCGAGATTGTCGGCGCGGTTGATGTTCAGGGGGTGCGTCCCCAGCATCGCTGCGGCCCGCCATCGCGGCGTGCCGCAGCGCATCAGTTCCTCGGCCATGGCCTGTTCAGCTTCGGTCAGGCGTCTGTTGCGGATGATGGTGATGTCATTCAGTTGCACCCCGCCTACGGGGTCTTTCGGGTTGGTCATGATGCTCCTTTCATCGTGATCAAGGGCGGCGGGCGAGGGTCAAGGCGCCACGTCGCAGGTGGTGCTGCTGCTTCTGGCGGCAGCGGCTTCGCCATTGGTGGCGGCCCGCGCGAACGGGTCGCCACTGCATTCTTTTCGCGTGGTCGTGCCGACGCTCCATTTTTGTCCGGCCTTCGATTCCGAAAACGGGGGCATCGAATGTCCCGCCAATTTTCTTTGCCAACATACCAGAAATTCGCGGGATGGCCCGCGGGTGCGCGTCGGGCGCTTTCCCGGCAGGCCCTTGCGGGGCTGGTGCAGCGGCCCGGGTTGTTCCGCCCGGGCCGCTTCTGCATGGGGGCGGTGTGATGGTGGCGCCCAGTGCGAAGCCGCTGTTTCGGGCGATACAAGGCGGGCGTCGCCCCGATGCGCGGCAGGCTGCCCTGATGGATCTGCCCGAGGCGCGGGCGCCGGATGTGCGGCGCGATCACGACTTTTACCCGACCGGGCAGCCTGAGGCCATTCGGGGTCTGCTGGCCCATGATGGCGAGGTGATCCGATCTTGCGGATCGGTCTGGGAATCTGCCTGTGGAGATGGTGCGCTCGTGATGCCGCTGCGCGAGGCAGGGCTGCGCGTGGTAGCATCCGACATCGTTGATCGTGGTTGCCCGGATGCCGGAGTGCGCGATTACTTTGAAGTCAGCGAAAGCCCGGCGCGGGCCATCATCACGAATCCGCCCTACAATCTGATCAACGCCCGCGATGGGCGCGGCCGGTGGCTGCGCCATGCGCTGGATATGCCAGGCTGGTCTTACATGGCCTTGCTGCTGTCGTGGGACTGGCCAGCCGCGCGGGCGAACGGGCTGGGCGAGTTGCTGGAGGCGTCGCCGTTCTCCTACTGCTACCTGATGCGCTGGAAGCTGGGCTTCACGGGCGAGGGCAGCCCGCCGCAGCGCAATGCCTGGTTCGTCTGGCGGCGCGACTGGGCCGAAGTGCCGATGCAGATGCGGTTCATGGATCGCGTCGATAACCGCCAGCATTCGCTGTTCGCTGAGGATATGCTGTGACCTCTCTGACCACCTATAATCGGTTTCCGCTGGCCGAGTTCCGTGCGCTCCGGGCCGATGGCGATTTGACCTGCGACCAGATCGCGGCACGGCTGAATCGGTCTGCGCGCGGGCTGTCGCAAACGGCCAAGGCTCTGGGGCTGCCACCGCGGCGCAAGGGGCCGAAGCTCAAGTATGACGAGGCTCTGTTCATCCGCCTGTATCGGGCCGGAGTGTCGATGGCCGAAATCGGGTGCCATTTCGGCATGCACCGCTCTTCGTTCCCGCATGTCGTCAGAAAGCTTGGTCTGCCGCCGCGCGGTAAGGGCTGGATCGCGCAGGTGACGCTGGCGCAATTCTTCGAGGCTGAAATGCGGGTGCGAATGGAGGCCGAGGCGGCACGATCCATGGCGGCCTGCCGTATCGCGGGTGTGCTGGCCTCCAATGACGGGGGGAAGCGCAGATGACGGATCTCGTGGGCGATTTCTGGCAATATCCGCTGCGCGAGGGCGATACGCTGGCCTCGCATGAATGGGTGGAGTTGCACATCCACAAGCTGCTGACCTCGCGCTTTCTTGCCTATGCGCTGCGCGAGGATCGCCGGGCCGACATCGGGACTGCACTGATCCTGTGGTCGGAGTGCTACCGGCAGGACCCGGCGGGCACACTGCCCGATGATGATGTGGAACTGGCGCAGCTGGCCCGGTTCGGTGCGGATGTCGAGGGCTGGCGCGCGGTGCGCGAGGGCGTGCTGCACGGCTGGCGGCAATGCCATGTCGAGACGGGCGGCCAGATGCGGTCTGACCGGCTGGGGCATCCCTTCATCGCAGAAATCGCGGAACGGGCGGTGAAGCGCAAGAAAGGCCGCGCGCGCAGTCGCGAGGAAAGCCGCCTGGCCGTCATGCGCAGTCGGGTGAAATCGAAGCTCAAGGGCATCGCGGGCATGACGCGGATCGCCAATTCCTCCCATGCGGTCGAGGCGATCACGCGGTGGCTGGATGAGCATGGGCTGTTCGTCAACGAGGACAATGTGCGCGTCGCGGCGGATGCGGTGGCGGGCGTGCCGCGTGTGGTCAACCTCGGCGGCGACGGTGAAACAGGCTGAAATCGCTGAAATGGTTTCAGTAACACGGTGAAAGGTTTCAGGGCGATTTCGCTCTTTTTTCAGGGGTTTCGCTGAAATTGCCCTACAGGACAGGACAAAGAATGACAGGACAGGACCTGACAGAACATTCCTTCCCGGATCGCGGGGCGAAGCGCGGGATGGCTGACGGTGAAGGGGCTGAGAAAATGGAGGATGCGATGACCGAAGGCGCAGAGACCGAGGAAGGCCATGGCCGCAGGGCTGTGCGGGAGCATCTGATTGCCCGGCTGGAGCAGGCCGGTTTTGTACGCAAGCGCGGCGTGACGCTGGAAGCGCATGAGGCGCGGATGACGGTGATCGCGGAAAAACTGTCCTACATGGACCCGGACAAGCTGGATGCGCTGGCGGACGAACTGATTGACCTGTCGGGCGGCAAGGCTGACTGGCCGTCCGAAGTGCTGATCATGCACCGGGCTCAGGTCTGGCAGCCGCGTCCGCTGGCGCATAACCGGGCGCTGGTCAGTTGGCTGGGGTCGGTCGAAGGGCCGAAGGCGCTGGGACGCGGGGATCTGGTCGAGGTTTATCGGTTCCTGCGCCAATATCCGCGCCCGCCGTTTGAATATGAACAGCGGGGCATCACGCAGGAGGCCGAGGATAACGCGCGGGGTCTGCGCATCTTGGCCGATAAGCGGGATCGCGGGGCCAGCCTGACCGATGCAGAGCTGCGGTGGGAGGCGGCCTATCTGCGCGACAAGGCCGATGCCATGGCGCTGGTCGAGGCGGGGCAGAGCAAGCGGGGTGCGGCGTGATCATGCGGTCAAATGGATTTGAGCAAGTGGCCCTCAGGATCGGAGATGTCCTGCCACCCCGAGACATGGCCGGGATCGTCCTGCCGGGGCCGGCGCGATGGTATGCCCTGCGGGTTGCCCCGCAGCGTGAGGATGAAGTTGAGGCATGGCTCCGCAAACGCGGGGTGTATGCATTCCACCCCGTTCTGAAGCGGCAGACCCGGACCCGTGGCGTGGTGCGCACTTATCATCGTCGCTATCTGCCCGGATATGTGTTCGCGCGGTTCAGTGGCGATCCGGTGGTGCATATGGTGATGTCCTGCCCGTGGGTGATCGGTGCGCTGTGCCGGGCCGACGGGCATTGGGGTGTGCTGGAGCCTTCGAAGCTGCGGGCCGTCCATGCCATGCGCAAGCGCGACGAACGGATTGAAGGGAGCCGGGCCGAGGAAGTGCTGCGGAGGCGTGAGGCGGCGAGAATGCGGGCCGGTGACATGGTGATGTTCCGCGTCGGACCCTTTGCTGAGTTCCCCTGCGAGGTCGTCGAGCTTGTGGCGGATGGCGGTGTGCGTTTGCGCTTCCAGTTGTTCGGGCGCGAGGTGCTGGTGGAAAGCAGCCCGATGGATCTTCTGCCAATGCGCAAGGCGGGTTGACAGATCAGCGCGGACAGGCGTAGCGTCCAGCAACTATAGACTTAATCCGGCCAGCCCGCCCTGCATCAGGGCCTTGCGCCCCGGAAGGTGGTCGGCGGGGACCCGTTGAACGCGAGGTCCGACACGCCTTCATTGCGCCCGGAGCATCAAGCTCACGGGCGTTTCGCTTTTCAGGGGGCTGCGATGGACTTCGGTGTAACCCTTGACACCAGCACCTTCAGCTTTGCCATGCAGCAGCTTGCGGAGCGGGATCTTCGGATTGCGACGGTCTGGGCGCTGAATGATATGGCGACCGAGATCCACAAGGATCTGGGTGACCGGATGGATGTGGTGTTCGACCGACCGACGCCGTGGACGAAGAATGCGTTCATGGTAGCGAATGCCAGCACATCCAGGCTGGAAGCCGCTGTGCAGCTGAAACCTTCGGCCTCGCGGCGTCACTATCTGCGGGTGCAGGAGGCGGGTGGGCCTCGGGCTCAGACTGGGTTCGAAGCGCAACTGTCGCGCAGCCTTGTACATGAAGGCGTCATTCAGGCAATCATCCCGGCCGACAATGCCCGGCTGGATCAGTATGGCAACTGGGCGCGACCGGAGCGCAATCAGGTGCAATCTGCCCTGAAGGCCCAGAGGGACGGGGCCACGAACATGACCGACGCGTCGTGGCGGCGGGCGCGCAAGCGGCGGGATAGCTACTTCGTGCCGCAGTCGGGCCTGACGCCGGGGATTTACAAAAAGGATCGGCAGGGCCGCATCGGCATCGTGGCGATCTTCACGCCGAAGGTGCCGGTCTATCAGCAGCGCCTCGGGTTTTATGAGCATGCTGAGCGGCTGTTCGCTGCGCGGATGGCGGACCATCTGGGCCGGACCTTCGGGCAGATGCTCGCAAAGCGGTTCGGCTAAGCCCTCGGGTCCTTCCGGGGCATCTCCCTCACGCGGGTAATTCGCACCCCGTTACTTTTGGCCGGGAATTTTTCAGCATGGGTGCATGTTACCGTGCTTGTTGTTGTTCTTGAAAGGAAAAACTGTGTCTGACCTCATCACTCTGTCGGATGGGGAGGTGCTGGACGTTTCGGCATGGCCGCTGCCCGACGGGGTGGAGGACGGCGTGCTGAACCGGGGGCAGCTTTCCCGCGCTTTCGATGTGACCGAAAACACGATCACCAAGTGGATCGGTCAGGGCATGCCGGTGCTGTCCGAAGGGCAGAACGGCGTGTCCTATGAATTCCGGCTGTCGCATTGCTGGGCATGGCGCGCGGCGCGGAATGAGAAGATCCGCGCGGCCAAGCAGCGCGGCGACCAGATCGCAGCGCAGGCTGCGCTGGCCTTCCGGAACCTCGACGATGATCAGGCCGAGGCTGAAGCGGGCATGTCAGCGGCAGAAGTGCGGGCATGGTCCGAGGCAGAATATGCCCGGAACCGCCTGGCAGAGCAGCGCGGGGATCTGATCCGCACAGACAGGGTGCGGGCGGTTTTCGAAGAGTCTCTGGTCAAGATCGGCAACAGCCTCGATACCCTGCCGGATTTTCTGGAGATGAAGTTCGGCCTGTCGGCGGAACAGGTGGCGCAGGTCGTGGCCCGGACTGACGAGCTGCGCGACGATATCAAGGCGGCGCTGGAGGATCTGGTGCGGCGACCGGGATCGGTTGTGCCGATCAGTACCCGTCAGGGTGAGCTGAGCGTCTGATGGTAGCAATGTCTGACCGCGGGATCGGGCTGCTGGCCCGAATCCCGCCGTTGCCGCCGTTCATCACGCCGGAAGAATTGCTGGCAGATTCGTTGCCGCTGCTGGATCCGCCCAGCCGGATTTCGGTGACGGATGCGGCAGAGCAGTATCTGAAGGTGCCGGTGCAGGGCAACTGGCAGGACTATGACCGGACGGTCGCGCCCTACACGGTCGAGCCGCAGGACATGAGCCAGTCGCGCCGGTTCAAGACCGTCTGCTTTGTCGGGCCGTCACAGAGCGGCAAAAGCCAGATGCTGCTGTCAGTTTCGACGCATGCAATCATGTGCGCGCCGTCGCCGGTGCAGATCATCCATATGACCAAGACGGATGCGGATGCCTGGGTCGAGGAAAAGCTGGACCCGGCGCTGATGAACAGCCGCTTCCTGCGGGAGCGCTTGGGCACGGCGCGGGATGACAGTACCTTTGCCCGCAAGCGGTTCAAGGGGATGCGCCTGACCATCGGCTATCCGGTGCCGAACCAGCTTTCCAGCCGGTCGCAGCGAATGGTTCTGCTGACCGATTACGACCACATGCCGCAGAAGCTGGGGCCGAAGGACTCGCCCGAGGGTTCGCCCCACGGCATGGCGCTTCAGCGTATCCGGACCTTCATGAGCCGGGGATGTGTGTTCGTGGAAAGCACGCCGGCCTTTCCGGTCGATCCCGAACAGGTCTGGGAGTTTGACAAGACCGCGCCGCACCGGCTGCCGCCCGTGACGAACGGGATTTGCAAGATCTACAACGAGGGGACGCGGGGCCGGTGGTTCTGGGAATGCCCCAACTGTGCCGAGCTGTTCGAACCGCGCTTCGACAGGCTGGTCTATGATGAGACACTGGAGCCGGGGGCCGCCGGCGCCACGGCAAAGATGCAGTGTCCCGATTGCGGGCACCGGATCAGCCATCGCGAAAAGGCGCGCCTCAACACCCTCGCGGCTCTGGGGCGCGGCGGATGGTTGCACGAGGCGCGACCGTTCGATGCGGAGGGCAATGCGCTGGTGGACGCGCGCGGGCACCGATTGCTGGTGCGCATCGACGATCCGCGCATTCGTCAGACCCCGGTCGCCAGCTATGCGCTGAATGGCGCTGCGGCGGCGTTTTCTGTCTGGGATGAGCTGGTCGAGCGCTATGAGACAGCGCGCCGGGCCTTCGAGGTGTCGCAGGATGACAGCGATTTTGCGCGGGTGCATTACACCGATATCGGGGTGCCCTATGCGCGGCCGGATGGCGATGATCAGGATCTGACGGCTGCCGCGTTGCGCGAGACAGCGGTGGAGCTGGGTGCGATGACCTGTCCGTCCTGGACGCGGTTCATCACGGTGTCGGTGGATACGAACGGGTCGTGGTTCGCGGTTCTGATCACCGCATGGGGACTGGACGGCAAGCGCATGGCGCTGGATCGGTTCGACCTGGTGCAGCCGCCGGAAACGGCACCGAAGGCGCGGGATGCGGAAGGAAGGTTTCGCGCGATCAACCCCGGTAAATATGTCGAGGATGCCGAGGTTCTGACCGATCTGATGGAACGGTCCTATGCGGTGGATGGCGAGGACTGGAGCCTGAAGCCTTGCGTTGCAGTGGTGGATTTCAACGGCCCCACCGGCTGGTCTGACAATGCCGAGAAGTTCTGGCGGCGCCGCAAGCGCGAAGGCAAGGGCGCGTTGTGGTTCCTGTCCATCGGGCGGGGCGGGTTCAAGCTGTCGGATCGGGTCTGGCATGTTTCGCCGGAACGCGGGTCACAAGGCAAGAAGGCGCGGTCGATCAAGCTGCTGAACATGGCAGTGGATCGGCTGAAGGATACCGTTCTGGCCGCGGCGGCGCGGCTGGATCATGGCCCCGGCGCCTATCTGTTCGCGGCGTCGATCGAGAAAGAGCGGATCGAGGAAATGCTGGCCGAGCGGCGCGGGGTCGATGGCTATAGCAAGCGGCCGGGTGCCGGGCGCAACGAAACCCTCGACCTGTCGGTGCAGGCGCAGGCGATTGCCGAGCATCGGGGCGTCAACCGGCTGAACCCGGACGATCCGCCGGGCTGGGCTGTGCTGGGCGAGGTCAATCCGTTTGCGACCTGGACAGGGCAGGCGGCGCCCCCACCAGAGGCCAGCGACGATGCTGCGCCGCAATACATCAACTGGCTCAGACGGTGAGGTTACCCCATGGCGATTGATCAGGCCGAACTGGTCCAGATGCGTGATGCTCTGATCCGGGCCCGCGCCAAGGGCGTGAAATCGGTGCAGCTGAACGGCGAGCGGGTCGAGTACCGCACTGACGCGGAGATGGCCGCCGCAATCGCATCGCTGACCGCGCAGATCGCGGAGGCGCAGGGCGCTGGCGGCTTCGTCGTCGGCTATGTCACGACCGGGCGGGGCCTCTGATCATGGGATGGATCGGAGCCACTCTGGATGCGCTGGTTGGCGAATTTGCTCCGGAAGCCGGGCGGCGCCGGGCTCTCGCCCGCTCGGCCGCGAAACTGGCGATGAATTATGACGCCGCTTCGCGGGGCCGACGCGCAGCGGGATGGAAGGCGCCGGCGACAGATGCCGATGCTGCCGCATTCGGGGTAAGGGCGCGTCTGCGCCAGCTGAGCCGCGACATGGTGCGGAATCGCCCCTACGCGGCGCGGGCGCGCGAGGTGGTGATCTCGAATGTGGTGGGCACCGGGATCGTGCCATCGGTGGTGCATGAGACTGCTGAGGTGCAGGCGCAAATAGGGGCGGTGTTGTCGGAACACCTGCTTACCCCTGCGCTGGATGCACGGGGCGAGCTGGACCTCTACGCCATGCAGGAAGTGGTGATCGGCACCGTCTTCACCGATGGCGAGGTGCTGGCCCGCCGCCGCATCCGGCGCGGGAAATACGCCCGCGATCTGCCGTTGGGCTTTCAGGTCGAGCTGCTGGAGGCGGATCATCTGGACGATACCGTCACCAGCTGGGGCGCGAACGAGGTGATCGAGGGCGTCGAATACAGCCCCATCGGCGATATCGAGGCCTATCACCTGTTTGACGAACATCCCGGTGCGGCGCGGATGCGGGGGCTGAAGCTGACGTCGCGCCGCGTGCCGTGGCAGGATGTGCTGCACATCCGGCGGTTCGACAGGCCCGGCCAGCTGCGCGGTGTGCCGTGGCTGGCGCCAGTCATGATGACCATGGGAGAGATCAGCGATTATCAGGAAGCCCAGATCCTGAAGCAGAAGATGGCGGCACTGCTGGCGGCTGTCGTGACCTATGACAAGGATTCCGGTGTTGATCCCTCGAAGCGGCTCAAGGGGCTTGAGGCGCTGGAGCCCGGCGCCGTGGTCGGCACGCCGGAAGGGACGTCGGTCAATTTCACGACCCCTCCCAAGGTCGACGATTATCAGCCCTTCATGCGCGAGGCACTGGGGGCCGTTGCCATGGGCATCGGGATCACCCGTGAATCCCTGACGGGGGATCTGAGCGGGACCAATTTCTCCAGTGGCCGCATGGGGCGGATGGAGATGGACCGCAATGTCGAACGCTGGCAACGCATGGTCATCATGCAGTTCTGCATGGGGGTCGAGCGTTGGGTCCGGGAGTCTTGGGCCATGCAGCGCGTGCTGCCCACCGAGGTCATCCGTCTGGCCCATACGCCGCCGCGCCGTCCGCTGATCGATCCGAATGACGAAATCGACGCCTTTCTGAAGCAGATCGATGGGGGCGTGAACAGTCGCCAGAACGTCCAGCGCACGCTCGGGCTCGACCCCGAGCGCATCCGGCGCGAGCGCGCGGAAGATGCGCAGAAGGACAGCGATGCGAACCTCGCCCCGACTGGGGCAAGCAACCTGCCGACCGCCCGCGAAAGCCGGGCCAAGGCCAATCCCGAAGGAACTGTGGTATGAGACGACGCGGGGCGGACCTGATCATCGGCGGCGAGCTGGTGCTGTCGGGCTATGTGATGTCGGATGAGGCGGCGGGATGGGCCTGGGAGGAAGAGATCTTCTTCTGCCCGGCCATGGTCCGCGAGGCGCTTCTGGCCATGGGAGAGGGGCGCATCACCGTGCGTCTGAATTCCGGCGGCGGCGATCCGGTGGCAGGCGAGGCGATCCGCACGGCGCTGCAAGGCCATCCCGGCGGCTGCCGTGTCATTGTCGAGGGGCAGGCCTCCTCGGCGGCCTCGCTTCTTCTGATGGGGGCCGCGCAGCGCGAGATGACCGCCGGGTCGTTCATCATGCTGCACAACCCCTCCGGCTATGCCTATGGCGGGGCAGAGGATCACCGTGCGCAGGCCGATTTCCTCGACATGTTGGCCCGGGTCTACGCCCAGGTCTATGCAGATCGGTCGGGCCAGAGCATCGAAGCCGTTCTTGCCATCATGAATGCCGAAACCTTCTACAGCGCCTCGGCCGCCATCGAGGCGGGATTCGCAGATGCGGTGGCCGATGGCACTGACGCGAACGCAGCCCCGCCCAGCTTCGACGATGCGCTGCGCGCCCGCATGCAGCGCGACATGACCGCCTATGCCGCGATGATGCGCGACAAATCTCCGGGCCGTGGCACTGCCGCGCCCCGCAACCCTGCCGCCCCCGGCGGTGTCCCGGCCCCGGTGGCCGCAACCATGGAGCATGTGATGCCCGATCCGACCAACCCCACCGCGCCGGTACAGACCCCGGCACCGACGCAGATCCAGACCCCGCCGTCGCCCGCGCCCGATCCGCAGGCGGCAATCATGGCGGAGCGCAACCGCGTCACCATGATCCAGAGCATGGCGCGTCCGTTCGTGGAGGCCGGTCGCCTGACCGACGCGGATGTGACCGCGCTGATCAATGACGGCACGGCGGCCGATATGGCCGGGTCGCGGTTCATGGCGACCATGGCGCAGCGCGAACCGGCGCCCGGCCCGATGCGGGTGACCGAACGCGGCCGCGATGAAACCGAAACCCGCCGTCTGGGCATGGAAGGCGCACTTGTCGCTCGCCTGACACGCGCCGAACCCGCCGATGTGTCCCGGCAGTATATGGATTTCTCCATCGTCGAAATGGCGGCCGAACGGCTGGGCCAGCGCCGGGTGCCGGGGCATTTTGCGGGACGCGAGGAAACGCTGCGCATGGCCTTCCATTCGACCAGCGATTTCCCGGCGCTGCTGGAAAACGCCATGAACCGTTCGCTGGCCGCGCGCTATGCGCAGGCGCAGCCGACCTACCGTCGCATTGCCCGGCAGCGGACCTATGTCGATTTCCGCGACCACACCACCGTGCGTGTCGGGGACTTCCCGGATCTTCAGCCGGTCAGCCCCGAGGCGGGCGAACTGAAGGCGGGAAGCTTCAGCGAGTCGAAGGAAAAGACCAAGGTTCTGGCCTACGGTGTGCAGGTGCTGCTGTCGCGGCAGTTGCTGGTCAATGACAGTCTCGACGGCATCATGCAGGTGCTGAACGACCGGGGCAATGCGGTGGCGCGGTTCGAGGACCGGACCTTCTACACCATGATGCTGGGCGGTTCGAATGCCGATGGTCCGACGCTGCTCGAAACCACCCGGCAGGTGTTCAATACGACCGATGGCACCAAGGCCGGGACGGCGGCGGCGATCAACATCGCCTCGCTGAGCCTTGCGCGCGCCGCCCTGCGCAAACGCAAGTCGCTGGATGGTGCCGAACTGGAACTGACCGCGTCGATCCTGCTGTGCGGGCCGGACAAGGAAACCGAGGCGCAGCAGATCCTCGCGCCGATTCAGGCACAGCAGGCGGGCAACGTGAACCCGTTCTCGGGGGTCATGTCGCCGGTCATCACCGCCAAGATCACCGGCAACGCCTGGTATGTCTTCGCCTCGGTCGATGAGGCGCCGTGCTTCGAATGGGGGCTGCTGGAAGGCTACGCCGCGCCGCGCTTCCGCATGGAAGATCCCTTCGGTGTGCAGGGTACCAAGTTCTCGCTGGAACACGACTTCGGCTGCGGCGCCATTGATTTCCGCGGCGGCTACAAGAACGCCGGCGCCTGATCGGGCGACGACATGACCTGACGAAAGGGCGGCTTTCGGGCCGCCCTTCGTCATTCGCCCTGCATGAATGCCGGGTGCAATCGCCAACCGAAAGGATCGGAACATGAAGAACTATGTGCAGCGCGGCGAGCGGATCACGCTTCCCGCGCCCTATGACGTGGCCTCGGGCGCAGGCCTTCTGGTCGGGACCATCTTCGGCGTTGCTGTCCACGATGCGGTCAGCGGTGCAGATGTCGAGACGCAGCTCGAAGGCGTCGTTGATATCCTGAAGGTCGGATCGCAGGCCTGGACGGTGGGCGCCGCGATCTACTGGGACAATACCAACAAGTATTGCACCAACGCGGCCTCGGGCAACACGCTGATCGGCAAGGCCGTGTCGGCAGTCGGCAGTGGTGCCGGGGAAACCACGGGCCGCGTCCGGCTGACCGGCTGACATGGCGAGCGTATTTGACGGCATGGCCGGGGTGCTGGCGGATACGCTGGGCGCCCCGGTTGCCTATACGCCGAAGGGCGGGGTGCCCCGTGACGTGCAATCGATCTTTCGGGAAACGCCGGTCGAGGCCATCGATCCGGATGGCCATCCTGTGCTGATCACCTCGCCCAGCTGGCGGGTGCGGCACAATCTGGTGCCCGAGCTTGCCAAAGGGGACCGGATCGCCCCGGGCAACGGTAAGATCTACGCCGTGTTCAACGTGGTGCCCTCAGGATCAACCGCATCAGACGCGCATGTCATCTGCGAACTGGAGAGGATCATCGAATGAGCCGTCGTTCCGATTTTCGGGCCTTGGCCCGGCAGGCCCTCGCGGCTGATCCTCGCATGGGGGATGTCACGCAAATCTCGGCCTGGGCAGGGAATATCTCGGCCGATGTCCTGCCGGTGCTGGGTGTGGTGACCGCGCAGGAAAACGTTCAGCCCGAATCCCTGTCACATTTCTCCCGGTCCACGCTGTTGCAGGTCGTGGTGAAGCGGCTGGGCGGGGCAGATCCGGAGGCCGATCTGGATGACGACGCCGACGCTATCGAGGCCTGTCTCTGCCCGTTTTTCGCCGCGCAGGGCATCATGCTGCTGCCCGAAAAAGTGACTTTCACCCTCAACGGTGAGGGCGAACAGAAGATCGCCACCATCACAGCCGACTTTCGCGTGACCTGGCAGCGCACGCTGGCGGGTCAGCTGCTCTGACCACGAACCTCCTGGCCCGCAGGATCAGCGGGTTAATCCGGCCCTGCCATCCGGCGGGGCTTTTCCATGTCCGAAAGGCTCCACATGGCAACCATCACGAAGACGACGATGGGCGGTCCCGGTGCCCGCAACGTGACCGAGGTGACGCTGACCTCCAGCAACACCTTCGCGTACGAGGCGGGCACCGGGCAGATTCTCATCCTGCGCAACCCTACGGCTGGTGCCGTTTCCTGCATCATCGACGGGGCTGACGGAACCGTGGTTCCGGCACCGGGCATCGGCAATGTCGATGTTTCTGCCGGATATGCGGTCGGCTCCATCCCTGCCGGTGCATCCCGCCTGGTACCGCTCGACAGCATCTCGGCCTATTTGCAGGGCACGATCAATGTCACCGGAACCGGCCTCGTGGCCATGCTGCTGGGGGCGTGATCATGGCGAAGATCCTCAATCCCGGTCTGCGTCCGATCCCGCTGCCGACTGGCCATGTGGTTCCGAGGCAGGGCGAACTCGTGACCACCAATGATGTGCTGCGCTGTGCTGACAACGTGGCCTTCCTGCGCGGTCAGGAACTGTCGGGTGCGCTCACCCTCCAGTTCGATCCCGACCCTGTGGAGCCGCCCGAGGCGCCCAAGGTCGCCCCGACACTTTCCTCCCAACCTGAATCGCCCGCTGCGGGCAAATCGAAAGGCTGATTTCCATGGCATTCATCACCTATATCGGCGGCACCGTCGCCGTTTCCGCCGCCGTGCCCGCGACCGTCGATCAGGCGGGTTTCGCGGCACTGACCTATACTGCCGTCGGCAGCATCACCGAATGGGGCGAGGTGGGCGACAGTTCGGAGGATGTGACCGAGACCACGCTGGCCGGTCGCACCAACCACGCCAATGGCGCGCTGGACGGCGGATCGGTTGCGTTCACCATCCTGAGCAATGGCACCGATGCCGGCCAGACGATCCTCAAGACCAAGAACAACACCAATGACGAGGTGTCGGTGAAGATCACCGATCCCGATGGCCAGATCACCTATTTCTTCGGGAAGGTTGCGAACCTGAAGGATCGTCAGCGCACCGCCTCGACCATGAAAGGCCAGACCGGCGAATTCCGCGTCAACAGCGCGACCGTCCGCGTCTGATATGGTCTCAGGCCCGCCGCCATGCGGGCCTGATCCTCAACGAGAAGCGCCTATGCGCCCGGACAGGAGGGAAGGCTGGTGAACCGTTCGCTGAAGAGAATCGTGGACGAGCTTCTGGGTGAACTGAAGAGGATCACCCGCGAGATGGCGGCGGATACTTCCTCTGAAGTTCATCAAGCAAGCGGTAAAGGCGCTCTGAAGCGCTTGGCCCGAGCGATTGGATTGGTGACGAAGCCATAGTATGCGCGCGGAAGGCTTCAAGCAGGCTGAATGCCTGGCCTTGGGGAAGCCTCTGAAGCGAAATCTCGGCAATGGCTTTGTAGATTGCAGCCTCTGCGCGCATCATCTGGAACTCGGTTTCCTCTTCCTCGGTCATGCGGGCCTGATCCTCAAACCGAGCCTACCAGTTCCCGGCGCGCCGCAGATGCCAGAAAGGACGATCTGGTCATGCCGCGTGCCTTGGCGGTTTCGTCGATGGCGCGCAGCAAGCCACGTTCCATCGAGATATTGACCCGCTCCGGGGCGGTGTCGGCCGGGATATAGGGCACGGGCAGCAAAACGGCGCCGTCTGCAATGGCTTCAGCCACATCGGCGCGGGCCCGGATCTGGTCGAGCGACGCGGGATCGACATCCGGCATATCCTCGAACCAGAGGTCGAGAGCCTCGGTCGCGGCGGCAGAGATGCCCGCCCAGTTGTCCGCAGCGGCATGGCAACCGGGAAGGTCGGGGAAGGTCAGGCCGAAGGCACTGTCACCTTCCTGGTGAACGATAGCGATGTAGTAGCGCATGGCAGTACCCCATGTGGTTGTTTCGTAGAGGGGCGATGGGGTGGCCGGGCTAAAGAAGCCCGGCCTGTTCGTAGATGCTCCTGACGGTCCCGAGCGGCAGGTCTTTCTTCGGATGCGGCAGGATCACGGTGCGATCCCCTTTCCGAAGCTTGAGGTGTGAACCCTTCTTGGACACTTCCTCAAAACCCTCTGCTTTCAAGACTTTCAGGAGCTTTCTTGAATTCGTTTCAAGCTCCATCGCCCCTCCTTTCATGTGTATTTATATACACACTCTCTGACCGTTTGTCAAGGGAGTGTGTATATAAGTGTGCATAAATCTTTCCTGACCGAGTGCATGGCCTGCGGCATGTAGGCCAGTCGGGCAGGTAAGCCGGGCGGCGCCGGTCGTGGTTCAGCCGGTGCCGCCCATCCCTTGAACCAGAACCTGAAGGATGAAGATCATGGATTTCACGACGTTTGCAACTATGGGTAAGGTGCTGGCCAGCAACGAGGGCACCGAGGTCCATCTGGTCGGCCCGGATGGCTTCACGCCGCTCTTTGCCGTTGAGGATGCGCAGCGCGGCTGGATTGTGACTGTGGATGCGGAAGCGAAAGGTGCGGTGCCGTGCATCATGACTGTGGTCGGGCAGGACAGCCGCACCTATCGGCGTCGTCGTCATGAAATGGTGGATGCGATGCGCAACCGGCAGCGGAGCATCAAATCGGCTCAAGCCGAGCAAGAAGCAATGAAGATGGTCGCTGCCGGGGTGGTGGGCTGGAAGAATATCCCGTGGTCCGATGCAGACAAGGGCTATCTGCTGTCGTTTACCGACGACAATCTTCTCATGTTCCTGGAGGCATATCGTCCTGCGTTTGATCAGCTGAATGAGTTTATCGCGGATCGTACCCGTTTTTTGCGGATCGACGCGACCGCCTAATACTCTGGGCGGCGCAGTCAGGGTGGCTCGATGCGGATCCTGTGAATGAGAAAAGAAAGCAGCCTCGGGGCGTTACAAATCGTGCTCTGAGGTTGCGTCTTGGGCATGAACTGGGCCTGCCGGAACTGGGCGAGAATGACCGCAACCTGATTGTCGCCTTCCGGGAGTGCGGTATCAGCAAGTCGGGCTTTGCCGGAGCCATTCCTTTGGAGTGGCCCGACATCCTCGCCTTCGCGATCAGCACGGGATCGGTCGAGGACGGCACGGACATGGGTATCCTGTTTCACATGTGCAGGGCCTATTGCTCTGCACATGATGAAGCGCGAAATGATGCTATGGTCATTGCCCCCGCCGAGAGATCGCCAAATACCTGATGTCTTGCGAGATAGATCACCTTTTAAAGGGACTGTAACGGATCAGCCCCCAAAGCGGCTGGTCCGGGAAGTCTCGTCTGGCATCAGAAATTTCGGCATTTAACTTACTCTCGTCCTGAGGGGACGATATGGAGGAAAACAAGGGATCATCGAGATCGGTGCCATCGGGCAGGTGCGATTGTAGTGTCACGGCGGTGGAGATCGCTGCTGTTACGCAGGTGGCCCCGCCCGCAAGAGTCTTATTGATCCGAAGGCAAGTTTCTTTGAGTTCGAAAGCCTCTGGCGGGTAAATTCTGCTAAACGCGTCCAGAGTTAGAACTGCAACATGGGCGTGCGGCAAGCAGGCAGCAACTTCCATGAATCCTGTCGCTTCCTTTTGGCAGGCTGCGACAGCGCGAGGGTCTGCTTTGCCTGCAGCTGGCGCGGCTTGATCAAATTCGGCCTCTGCCGCGTGAAATCCAAAGGTGATGTGGCTACCCTCTTGATCGGCTCTTGCAGGAACCGGCAATCCTTGTGATCCGCAACGCAGGATTGCCCTCCGGGCAGCTTCGTATGCCTGCCTTACTGCGCTGTCTGATCCGCCTGAAAACGAAAGAAGCTCGATTGACGATGCAACCGGCCTGCCGTCTGTACCGATGATCATCCCGATCTCTACCGCAACACGCTGCGCCTCAGTTGAAAGCGATCCAACGTTCCAGCAGCGTTCTATCGCGACGCGCAGAGCATCCATTTCGCTAGAAGTCAGTCGAATTTCTCTGATGACAGGGCCAGATCCCGAGGCATCACTTTGGTTCGGAAGATTGGGTATGGGCGTTTCAGCGAGGGCAGTACCTGGAAGTGCCAAAAGGATAGCGGCGAAAAATTGCAAATGCATCGAGCCTCACATTGCCCCCGGGTTTTCCTGCCATGGGGGCTTTTCTATCAGAAATGGAACGCAGTATGACCACTTTCGCTGAGCTGTCCATTCGGCTGACAACTCGCGGCGCAGACGAATCTGCCCGTGATATTCGCAAGATTGAAGGAGCTGCCGGGCAGGTTGGTACGACAGCGCAGCGGTTGTCGCGTTCAACCCGGCGGCTGGCGACAGATATGATCGCAGGTGCCAATGGTGTTCGGCGTGTGACGGACCAGCTAGATCAAAACCAGCGCGCTATTGTGCAAAGCACTGGTGGCATGCAGGGGCTGATTGCTGCCATGGGTCGGTTCATCGGCTTGTCCAGCAGGGGCGGTGTTGTGGCGAGAGGTTTTCGCGAGGCCAATGTTGCCGCCGCTGCGGGCAGCAACCGGCTAACCGGCGCCATCACAAATGCTAGCTTCCAGGTGCAGGACTTCTTCGTCCAAGTGGCGGCTGGAACTGCCGCTGTCACAGCACTGTCTCAGCAGCTTCCACAACTGCTGGGCGCTTTCGGCTTCTCTGGCAAAATAGCGCTTTTCGGGGCCATCCTCGGTACTTTGGTGGCTATCGGTGCGGCTGTCATCCCCAAGATTGATGGGGTAGGCGAAGCGGTGAAACGCATGACCGATCAGCTTGATCAGGCCACCGGCGTCGTCACGGCCGCGCGCACTGCCATCGGTACTTTGGCCCAGCATTTTGACCGGATCGTCGTTTATGCAGGGACTGCTGCCGCACTATTCGCAGGGAAGTGGGTGGCTGGTTTGCTGGCTTCGGCCGTCGCCACCGGCACTTTGTCCGGGGCTTTGCTGGTACTGCGCGGCGCGCTGATCCGTACCGGGATAGGAGCGCTGATCGTGGGGGCCGGAGAGCTGGTCTATCAGTTTGGCCGCGTCACAAAGGCTGCTGGGGGTATTGGCAGGGCGTTTTCTCTGATGGGCGACGTTGTGTCAGGTGTTTGGGAGGGGATCGTTATCTCTGCGGGCGCAATTCCGGCTGGGCTCGCTTCGGTGTGGGAAGATGTGAAGTCCAACTTTTTTGACATGCTCACAGTTATTGCCGGGGCATGGCGGGATTTTCTAGCGTCGATGGGTCTGGACGGCTTGGCCTCAACAGCTGATGAAATGGTTACTTCGTCGATGAAGGCGTCCACGGATGCTTTTATTGCATCTGGCGAAGCCGCAGCGCGGGCCAGTGCGATTACTGCTGATGGCTTTGGCAAGGCCAAGGAAGCCATTGGCCAACTTTCAACCGTGCTTTCGGACGATGAAAAGCTCTTCGAGCTTCCCAGTCTAAGGTCTGGGCTGGGCGACAGTGCAAAGAAGGCTGGAGGGGCCGCCAAAGCAACAGATGATCTTGCGAAGGCGGCTGATAAATGGCGTGACCGGCTGAAAGAAACGCAAACACCTCTGGAAAGATACAACACTGAGCTCGCTGAACTGACGCAGCTCTACAAGGCTGGAAAGCTCACGCAGGAAGAGTTCGGCAGGGGCCAAAAGCTAGTTTCGCAAGAATTGGCGGATGCGATTCCACTCGTGGGCGATTTGTCGAATGCCTGGGCTGATTTCGTGATGTCGGGGGGCAAGGATATCTCCGGCCTTGGTGATCTGTTCAGGCAGACCCTGCACCAGATGATCGCGGATGCTGCGAAACAGCAGATCATGGTCTCGATGGGCATTCTGCCTGCGGATGGAAAGGTTCCCGCGGCTGGCGCAGCTGGCGGCGCGCCCGGCCTGCTCGGCCTTGGCAGCCTGATCGGCAAGGACAGCTGGCTGGGCAAAGGGCTGGCATCCGGAAAAGGCTTCCTTGGCGGCATCGGCAAGCTGTTCGGTTTTGGCGGTACCGGCGCGGGCGGGGCAGGGATGCTGGGCGGTCTGGGCAGCATGCTGGGCACCGTGGGCATGATCGCGGGCGGGATCGGGCTTGTCATGTCGCTCGGCAAGGCGCTGTTCGGGCGCAAGCTGGCCGATACCGGCGTGATGGGCCAGTTCACCGGCGACACGTTCGATGGCTCGTCCTATCGGTACTACAAGGGCGGGTTGTTCCGGTCGAACAAGACCTCGACCGAAGCACTGGACCCGCAGGTGTCTGATACCATCGGCCTCGCCTATGCCGATCTGCGCGGCAATATCCGCGACATGGCGGGGGTACTGGATCTGGGATCGGGCGCGATTGCTGATTTCGTGCATGATTTCAAGATCAGCACCAAGGACATGTCCGAGGAACAGGTGCTTCAGGCCTTGCAGGCGGAAATGGCCAAGGCCGGGGCAGGGATGGCCGAACTGGTGTTGGGGACGGACGCCTATACCCGGGCGGGCGAAACCGCATTGGATACGCTGACCCGACTGTCGGCCAGCCTGACCGGCGTCCGCGACGTGGTGGATCTGCTGGGGCATCGGTTCGACATGGTGGGGCTTGTCGGCGGGGATGTCGCATCATCGCTGGCCGATGCGTTCGGCGGTCTGGACAACATGGCCACGGCAACCGCGAACTATTTCCAGACCTTCTACACACAGGAAGAACAGGTCGCGACCGCCACGCGGCGGGCCGAGGCGGAGCTGGCCAGGCTCGGGGCTGCCATGCCGAGGTCGCGGGCGGAATACCGGCTGATGGTCGAGGCGCTGGATCTGACCGACAAGAAACAGCAGGAGCTCTATGCAACGCTGATCGGCCTTTCCGGGGTGATGGATCAGGTTCTGCCTTCGATTGCCCAAATGACGCGCGAAATGGAGCAACTGACGGGCATGGTCTCGACCGGGCTGGACGCGACGATCGATGCGACGACAGAGGCGCAGCGGGCGGCGCTGGATGCAGCCCGGACTTGGTACCGCGCGGCGCAATCGATCCGAGACTATATTGACCGGCTTCGTGGCACGGCTGGGGCGCTGGTCTCCGGGCAGCAGGCGCTGGTTTACAATGAGGCACGCTATCAGGCCATTCTGGCGCGCGCTGTGGCAGGCGATATCGCGGCGGTTGGTGATCTGACCGGCGCCGCCGATGCGATGCTGGCAAGCCAGCGCGATATGGCGCGCAACCGTGTGGAACTGGCGCGGGCGCAGGCGCGGGTGCTGTCCGACCTTGGGCTGGTGCAGGGTGTTGCAGATATCGAGGGGGCCCGGCATGACGTGATCGCCGGGCTGCTGGGGCAGCAGATCGATGTGTTGACCGAGGTGCGGGATTTCCTCGCCGGCGGTGGCGTATTGGACGAGGCGATGATCGATCAGCTGAACGGGCAGCTGGGCGGCCTTCAGCAGGCCATCGCTGCGGCCGAGATGATCAATTACCAGTTCCTGCGGGAGCGCCTGGCGGTGACCGTGGATGTGATCGCGGATGCCGATATCCCGCCGCATTTGCGCGCCTTGCTGAACAATGCAGCGACCGGCGTCACCGGCTATATTGATTTCCTGACGCGCAGTGATCTGCCTGCCGATCTGAAGTGGCTGGCACTGACCGGAGCCTCCGAACATATCAAGACCATCGATTACCTGGCCCGGAACGATCTGGGCCATGATCTGACGCGGCTGGCACTGGCCGATGTGTCGAGCCTGCAAAAGACCGTACATCTGCTGACGGGGGCTGCGCTGCCGGTCGATGTGATGCGGATCGCGCTGGCCGGAAACTCGGAATTGTCGCGTGTTGTGACGGCGACGCTTTCCTCCGGGATCAGCCCGGCTGCGATGCGTCTCGCGCTCGGGAATGTCGGCGCATATGCGGTCAGCGTCATGGCCTCGCTATCTCCCGGGATCAGCGACGGTGTGCGGCGGATCGTGATCGCCCAGCAGGGCAGCTACGCCGCCATGATCGAGGCGGCGATCAGCGCGCAGATGGGGGAGCGCGCGCGCCGGATTCTGTTGGCGCAGCAGGGTGAGTATATCGCGAACATAACGGGTGTTCTCGCTTCGGACATGGACGGCCCGACCCGTCGCCTCCTGCTGAATGCAAACACGGCCGCCGCGCGGGCGATTACGGTTGCGTCCGTGTTTGCCAGCAGCATGACGGCCGATCAGCGCGCGGCCCTGATTTCATCGGCACAAGAGTCCTTCAAGACGATCCGTGCCGCAATCAGCCTGGCAGGGCTGTCACCCACCGGGGCCTTGTTTCTGGCGCAGATCGGGGCAGGCAGCAAAGCCTTCCAGAAGACGATCACGGGCCAGATCGCGCTGTCTGCGCTTTCAGCCGATCAGCGGATGCTGCTTGGCGCGATCAGCGAGACGGTGCGGAAGAATGCGGATCTGAGGGCAACAGGGTCCATGACCACCGATCAGCGCCTGTTGCTCGCTGCGATTTCCGGAACGGTGAACCGTGCGGCGATCTTCAAGGCTTCCGGCACGCTGACAGTGGACCAACGCCGCATGCTTCTTGCCGAAGCCGGAAGGGTCGATATCACAATCGCGGGTGGCGTGACCCTGGCAAAGCTGGGGGCGGATCAGCTCAGGATGCTGCGCGCCACCACCTCGACCATTCTTCGCACGATCAAGGGGGCTGTGGATCTTTCCGGGCTCAATGACAGACAGAAGACCCTTCTCGATGCGATCAACGGGACCACGGCGGGCAAGATCCTGCTTGGCGGGAGCTTCGCATTCGAGCCTGCAAAGGCATTCTCGGTATGGTTCGAGACGACGACGACCTCGAATATTGCCAATCCGCTTGCCACGATGCGGGGCGCGCTCGCCACACTGGGCGGGTCGCTCGCGGATTTGCGGAAAGTGATAGAGGCTGAGGGCAACCGGCAGGAGCGTGCGGCAAAGGTTGCGGCGCTGAACGCCTATGTGGGGACGTTGACCCGCGATGGCGAAGGCCGTGCCTTTGTCGATGATACCGAACTTGCGCGGATGGCCGAAATCCTCGGGATCGATGCTACCGGAATGGATCGGAACACGCTGCGCAACCGTGTGGCGGGGTATAGCAAGGGCGATCTTTTGCGCGGGACGATCTATGATCCCACGGGATCGCGCGAACGCCGGTATCTCGACAGCCTTTTGCCGGAGGAGACACAGGGTGAAAGCCTGACGCTGGACGATTTCCGGATCTTCTGGCGTCAATACGGCAGCGATGACGGTAGGGTCGAGGGCTTTTCGATCCTTGGCCCGCTCGGTGGAATCCGGGGTACCATCGGGCCAGGCGGGGCACAATTCATCACCAGAGCAGCGGCGGAAAAGTGGCTGAAAGATCAGAAGTACCCGGCATTTGCCCGCGGCGGTCAGCATAGCGGCGGCCCGGCATATATCGGGGAAAATGATCTGGAGCTCGTGGCCCCGTCCCGGGTCTACAGCCCGCGTGAGACCCGGGAGATGCTCGACAATCGTGCCGTGGTCGAGGCGATCACCGAATTGCGCCGGGAGGTTGCCGCCGCCCGCGCGGAAAACACCCAGCTGCTGCTGAGGATCGAAGGGTACGAGCGTCAGCAGGCCCGGATCGTGCGGGACTGGGATGCCAATGGTCTGCCTGCGGAGCGCACAGAATGAGGGTGGTTGAGCCGATTGCCATTACCGAAGCCATGCTGGTTTCGTCCAATGTCCCGGAAACCGATGCCGCGGCGTGGAATGCCGGGACGGCTTATGCCGTCGGCAACCAGGTGATCCGGGGGCATGCTGTTTATGAGGCCGTGCAAGCGCATACCGGGCAGGACCCATTGCTGGACGCGGGCAGCACCTACTGGCTGAAGCTGGGGGCGACGAACCGCTGGAAGGCGTTTGACCGGCTGATCTCCGATCCGGTCGTGAAGACGGGCAGCATCACCTATTCGCTTCAGATCAGCAGCCTTGCGGATGCTGTTGCGTTCTTCGGGCTCAACGCATCATCGGTTCGGGTCAAGGTGACCGATCCGGTGGATGGGGTCATCTATGATGTCACGCGCACCATCGTCGACAACAGCGCTGTTTTCGATGGCTGGTCCTACTGCTTCGAGCCGGTGGTCTATGACACGCAGGAGATTGTCACCGGAGTGCCGATCTATTCCGGTGTGACGCTCGATATCACCGTGACCAGCGGGAGCGCGACACAGGTCGGACAAATCGTTGTCGGCCGTGACCAGATCCTTGGCGAGGCGCTTGTCGATACCGCGATCGGCATCGAGGATTTCTCGCGCAAGGAACGTGATGATTTCGGCAATGCGATCATCATCGAACGCGCCTATGCCCAGACCGCGAGTTTTCGGTTCGCTTTCCCAACTGAGGATGCGCGGCGCATTCGCGGTATCCTCGCGCGGCTGAGGGCAACGCCGGCGGTCTATTACGCCGGTCCCTCCACCAGCCAGTACGGGACCACAGTGTACGGGTTCTTCCGGGACTTCTCGATCCCGCTCACCACCAACCGATCTTTTGGCAACCTTGAAGTCGAGGGGCTTACCTGATGCCGATCACTCTCCCGCCGCCGGCGCCATCGCGCAATAACCCGGCGACATTCTCTCCACGAATGGATTCATTCCTTGCATGGCTTGTGACGGCTGTGCCGGAGTTCAATGCCCTGGCGCTTGCGACAGGGCCGGGGCTGTTTCTCAATGGCAGCGCCGCGAATCCGGGTATCAGTTTTGCCGCTGACCCGGATACAGGGCTTTACCGCCCTGGCGCGAACCAGCTTGCGGCCGTGACGGGTGGGGTTACCAGATGGCTGCTTTCCAACACGGGGATGCAGATCGATGTGCCTTTGATCGGCACCGCAGTCACACAGTCGCCCAACGACACGACAGCGGGGCGGCTGCTGAAGACGGGAGATTTCGGGCTGGGAACCGCGATCTCTCTGGGGGCGACAGATAACCTGGACAACATCCTGACCTCGGGCGTTTACTACAACCCGAGCACCGCAAACACGACAGGTAACAACTACCCGTCAAATGCGGCTGGCGCCTTGCAGGTGATCTTCCGGGCCGCTCAGAATGTGGTCCAGATCTACACGACCTTCGGTGGAACCACGGCGAGCACAGCAAGTCTGCGCCAGTACGTCCGCAGTCGTGGAACCGATGGCTGGACTGCATGGGATGAGATCCTGATGCGGGACAACATCGTCGGGCCAGCCAGTCAATCCGCAGGTGTGCCGACCGGGGCGATCATTGAACGCGGTAGCAATACCAATGGCGAATACGTCCGGCTTGCAGATGGCTCCCAGTGGTGCTGGAGAGATGCAGCCTATGATGCTTCGCTGGCTGGTGGGGCGAACAGTGGCGATCAGTCCTGGACTTTCCCGGCCAGCTTCCTGAGCGGGACGACACCTGCGGTAGAGGCCACCGCGCGGGCGACCAACACGACTGCCGACCGCCTCGCCGCAGCGCAATATCTGCGGGTCTGCGCTACGCCTTCAGGTGCTTCGAGCGGCGTGTTCGTTCTGGCTAATACAGGCGGTGCTGCGCTTACGGCCCGCGCTGATCTTCGCGCCGTCGGCCGCTGGTACTGAGGAGGTCCACCCATGTACATCTCGTTTTCGCCCATTCGTTCGGATGCCACCCTCACCCTGTCCCAGGAGGGGGATGTCCTGACCGTCAACGGCGTTGATCTCGACTTTGGTCCCTTGCCCGAGGGCGCCGTTCTGCCGCGCGAAGCGGTGCCCTGCGACTGGCTGGCCTCGGAGGTACGCCGTATCGATGGTGTGATCCATCTGACACTGATCCTGCCGCATGGCCCGATCCCGTGGCCCGCACCGCCTGAATCGCGGGTGGTCACCCATCCCGAACCTATCCTTGTCACGACAGACGGGCCGATCCTTCTGCCAAGCTATAGTCCTGAGGAGATCAGCCAATGATCGACTGGAGCAAGACGATCACCGCCGAAGCCCGCGCGGCTGCTGAACTGGAGGGGGCAAAGGTCGCAGCCCGCGCCGGACTGACGGCTGCCATTGCACAGGCGCGTGCAAGGATGATCACCGATCTGCCTGGGCAGAGCATGATCTACCTCGCCAAGGAAGCAGAGGCCCGCGCCTGGATAGCAGATCCCGCGCCGGGTATTGCCGACTATCCGCTGCTCTCGGCCGAGCTGGGCATCACCGCCCCCGACGCCGCCAGCCTCGCGCAGATCTGGCTCAACCTCGCCACCCTGTGGCGCAGCGCCGCTGCTGATCTGGAGGCCCTCCGGCTCACCGCCAACGCCGCAATCGACGCCGCGACGGCGGTTGAGGAGGTCGAGGCGGCGATTGCCGAAATGCATGAAAGGCTCATCGGGGCCTGATCCGCACCCCGTCATGATCCCCAATATCCCACCCCGCCTCGCGCGGGCTTTTTCATGCGCAGGAGGCGCCGTGCAAGATCCATCCCCGTTTCGCAGCCTTGATTTCTGGATCGCGGTCATCGTCGCGCTCATCGTCAAGATCAGGACAACCAGACAGCTCAGTCCGGCCAAGGTCATGGTGACGATGATTGTCGGCATCGGCGCGGCCGGGGTCAGTGCTGACTATGCTGCGCAGGTGTTCGGCGTGCCGCTGCCCATCGCTGCCGCCATTGTGACCCTGACGGCAGAGGGCGCGATGCGCTGGCTGCTGATCGGGATCAACGACCCCAGGCAGATCATCGAGCTTTGGCGCCTCTGGCGCAAACCCTGAGGATGCGCAGGTCATCGGTGGCCCGTTCATTCCAGATTTTCGCCGCCAGATCGTCCAGCGCTTCCTGCGTGAGGCCCGTGCGCGCGATGTAGGCAGAGAGTTCGGCACGCAAGTTTCGGCTGCGTTCCATGGGAGACAATCCCTCCTGATCAATCACTAACAACTGACGCGTGTATAGGGGGCATCCCTCAATCAACGCAACCCGGAAACCACTCGCCCGCCTCGCGCGGGCTTTTTCATGGAGCATGATGATGCAGACCATATCGCCACGCGGCATTGCCACGCTGGTGGCGCACGAGGGTATCGTGCCCGGCCCATATCTTGACAGTGTGGGTGTTTGGACCTGGGGCATTGGCCACACGGCCGCAGCCGGGGCGCCTGATCCGGCGAAGATGCCGCGTGGTATGCCGGCAGATCTGGACGTGGCGCTGCTCGAGGTGTTCGACCAGTTCGCCCGTGACCTGCCGGTCTATGAGGCGGATGTGCGGGCCGCCTTCACGGTGCCGCTGGCTCAGCATGAGTTCGATGCGGCGGTGTCGTTCCACTACAACACGGGCGCCATCGCGAGGGCCGAGTGGGTAAGCCAGTTCAACCACGGCAAGCGTGACGCCGCGATCACGGCGATCCTCAACTGGCGCAGCCCTGCCGAGATCATTCCCCGCCGCATGGCTGAGCAGCGGCTGTTCCGCGATGGCACCTATCCCGACAAGTCCGCGCCGGTCTGGGGCGTGACAGAGGCGGGTAGGGTGGTCTGGCAGGTCCAGCGCGCGCTGTCAGTCGAGGATGTGCTGGCGATGCTGCCCCATCGCGCGCCGAAGGGGCCACTCGGGCCGGGCAGCAAGGGCGAGCGTGTCCGTGACCTGCAAACCGTCCTGCAATCCATCGGCCTCTATCGCGCGCGACTCGATGGTGATTTCGGCCCGCTCACTGCCGCCGCCGTGCAGGCCGCGCGCGACGCCCACGACAAGATCCAATTCATCATCAAAGGAGCCTGATCATGCAGACCGAAATCGCCCGCCTCGCTCGCCACATCCTGCCGCCCGCGCTGGCCTATGCCGTCGCTAAGGGCTGGGTGCCGGCCGAACTTCAGCAGCCCATTATCGAGGCCGCGCTTGCCGTCGGAGCCGTGCTGGCCGCGCTTTGGGCCAGCCGCCAGCGCGACAAGGCTCGCTGAGGCAGCCGCACAATGAGATGCCCCGCCAATCTGGGGGGATGGCGGGGCGTTGCGCGCTCGTTGAACTGCGCGGGCAGTTGTGGGGTTAGGACACTGCAATTTCGAGAGTAGTGGTCCTGCCTGGCGGGACAAGTCGCGTGTGATGAACGGTGCGCGGTACAGCGGATTGTCGCTGCTTGCCGGATCATCCCACGCTCCGATTTGACCGCAGCATGTAGGTCAGGTACGGGTCTCTGTGACCCGCTCTTAAAGGCGTGGCCAATGCATATGGTGCCTCTGCCCAAAAACTTGGGCGGGAGGCATCCAGATCATTCAGATGGCGCGTGCAGCGACAAATCCGGCTGAAAGAGCCGCGACAAGGAAAGCATTGCGCGCCTCCTCGACGGGTTGCATGCAATCCATTGCGGCTTCAACCTGTCTCAGCGCCGTGTTTCGGGCATTGTCCGAAACCGGCCATTTGCGGCGCAGCCAGTAACGGGCTTTCTCGATTGTGCCGAAGCGTTCCGCCTCGCCATCATGCGGGGTAATCAGGACCACGGGCTGGCCCCATTGAATTTCCATCATTCGTAGTGTCTTTCAATTTCAGTAGATCCGGGCTGCCACTTCACAGGGCTGCCCTGCGCGAGACCTGTAAGATCGGCGCCGGGATCTGTTCGATGCGGTGAGTCTCACCGCAGGTGGGTTCGTGCCCGGCAGCAGTGGCAGGGCACAAAAGGTCTTTCAGTCGTGGCGGATCAGCTTTCCTTGCCGTCAGCCTCCGGGGTGTCGGGCGTGGTCTCTGGCGTGGCATCCTTGGGAAAAGGGTACTTACGGAAGCCAAAGCCTTTTGCGCTCGGCCGCTTCGTTGCTGGCGTGCTCAGGAATTCTTTGAGGTCCAGCTGTTTCTTAGGGGATGAGTATCCCATTATTTCTCTCCTCGAAATATGTCATGCATCTGGCCTGTCGCCAGCAGAACGTGGAACAGGTCGTCTGGGCAAGCATCCTTCGGGAGGGGTAAGCGCCGCAAAGGAACCGCATCACTTGATGCGCTCGCCTGATAAACAAATGCCTTTAGGTGCGGCGCGACCCATGCTGCCCCTTCTTGGGGTACGCAGTGGTCAGCCTATCGTGTGCTGCCGGAATCGCGCTCTTGCCGCGCAGCCCGGAGGCGCGCGGTTTTCTCCGCGCGCGCCTTGGCCTCTTCTTCCAGCGTGTCCATGGCGTTGACGGTCGCTTTCTCCTTCAGAGACATCGGACCTGATACAACAGCTTTGGTGCCAGGAAAGGTGGGCTTCAGAAGCTTGCCACCATTTCCCGTTTGCTCGGGGACGCCGGGGATGAGGTCTTCCAGCGAAGTTTTCAAGCAAGTGCCAGATTGCAGGCCGACTGGCGGCCATCGCGCCCGGATTCGACGTCGAAGGTGACCTTCTGGCCGTCCGTCAACTGGCCGATGCCTGCGCGCTCGACGGTCGAGATGTGCAGGAACACATCCTTGCTGCCCTGCTCAGGCTCGATGAAGCCGAAACCTTTGGTGGTGTTGAACCATTTCACGGTGCCGTTGGCCATATCCGTGTTCTCCTATAAATGCTGCCCGCAGGATCGCGGCAGTCCGGCAAAAGTCGATCCAGGTCGATCAACCGGAACCGGGTCAGCGGCGACAGCATTTCGAAGAGAAGAAACATAAGCTCATCACAGATGGGTGTCGTACCGTCAGATTGCAAGGATTCTTTTACAGAGTTTCGCCCTCGGCCCGACATTAGGTATAATTGTCGCCAGATCGCCTATGTTCGGGTCTGATTTGTTCGACAGAGGTCGTTACCAGCTTTGTGACCGGGACATGGACGGGCAACGATGGCCTGAAAGAGGTGGACGTGCGTGGGAGCTGGAGCCCTGGTTTCGCGTAGTGCGGGCGCGGCGGAGGACGCGGAGCGCAGTGCTGATCGAGAAGCATGGCCTGCCGCTATCGCAACCAAGCCCGGCGAAGAGGCGCCGGTGGGGGCGCGCGCCTTGTCAAAATACGCAATGATTCCACTGTGCAAGGCTTGGTATCGTGAACGGAGAGATGTTCGTGCGTAACATGCCGGTTTCATATCTCGTTGTTATCAAATGGTAAAATCAAATTCGGCGCACAGAGTTCCCGCTGTTGATGATGTGCTGAATCAAATTTGCCACTTCTTGATGCAGAACCGGGTCAGCGTTTGTTCCCGAGGCGTTTTCATGCGCAGCAGCGGCGTCTTGGAGGATGCCCAAGATCTCCTGTTCAGGTAGAATCCTGCGGTCGTTCAGGGCCAGCAAGAGTGACTCGCAGATCGCGAGAGCGGCATGCCCGGCAACGTCTGGTTTGGGGTATATCATTTTTCGACTTTCTGTGCAGTTTCTGCCATGCTGGAAGAACAGGCGGCCAGCCTCTGGAAATGTGGCAGGAAATAGCACGAGCGAGCTGACGCAGATCAGCATGTTGCCCTTCCTTTGTCTGAACAAGATTGGTTGAGAGCAGACGGCTGCTGCTGAGCTCGAAGGAATGTCCATGACCGAGCGACCTGCTATCCAACGTTACCAAGACAACCCGTTGGCCAGGAAGTTATCTGCCTTTGTTCGGCTCTCACCGAATGATGTTGAGGTCGTGGCGGGCATGTTCCGCAGAAGGCTTAACTTTGCCATGGGTGCCGAACTCATCCACCAGGGACAGGCGGGGCAGTCGGCCTTTGTACTGGCTTCAGGATGGGCCTGCTCCTACAAACTGCTGAGTGGAGGAACGCGGCAAATCGTTGATTTTCAGGTGCCGGGAGATTTTCTTGGCCTACGGTCTGTGCTGTTTCGTGCATCTGATCATAATGTTGAGGCGGTAACGCCTATTCAGGCATCAGAGGTGACACAGCGTGATCTATTGGCTGCATTTTCTGAAACACCACGTCTGGCTACTGCTATTTTATGGGCGGCATCTCGGGATGAAGCAATGGTCGTTGAGCACCTTGTTAACCTGGGGCGACGGTCTGCATCCGAACGGATGGCGCACTTCCTTTTGGAGCTGGGTGCGCGGCTGAGATTGGTTGGCATGGGAAACAGCACAGGGTTTGCCTGTCCGCTTTCGCAGTATCTCTTGGCCGATGCTCTGGGATTGAGCGCGGTTCATGTAAACCGCGTCCTGCGGGAATTGCGCGAGGACGGATTGGTTACATTCCGTCGGGGCCGCGTAGAGTTCAACAATTATGACGCATTGGTCGATTTCGCCAGTTTTGACCGGGCGTATCTTGATCACGATGGGCCATTAATAAATTGAAGTGTTTTTGGAAACAAGAAGGTAAAATTTTTAATGACAGAAGCTGGTGCCAATTCAACGCAGGGCCCCGTCCTTGAGGATTGGATAGTTTGCTTTTGATCGGCCTATACTCGATCCTGTTCTGGATTGAGGTGGGTCCTGATGTGATCTAGAGGTTGCCAGCCTCGTCGGGTGGATAGTCAGCGAAGGCTTGATACTATCCACCTGGAGTGACGCACAATGATTTGGTTTTCTGCGATCAATTCGCCTCTTCCGCCTCGTGCAAGAGAAAGGCGATATCTCTTAAAGCTCGTCGAGCCAGAGTTTGATTGCGGCTGTTTTGCCCGTCGAGGGTCAGCAGGTATTGTTCCACCACATAACGCAAGCGACCTGCCGCATCTGGCCACCTCCGCGCAGGCCCTTGTAGCAGGAGGGTGTCTGCAGCCTTCAAGCGTAGGCGAGGATCGAATGAGGCGGTTCCGCGCATTGATCTCCGAAGGAAAACGAGGAACAAGTCGGCAGAAGTTCTGCTGTCGTCGAGATCAGTTACGGTCCCAGCGCTGCAGGAATGCACCTCAATATCGATATCTGAGGGAGCCAGCGTAATTGTCCCGGTAGCAGGAGGCTCATCAAGATTGTCGGTCATGGTGCTGTGATCGCCAGTGCCTTAAGACAGGCTCGTGCAAGAATGATATCAGGATTGTCTTTTCCCGGCGGCGTGGCCCAGCCCGTTTTCATCAGGGCGGCGGGCTGTCCAATCGACGACTCGGCGCGCAGGGCTTCGAGTTTGGAGGTTCCCGCCGGGTCAGCGCGGGATCTCTCGACGCAAACGGGGACCAGTGCTGCCGTCACGTCGACGGATGACTGGTTCGCTGCCAGTTGCTCTGCGCCTCCAGAGGTCTTCCAGCCGCCCCAGTTGAATCCAATCAAAGCCAGCGCGGCTGCACCGACGAGCGCTCCGTACAGGCCGGGCTTCAGCCATTTAGGTGTGTTCATTTTGTTTCCTTCGATGAAATGGATACCGTGGCGTCGGAGATTTCGTGACTGGCCGTGTCCCTTGCCAAGGCGGCCTCCAAGTCGTTTTCTGTGGTAGGGAGCAGCTCTGTCACGCCTGCTCGAGCTTCGACGCGTAAGAAGGTTGAAACTCGACGGTGAGCTTGAAAGCTCAGCCCATACAGCAATTCGTACTCCGTCAGTACATCGTAGGAGCCTGCTGGAAACGTTTCGGAGTAACCGGCAAGGTTGAATGGATGTACAAACGTGAGATGCAAGATGGATGATTGGATCGGCATGCCCCCCCCTTTGATCGCGCGTAAGCAGATTTTCTGCCTGCGATGCGGCTTGCCATCCTAACCCGGCCTAAAGCAGCCGTAGCTATCACAGGTTAGGGTTGAGGCGGGTATCTTAATCGCAGGTTCCGGATAATGCATTGAACGCAGTGATAAGTTGCTTTTTCTTCACTTAGGAATGTGACGCAGGCCAGCGAGGAACGACTTGCTATCAGGGTTTGCCGCTCTGATTTTTCCTGCACCATGCGTAATAGAAAAAAGAAATGAGCGTTCGTATGCGCTTACGCTGAGCCGCCAAGAAAGAGTTAGGAGAATGGCGACTTCGGGCCTATGTATTGCTTGTCGCGGGAAAATCCCGAGCGACAATATGGAGGACCCGATCATGGGTACCGACAAAAAGCACACTGGCTACGGCCAGGCACAAGACCCCCACCAGAAGCAGCAGGGCGAACCTTCGGAAACCGACCCGAAGCGCCGCGAAGCTGGCGACCCTCCGGCAACGGAACAGACTCGCGCAGAAAAGCCCCAACAGGCTTGATCATGCTGTTGCGCGACGGGCTGGCATCTGCAGGCGCTTACATTGCAAAGTTTCTGCCGCCAGCCTGAACGGAGCTCGGCGAAAGTTTGGGCAAAGAGGTATAGCTTCTTCAGCTCTCTGGAACCATTCGCATGAATTAACCGAGCTGCGGGGCGGCGGGAGTTTCTGCCCGCCGCCCCGTGATTTGTTCTCAATTAACCCTTTGGAGGTTGCCATGCTCTATAATGACACCGCGCAGCCGATATTCTTTGGTTACAAGCCTGAGAACAGGCCGATGATCAAGGATCAAATCGAACGGGCGGAAAATGAAGGGATGCCGGTTCTTCAGGACACAATGCCTGCAAGTTCACAAGAAAGAGCTTCGGAAGTGACAACTCTTGAGCGGCGCGTCCTGGCACATGAACGCATACTGCAATCGCTGATTGCGCATCTGACTGAACTCGACCCTCAGTATATGGAAAGGTTGAAAAAGACCTTTGTGACGCCTCTGTCGATGAAGCGTTATGAGCAAAACTATGTCGAAACAGAAGACTATGCGGCTGAATTCATCCGTGCGATCGAGATTCTCGGTCAAAGCGTTCCGAACTTTGCGAAAGTTATCCTCACCGAGGTGATCCCAACTGAAGATAAATCAGCAGTAGGTGCGCCGGTTCTGGGCTTCTTCACTCCGACGCTTTTCATGATCCGCCAGCGCGAGGATTCTTGGGATCTGCTGGTGGACGGGCGACTGATCCGCAGTTTCAAGCTCGAAACTGAAGCTTTCGACGCAGCTGTACGCATGGCGCGGCGTATCGCATCACGCGGGCCTTTGGAAGTCCGTGGAGGGCAAGCCCCGGATAGTTGGTCGTGAGCAGATATTGGCGCTCGGGAGGGCGCACGATCAGGCTGTTGCTTGCAAACGCACGCGCTGAAAGGCGGTTGGCAAAAGCCAAGACGGCCCGCGTGCGAGCGTCATGAGGCGCATGAACGACTTCCTCTACATTGGCGAAGCTGCGGTTTGCACATGCCGCATAACCCATTGAATCTAAAAGGGCAGAAAATCTAGCGGTTTGCAGAAAACCGCGTTTCATGTCATGGTTTCTGTATGGTTTTGGGTACCGTAGGTCGGAAGTTCGAATCTTCTCGCCCCGACCATCTTGATCCTCTCTCAGCCTTTTTGCCCGTCTCTGTTTCAGGCGCGGGAGGCGTTGCCCGGAGCGGCAACGCGCCTCGTTTACGCCGGTCACTTGACGCGCGGCGCGGGATCGGGAAGCGTGAGCGGATGTTTCCGATCCGTGACCATAACCCTTCGGGGCGTACCCCGTACATCACCTGGGCGCTGATCGCGGCCAATGTGGCAATTTTCGTCAGCTACTGGCTGGTGCTGCCCGATGGCGCGGCGCTGGACGGGTTTTTCTACCGCTACGGGCTGGTGCCAGCCGATCTGATACACGGGGGCCATTACGGCGGGCTGCTGACCGCGATGTTCCTGCACGGCGGCTGGGCCCATCTGCTGGGGAACATGCTGTTTCTTTGGATCTTCGGCGACAATCTGGAAGACCAGTTCGGCCATGCGGGTTTTCTGGGCTTCTATCTGGCCTGCGGCCTCGCTGCGGCTTTCGCGCAGGTGGCGGCTGAACCGTCTTCGCCCGTTCCCATGGTTGGCGCCTCGGGGGCGATTGCGGGCGTGATGGGGGGCTATCTGTTGCTGTTTCCGCGCGCGCGGGTCGATGTGCTGGTGATCTTCGTGATCTTCTTCCGCATCTTCGCCATTCCGGCCTGGGCGGTGCTGGGGATCTGGTTCGCGCTGCAACTGGTATCGGGCATCAGCACACCAACCGATATGGGCGGCGTTGCGTATTGGGCGCATGCGGGCGGTTTCGTGGCAGGCTTCGTGCTGACGCTTCTGGTGTGGCTGCGGCGCGGTGGCCCCGGCTTCTGGCGGCGGACCGAGGGACACCCGGCCCATCCGCCCGCCACTTACCGGCTGTCGCGCAGCCGGGTGCCGGTGGTCCCCCGGCGCGGCCGCTGATCACTCGCCGCGGATGATCTTGCGGAAGGGCTCGAACAGGGCTTCGTTGGCGCAGATGACAGAGCCGCTTTCGAGGATGTCCTGCCCCTCGCGGATGCCCGACATCAGGCCACCGGCCTCTTTCACCAGCAGAATACCGGCCGCAATGTCCCAGATCTTGTTGCCACGTTCCCAGAAGCCGTCGTAACGCCCTGCCGCAACCCAGGCGAGGTCGAGCGAGGCGGAGCCGAGCCGCCGCACCCCGGCGGTGGCGGGCATCAGGCGGGCGAGATCCTGGAACACGGCGGGCAGGCCGAGCTTTGCACCGAAAGGCACGCCGGTGGAAAACAGCGCCTCATGCATATGGCGACGGCCCGAGACGCGCAGACGCTTGTCGTTCATCCACGACCCGGCGCCTTTTTCGGCCCAGTAAAGCTCATCCTTCGCGGCGTCGAACACGACGGCCGAGGTGATCTCGCCCTTGTGTTCCAGCGCGATGGAAACCGCCCAGTGCGGGATGCCGTGCAGGAAGTTGGTGGTGCCGTCCAGCGGATCGACGATCCAGCGGCGGGTCGGGTCTTGCCCGGCTTCCTCGCCGGTTTCCTCGCCCAGCCAGCCATAGGTCGGGCGGGCACCCATCAGCTCTTCCTTGATGATGCGTTCCGCCTCGCGGTCGGCCTTCGACACGAAGTCGCCCGGACCCTTGGCCGAGACCTGAAGGTTTTCCACCTCGCGGAAGTCTTTCACAAGGCTGCGGCCGGCCTTGCGGGCCGCCTTGATCATCACGTTCAGGTTGGCGCTGCCTTGCATCGGCTTTCCTCGGTTCGTTCGGTCATGTCGGATGTTCAAGCCGGGGCTTCTAGACCGGAATGCACGCTTTGTGAAGGGGGCGGGGCATTGTCTTGCATCCGGCACCACCGGGGACAGATGTTATCAACCTGTCACGAAACCGTCATGTGGACATGGTTTGTCTCGGCGCGAAACGACCGTGCGCAGGACAGGGGGCGGTGATGAACGGCGAAGAGGATCTTCCGGGGCGTGACTGGCTGGCGGCAGAGCTGGCTGATACGCTGGACGAGGAATACGAGCTGGAGCTGGAAGATGTGGCAATTTCCGAGGAAATCGCCCGTATCTACAAGGAAAAGCACCCGAATGCGCTGGACCGTGTCACCTACATGCATGCGCTGATCCGGCTGCAGTCGGAACTGATCAAGTTGCAGGACTGGGTGGTGCATTCCGGTGAAAAGGTCGTGGTGCTGTTCGAGGGGCGCGACTCGGCCGGGAAGGGGGGCGTCATCAAGCGCATCACCCAGCGGCTGAACCCGCGCGTGGTGCGCACCGTGGCGCTGCCCGCGCCCACCGAACGCGAGCGCAGCCAGTGGTATTTCCAGCGCTATGTGCCGCATCTGCCGGCGGCCGGGGAAATCGTGCTGTTCGACCGCAGCTGGTATAACCGCGCCGGGGTTGAGCGGGTGATGGGGTTCGCCACCGAGGATCAGGTAGAAGAGTTCTTCCGTGACGTGCCGGAGTTTGAACGGATGCTGGTGCGTTCGGGTATCCGGCTGGTGAAATACTGGTTCTCGATCACTGACGAAGAACAGCAGTTCCGCTTTCTCATGCGCATCCACGATCCGATGAAACAATGGAAGCTCAGCCCGATGGACCTGCAATCGCGGGTGCGGTGGGAGCGTTATACCAAGGCCAAGGAACAGATGTTCGCCCGCACCAATATCGCCGAGGCGCCATGGTATATCGTGGAGGGCAATGACAAGAAGCGCGCGCGGCTGAACTGTATCGACCATTTCCTGAGCATGGTGCCCTATGGCCCTGTCCCGCACGAGGAAATCCATTTGCCGGATCGCGTGTTCAATCCGTCCTACGAACGGGCGGTGCTGCCGCCCGAGTTGTATGTGCCGTCGAAATACTGACTGCTTACAGCAGGATGTCGCTGGCGCCGAGCGTGTCGACATTCAGCAGGCCGATACGGAAATCGGCGAGACCGTCGCCGTTGGTGTCGCCTTCAAGGATCTGACCGGCAAAGCGCAGCTCGCCCGCCGTGCCGCTGAAGCCCTGCGCGCCGATGAAGTCGAACGCGTCATTGGCGCGGGTGGTGGCATCGGCGTCGATGCCGCGCAGGTCGATCCGGTCACGCTGTGCGGTGCTGAAATCCGTCACGAGGTCGATGGCATCCGAGGCCATCGCCGCCTCGGCGGCGCTGCGCCAGACAAAAGTATCGGCACCGCCGCGTCCGGTCAGCTGGTCAAAGCCCAGTCCGCCGGTCAGCACGTTACGGCCATTGGTGCCGAACAGCGCATCATCCGCGCCCGAGCCGATGGCGTTCTCGATGCCGCGCAGGGTTTCAAAACGGTTGGCGCCGGTCTGGGTACGGCCTGCACCCAGATCGACAGTCACACCGCTGCCGCCCTGGGTGAAATCATCCGCGCGCGGCTCATAGCTGATGGTGTCACGACCCTTGCCGCCGACGAAAGTGTTCTGCCAGCCGACGGAGTGGAAAATGTCGTTGCCGGTGCCACCCAGATAGGTGCTCTGGAAGGTCGAGACGGCGAATGTGTCCCTGCCCGCGCCGCCCGAAACACGGTCGCCGCGGTCGGTGGCGAAGCTGCCGAAGCCGGTGCTGACATAAATATCGTTCCCCGCGCCGAGCGAGATCACATTGCCCTGTTCGATCCGGCTGATCACAGAATCGTCGCCTGCGCCGGCGAGCACGCGGTTCAGCCCGCCCAGATCATCGTCTCGGTCCAGAAGCACGCTGTCCTTGCCGCCGCCCATCACCAGCGTCAGCCGGGTGTTTTCGGGGGCAAAGCCCTGACGGAAGCTGTCGTCGCCATTGGTGAAACGGATCGTGCGGGCCATGGGGGATCTCCTTCTCTGATACGCTCACCCTGCCATGGCACGCCGGGCGCGGCTGTTCCCGAAGGAACAGGGTTCAGCCGCGTTGCAGCTTCACCGCCTCGGTGCGCCCCAGACGCAGGAAATGCGCCATGTAGGGCTGTGTCGCATCCTCGGTGCGCGTGGCAGCGTACAGCCGTTTCGACGGGTTCCCCGCCAGCGGGCGCAGCGCATAATCGGGATTGTCACGCACCCCGCGCAGCACCCAGTCGGGCAGCACGGAAACCCCGCGATTCGAGCCGACCAGCATCAGGATCACCGCCGTCAGTTCGGCCTGCCGGTGCCCGCGCGGCTCTACCTTGGCGGGGGTCAGCAATTCGGTGAACACATCCAGCTTGTCGCGGCTGACGGGGTAGGTGATCAGCATCTGATCGCGCAGATCCTCGGCACTGATCGCGGCCTTGCCCGCCAGCGGATTGGCGGAGGATGCAACCAGCGTGGGGTGATAGTCGAACAGCGGGTTGAACACCACGCCCGGCAGGTCGGTCGGGTTCGAGGTGATGACCAGATCGACTTCCTCGCGGTCGAGCGCGGGGAAGGCATCGAAGGCCAGGCCCGCGCGGATGTCCACATCCACATCGGGCCAGGCGTGGCGGAATTTCTCCAGCACCGGGAACAGCCAGTCGAAACAGGCGTGACATTCCAGCGTGATATGCAGCCGCCCGGTCTTGCCCGCGCGCAGGGCACGAAACTCGTCCTCCAGCGCCTCAACCTCGGGCAGCACCTTGTCGGCCAGCCGCAGCATGCGCTGCCCGGCGGCGGAAAGCTTCAGAGGTTTTGAACGGCGCACGAACAGTTCGACCCCCGCCTGCTCCTCCAGCCCCTTCACCTGATGGCTCAGGGCCGATTGAGTCATGTTCAGCATGTCGGCGGCGCGGGCCAGCCCGCCGCAATCATGGATGGCGCGGATGGTGCGCAGGTGGCGCAGCTCGAAATACATGAAGCGGCCTCATGTTGATCTTGAGAATTATGAATTTGTCT
Source organism: Gemmobacter sp. LW-1 (assembly GCF_001303875.1). NCBI lineage: Bacteria > Pseudomonadati > Pseudomonadota > Alphaproteobacteria > Rhodobacterales > Paracoccaceae > Gemmobacter > Gemmobacter sp. LW-1. The sequence continues at coordinate 36,670 of NZ_LJSC01000063.1, read as the reverse complement.
CACAGGCCGCTTTCCGGCACAAGGGACACACCGCAAACACGGAGCAGATCATGACGACCCCGCGCATCTCGTTCGAGTTCTTCCCGCCCCAGACGCTGGATGCGTCGTTCAAACTGTGGGAAACCGTGCAGATGCTGGCGCCGCTGCGTCCGACATTTGCCTCGGTCACCTACGGCGCGGGCGGCACCACCCGCAAGCTGACGCATGAGGCGGTCACCACCATCGGGCGCAACTATGGCCTGAACGTCGCGGCGCATCTGACCTGTGTGGAGGCGACCAAGGCCGAGACGCTGGAAATCGCGGCGGCCTATGCTGACGCCGGTGTGCGTGAAATCGTGGCGCTGCGCGGCGATGCGCCGAAGGGCGCGACCCGCTTCACCCCGCATCCTGAAGGCTTTGCCAACAGCGTGGAACTGATCGAGGCGCTGGCCGCCACCGGCAAATTCACCCTGCGCGTCGGCGCCTACCCCGAACCGCACCCCGATGCCGCCGATACGCTGGCCGATGTGCGCTGGCTGAAACGCAAGCTGGATGCCGGTGCAACCTCGGCCATCACCCAGTTCTTCTTCGAGGCCGAAACCTTCCTGCGCTTCCGCGATCTTTGCGCAAAGGAGGGCATCACCGCCCCGATCATCCCCGGCATCCTGCCGATCGAGAATTTCGCGGGCGTCAAGAAATTCGCGTCGCGCTGCGGGGCACAGGTGCCGCAGTGGCTCGATGATGCCTATGCCACCGCAAAACGCGATGGCCGCGAGGAGTTGCTGTCGGTCGCGCTGTGCACCGAACTGTGCGACGAACTGATTTCGGAAGGGGTGGAAGACCTGCACTTCTACACCCTGAACCGTCCGCATCTCACGCGTGATGTCTGTCACGCGCTGGGGATCTCTCCCGAGGTGGCGCTGGAAAAGGTGGCCTGACAGGCCCTTTCCGGCAAACCTGCGCCCGGTCCCTTGCGGCCCGGGCGTTTTTTTATGCAGGCACCCGGCGCGGGGCGGCGCGCGGGATCAGGCGCAAACCCAGCAGGGCGATGATGGCGCCCATATAGATCAGCGGCTCGGCGGGCCAGGCCTTGACCAGCATGATGAAATGCAGCCCCGCCAACATGGCGGCGGGGTAGGTCAGCCAGTGCAGACGCTGCCAGGCGGCGGCGCCCATCCGGCGGATCGCGGCATTGTTCGAGGTGACGGCCAGTGGCAGCAGCATCAGGAAAGCCGCAAAGCCGACGATGATATAGGGCCGCTTCACCAGATCTGCGCCGATTTCCGACCAGCGGAATTGCAGGTCCAGCGTGATCCAGACCAGCAGATGCAGTGCCGCGTACACGAAGGCCAGCACGCCAATCTGGCGCCGGAATCGGATGAGGTTCAGCCCGGCAAATCGGCGCAGCGGTGTGATGCACAGCCCTGCCACGATCAGTTGCAGCGCAACCTCGCCGACGCGGTGCTCGATGGTCTTGACCGGATCGACGCCCAGATTTCCGGTGAAGACATCAACGACCAGCAGCAACGCGGGCAGCGCCCCCAGGGTGTAGACCATCCAGGGGCGCACCGGCCGCAAGGCGCGGTGGATCGTATCGCGCAGCATCAGTAATCCCTCGCCAGATCCTGCCCCTTGTAAAGATCGGCCACCAGATCCCCGTAACCATTGAACTTTTGCGTATCGACCCTAGACGCGAACAGGCCCGCACCGATGCGGCGCTCGGACGCCTGCGACCAGCGCGGGTGATCCACCTCCGGGTTCACATTGGCATAAAAGCCGTATTCCTTGGGCTGAAGCGCGTTCCAGGTTGTATAGGGCATGCGGTCGGTCAGTGTGATCTTCACCAGCGATTTCGCGGATTTGAAGCCGTATTTCCACGGCACCACCAGCCGGATCGGCGCGCCGTTCTGGTTCGGCATCGGCTCGCCATAGATCCCGGTCGCCAGCAGGGTCAGCGGGTGCATCGCCTCGTCCATACGCAGCCCCTCTCGGTAGGGCCAGTCCAGCAGACCGGCCTTGACCCCCGGCATTTCCTCGGGCCGGGCCAGCGAGGTGAACTGCACGAATTTCGCGCCGGGTTGCACGCCGACACGATCCAGCACATGCGAAAGCTGCACGCCGTTCCACGGGATGATCATCGACCACGCCTCGACACAGCGGAAGCGGTAGATGCGTTCCTCGACCGGCAGGCCCTTCAGCAGATCGCCAAGGTCGTAGCTGCCGGGGCGATCCACCAGCCCGTCAACCTCCACCGCCCAGGGGGAGGTGGTCAGCTTGCCCGCATGGGCGGCCGGGTCGGTCTTGTCGAAGCCGAATTCATAGAAATTGTTGTAGCCCGTGATGTCCTCAAGGCTGTTTGGCGCCTCGTCGGTGGAATAGGGGCCGGTCGCGGCCAGTGCGGGGCTGGCCGCCAGCGCCGCGCCCATGGTCATCATCAGCTGCCTGCGGTTCAGCCAGCCGGCCTTCGGGGTGACATCGGCCCAGCCGAGCCCGGAATTGTAGCGTTGCGCCATCGCGGTGCCTCCTGTCGCTTTTCCTATTCTACGGTCAGGAGGGCGTGAAAGTTACACCTTTCACGCGATCGTGTGCGGGGCGCGGGCCGAAAGATCCAGCCACAGCCGCGCCAGGGCGGCCTCGGCCGTTTCCAGCCCGCCGTTTTCCACCCCGGCGGACCAGAGCGCGGCTCCGGCGGCATAGGCCCCCGGTTCCAGCCCGCCGCGCAGGCACTGGCTGACCGCGCGGATACGGCAGCCGCGCGCTGTGGCACGGGCCAGTGCCGACACAATTGCGGGGTCGGACATCATGGTTCCGGCACCAAAGACCCGCAGCACAGCGGCATCCAATACCTCCAGCGCCGCCTCCAGCATCGCGGCGGGCAGGCCGGGCGACAGGCTGAGGATGGCAAGGCGCTTGTTTTCGTCAAACGGCGCCGGATGTGGCGCACGCGGCACGGGCGCGGACTGGGGCAGGGCGGTGAAGGCATCCGGCGCGTGGCTGTCGATCTTGGCAAGACCGCCTGCGGGCAGCAGCGCGCCGCCAAGCGCGAGAAACACCCCGGCGTCCGGTTCGGCCAGTGCGGCCACCGCAAGGTCCAGATTGGCCTCGGCATCGCCGCCCATGCCCAGCGGCACCATGGCGCCGCAGATCACCAGCCGCCGCCCCGACCCGGCCAGTGCCTGATCCAGCGCCGCGCCGGTAAAGGCCAGCGTATCGGTGCCATGGGTCAGCAGGACCGCCCGGCCCGGATGATCCGCCATCAGAGTCAGGATGCGGTTCCATTCCGCCGGGCCGACATCGGCGCTGTCGCGCAGGGGGGCAAAGACCTCGGCCACCAGATCGGTGCCCTTCGGCAGCCGTGCGGCCAGCGCCGCCTCGACCAGCCCCGGTGCGGGGTGCAGCCCGTCCGGCCCCGGCGCCATGCCGATGGTGCCGCCGGTATGGATCAGTAGCAGCTTCATCCGCCCTCCCGTTTTCCATCGCTTGCCATGCCTGCCTGCGCGGGGCAAGCCATCTGGCCAGTCGCGGCGGGCGTTGCTATCGTGGCGGCGATCCAGTGCAACGGGCAGACATGAAACCGATCCATATCCTCAACGGGCCGAACCTCAACCTGCTGGGCAAGCGACAGCCCGAGGTTTACGGCCATGAAACGCTGACTGATGTCGAGGCGCGCTGCGCCGCGCTGGCTGCCGATCTTGGGGTGGAACTGCATTTCGCGCAGTCGAACCACGAGGGCGCGATTGTCGAGATGATCCATACGGCGCGCGATGCCGCCTCGGCCATCGTCATCAACCCGGCCGCCTATACCCATACTTCGGTCGCCATTCTGGATGCGCTGAACGCCTTCGAGGGGCCGGTGATCGAGGTGCATATCTCGAATGTCCACAAGCGCGAGAGCTTTCGCCATCACTCCTATGTCTCGCTGCGGGCAGATGGGGTGATCGCGGGCTGCGGGACGGAAGGCTACCTTCTGGCGCTGCGCCGCGTGGTGTCGCTGCTGCGGGCGGGCTAGGCGGGGTGGAAAGCTTTCGCTGGCATCCGGCAGCGCGGGCGGTCGATGCGCGCGGCACGGTTTGCGAGGGGGCGGTGCCGGGGGCTGCGGTTCTGCCGGATCGTCCGGCGCTGGCCGCCTTGCAGTCTGCCATCGGGCATCCGGCGTTTCGTATCGGGGCGACGGAGGCTCCGCCGCCCGAACCGGGCAGGGTGCCGGTGTTTGAAACCCTGACCGGCGGCACCTCGGGCACGCCGAAACGCATCCGCCGCACGCAGGCATCCTGGATCGCCAGTTTCGCGGTGAATGCCCGGCTGTTCGGCATCGGGCCGGGCACGCGGGTCGCCGTATTGGGGCGGCTGGTGCATTCGCTGGCGCTTTATGGCGCGGTGGAGGCGCTGCATCTTGGGGCGGAGCTGCATCTGCTGGACGGTCTGCGCCCCGACCGGCAGCGCGCGGCGCTGGCAGCGCGGCGCGTGTCGCTGCTTTACGCGACGCCTGCGCAACTGCGCCTTCTAACCGAGGCGGGCGGCGCGCTGCCCGATCTGCGCCATATCGTCGTCGGCGGATCAAAGCTTGATCCGGCGCTGCGGGCGGCGTTGGCGGCTCTGGGTCCGGCGCGGGTAACCGAGTTTTACGGCGCGGCGGAGGCGAGTTTCATCGCCATGGCGGATGAAACGACCCCGCCCGACAGCGTGGGGCGGCCCTATCCCGGTGTTGAATTGCGCTGTGACACCGATGGCTTGTCCGTCAGATCGCCCTATCTGGCCGAGGGCTATGCCGGAGGCGGGGCCGGGGCCGAATGGCGTGACGGCTGGCTGCATCTGGATGAATTTGCCGAGTTGCGCGACGGCGCGCTGTTCCTGCGTGGACGGGCCGGGCGGCGGGTGAAGATTGCCGATCAGAGCGTGTTCCCCGAGGAAATCGAACTGGCGCTGCTGGGCCTGCCCGGCGTGACGCGCGCCGCTGTTCTGCCGGTGGCCGATGGTTTGCGCGGGCAGGTTCTGGTGGCGGTTGTGGTCGGAGACCGGGCGGCAGAGCCTGCAATCCTTCACGCCTTGCGCGCCGCTTTCGGCCTGCTGGCCGCGCCGCGCCGCGTGATCTGGCGCGACAGTTGGCCCGAGTTGCCCTCGGGCAAGACTGACCTCGCAGCGCTGGCGTGGGATCTGCCCGATGACTGAACCCCGCCTGATCGCCGCCCGCCGCAGCCCGGTGATGCCGCGTGGCGGCGCCTTCGCCGGTCTTGCCCTGCACGAACTGGCCGCGCCGGTGATTGCCGCCGTTCTGAAGGATGCAGGCATCGCGCTGGATCAGGTGGACGAGCTGATCCTGTCGAACGCGCTGGGGGCGGGCGGCAATCCGGCGCGGCTGGCGGCGCTGGCCGCGGGTTTGCCAGAGCGTGTCGCGGGGCTGAGCATCGACCGCCAGTGTGCGGGCGGGCTGGATGCCATTGGCATTGCGGCGGCGCTGGTGGCGTCCGGGCAGGCAAGGGTGGTGCTGGCGGGCGGGGTGGAAAGCTATTCGCGCCGCCCCCTGCGGCTGGCACAGGCGCCCGGTCAGACGCCGCAACCTTATGACCGCCCGCCCTTCACCCCATGGCCCGACCGTGATCCGGACATGACCGATGCCGCCGCCGCACTGGCCGACCGGCTGGGGATTTCTGCCGCGCGCCAGCAGGCCTGGGCGGTGCGCAGCCATGCCCTTGCCCGCGCCAGCGCGCAGCCGGAAATCGTGCCGGTCGCGGGGCAGGACAGGGATGGTTTCACCCGCACGCTGACCCCGGCGCTGGCGGCCCGCGCACCACGTCTGGCGGGCAGCGTCAATGCCGCAACCACGGCGGTGGAGGCCGACGGCGCAGCTTTCGCGCTGGTCGTAGCGCCGGATATCGCGGCAAAGGCACGTCGCAGCCTGCGCATCCGCGCCTGTGCGACGCTGGGTGCCGCACCGGAAGAGCCGGGCCTTGCCCCGGTCGCCGCCATCCGCCGGGTACTGGACCGCACCGGCCTTGCCCCCGATGCGCTGGAACAGATTGAACTGATGGAGGCCTACGCCGTGCAGGCCCTTGCCTGCATGGACGCCTGTGCCCTGCCAGAGAAACGCGTCAATCCGGGCGGTGGGGCGCTGGCGCGAGGGCACCCCATCGGGGCCTCGGGGGCCATTCTGGTTGCCCGGCTGTTTCACGGGCTGCAACATGGCCCCGGCCTTGCCGCCATCGCGGCGGCCGGGGGTATCGGCTCGGCGCTGGTTCTGCAGGTCTGAGTCTGAGGGGGCTCCGCCCCGGCCTGCGGCCTTCCCCGGGATATTTGGACCAAGATAAAGAGCCGGATGGGCTTCTACCTTGCGGAAATATTCCCGGGGGTGAATGGCCGCAGCAAAGGGGGCAGGCCGCCCCCTTGGCAGATGGTTCAGCCGCGTGACAGCAGGGCCTGCGGGCGCACCCGTGCGAGGCCTTGCGTGATCGCCCCGGCGATGACGGCCTTCAGCAGGTCACCGGCAAAGAAGGGCAGGGCCAGACCGGCGGCCTCGGGCAAGGTCTTGCCCAGAACCACGGCCATACCGGCAATGCCGCAGGCATGCAGTACAACCAGACCCCCCAGGAAGGCGCCGCCGAAAGCGGCGATGCCCACAGGCGCGCGCCATTTCTCGACCACCAGACCGGCAACAAAGGCTGCCAGCGGGAAGCCCACCAGATAACCGGCAGTGGGCGAGACAAAGACGCCAAGCCCGCCACGCCCGCCCGCCAGAAGCGGCAGACCCAGCGCGGTGAGGCCAAGGAACAGCAGCACCGCCAGCGTGCCGCGTTTCGCGCCCAGCACCGTGCCGCAGAGCATGATGCCCAGCGATTGCGCGGTGATCGGCACGCCCGAGGCGAGGTCGATCTTGGGCACGAGGCCCAGAACAGCGATAAGAGCAGCGAAAAGCGCGATATGGGTCAGGTTGCGTTCCATCGGGGGGATCTCCTCAAAGCCCGCCCCGCGCGCGCAGGGCCTCGGCCACATGATCAGCGTCATCCAGCGCGGTCAGCACCAGCGGCAGCACGATGGCCACCCCGGCGCGTTTCGGACTGCGCGCGCGCCATGCCTGCCGCAATTGCCCGGCCTTGTCCAGCAGAACCGGCGTGAAGCGGATGACCAGCGCGACCGCCAGCGCCAGCACGCGGGGGTTCAGCCCGAAGCGCGCGAAGGGGGTCAGAACCCGCTCGACCGCCGCCAGCATCGCATCCAGCCGGGTGGTCATCGTCACCAGATTGGCCAGCGCCACGGCAAAGACCATGCGGCCCGCAATGACCGCGCCTGCGCGAATTTCGCCCGTCCACAGATGCCAGAGCGCCAGCACCAGCAGAAACGGCCAGAGCATCCACAGCCGCCCCGCTGCCTCGCGGGTGAAGCCCCACCCCAGCACCAGATGCAGCGCCGCCAGCGCCAGCAGCGCGCCACCGATTACCGGCAGTGCCTGCACCGGAAAGATCAGCGCCGACCCCAGCGCGGCAGCGGCCAGCTTTGGCCCGGCAGGCCAACGATGCGCTGCTGTCTCATGCGCCGAGGTCAGTGTCAGCATCGCTATCCCCCCGCCGCGCCATCTCGGCCCGGAATTCCTCCAGAACCCCGGCAGCGGCGCCGTCGCCCACCACGCGGCCGGCCTCAAGCCAGATCACCCGGTCGCAACCCGCCACCGCCTGCGGATCATGGCTGATGGTCACCAGCCGCTGCGGCAGGGATGCCAGCCTCCGCGACAGCCGCGCCTGCGTGGGTAAATCCAGTGCCGCGAAGGGTTCGTCCAGCAACAGTGTCGCCGGCTCCATCAGCAAAACCGCCATCAGACACAGCCATTGCTTCTGCCCCTGGCTCAGCGCTGTGACGGGCGCCGCCGCCCAATGCGCGCGGCCCTCTGCCGCGAGGCAGGTCCGTACCCGCGCCGTGGCCTCCCCGGCCCGCAGCCCCAGCTGACGCAGACCGAAGGCCAGTTCTTCCTCTACCGTGGGGAAGATGACCTGGTGATCAGGGTTCTGGAACAGGATGCCGATGGCCCGCAACATGGCCTTGCGATCCACCGCCGGGTCCACGCCTGCCACCCGGATCGTGCCGCCCGTCGGCGCCAACAGCCCTGCCATCAGCCGCAGCAATGTGGTTTTGCCCGATCCGTTGCGCCCGACGATGCCGATGCGCCTCTCATGCAGCGAAAGCGTGATGCCGTGCAGGACCGGCTTGCCCTGCACCGCATATTGCACCCCGGAAAACTCTATCCCGTCCATGCCGCCCGCATAGCGGTCACCCCGGCCGCGCACAACGAAAAAGGAGGGCAGAGCAAAAGGAGGGCATGAGGCCCCCCTTCATTTTCTGTCCATAAATATCCCGGGGGAGCGCCGAAGGCGCGGGGGCAGAGCCCCCAGCCCCGCTCAGCCCTGTTGCGCCGCCGCGACCGAGGCTTCCAGAATCTCCATCGCCTCGGCGAAATGCGCGTCGGGAATGGTGATCGGGGCAAGGAACCGCACGACGTTGCCGTAAACACCGCAGGTCAGCAGGATCAGCCCGCGCTTTTGCGCCTCGGCCCGCACCCGGCCGGTGAAGCCCGCATCGGGTTCCTTGGTCGAGGGATTGGCAAACTCCACCGCCACCATGAAGCCGGGGCCGCGGATGTCGACGATCTCGGGTGTGGTCGCGCGCAGCGATTCGAGCTTCTGTTTCAGCCGCGAGCCCAGCTCGTTGGCGCGGGCGCAAAGGTCTTCCTCCTCGATCACGTCCAGCACGGCATGCGAGGCGGCGATGCCCAGCGGGTTGCCCGCATAGGTGCCGCCCAGACCGCCGGGATTGGCCGCATCCATCAGCTCTGCCTTGCCGGTCACTGCCGCCAGCGGCAGGCCACCCGCCAGACCCTTGGCCATGGTGGTCAGGTCGGCGGCGACGCCATGCGCCTCCATGGCGAACAGGTGGCCGGTGCGGGCAAAGCCGGTCTGCACCTCGTCGGCGATCATCACGATGCCATGCTTGTCGCACAAAGCGCGGATGGCCTTCACCAGCTCGGTCGGCGCCGGGTAGAAGCCGCCTTCGCCCTGCACGGGTTCAAAGATGATCGCGGCGACGCGCGCCGGGTCCAGATCGGCCTTGAACAGCTTCTCGATCCCCGCCATCGCATCCCTGGCCGAAATCCCGTGCACATCCATCGGGAAGGGCACATGGAATACGCCCGGCATCATCGAGCCGAAGCCCTTCTTGTAGGGTTCCACCTTGCCGGTCAGCGCCATGCCCATGAAGGTGCGGCCGTGGAAGCCGCCGCCGAAGGCGATCACCGCATCGCGGCCGGTGGCGATGCGGGCGATCTTCACCGCATTCTCGCAGGCTTCGGCGCCGGTGGTGACGAAGATCGTCTTCTTGCGGAAATCGCCCGGCACCTTTTCATTCAGGCGCTCGGCGAGGCGGATGTAGTTCTCGTAGGGCATGACCTGATGGCAGGTATGGGTGAAGCGGCCCATCTGTTCGGCCACCGCCGCCATGACCTTCGGGTGGCAATGGCCGGTATTCACCACCGCGATGCCCGCAGCGAAGTCGATATAGCGATTGCCCTCGACATCCCAGACCTCGGCGTTCAGCGCCCGGTCAGCATAGATCTGCGTCTGCATCCCCACACCGCGCGAAATCGCCTCGTCCCGGCGGCTGGCCACTTCGGTATTCTTCATCTTTCTGGTCCTCATCTGCCCTAAGGGGAGTTGCGCCGCATTTGATCAAATATCCCCACCGCAGGCAATGGGATTCGGCAGGTCTTGTGATCCGGGGAGGCACAAGGATACTGCCCCGAACGGATTTCGGAATGACGGGTTGGGGCGATGGGTTTCAGGTCTGGATTGTGGTGCATCACGCTGGGTCTCTGGGTGTCTTGCCTGCCGGCTGCGGGGCAGGGGCAGCAAGGCTATCTTCTGACCGATGGTCGAAGCCTCGCGCCGCTGGACATGTTCCGCGAATGTGATGCCTGTCCCGAAATGATCGTCATGCCGCCCGGCAGTTTTATGATTGGGGCAAAGCCGGGGGATTCTCGTAACCCGATTGACATGTTCCGCTCGAATGCGACCCTCCGCCTGCTTCCCCCCGGCAAGGAACCCTTCATCCCCGGCGAACATCCGCGCCATCGGGTCGAGATGGACATTCCCTTCGCCATGGGCCGTAACGAGGTCACGCATGCCGAATGGATGGCATGCGTGGACGCCGGTGCCTGCACCCGCGTGCCGAAACATGTGACCCCGACACTCAGCCGCGACATCCCGCTTGGCCCGAAGCATCCGGTCATCAATATCTCTTACCTCGACATGCAGGAGTATGTGCTGTGGCTGAATACGCTGGTCGGGGCGAAGGCTTATCGTCTGCCGACTGAAGCGGAATGGGAATATGCCGCCCGTGCGGGCACCGAAACCCGCTTTGCCCAGGGGGATGAGCTGACCTCGGATCAGGCGAATTTCAATGGCGAGGGCGAGGACAGGATGCGCGGTAATACTGTTCCGACGTTCGCCTGGCGGGACACGCCGGTCGAAGTGGATGCACTGGATGCTGCAAACGGCTGGGGCCTGCGCCACATGTCAGGCAATGTCAGTGAAAGGACACTCTCCTGCTGGACTGAGGGCGGGCACCTCGGCCTTGCCAGAGACAGTGCCTATTTGGCAAATGCGCTGTCACAGCAAGAATGCAATCGGGTCGAACGCGGCGGCGCCTTCACGGATGGCATGGATTACGCCCGTCCTGCGGCGCGTGGCGGTGCCATCGAATCATATCGCAGGTATATGGCCGGCTTCCGCCTCATCCGGCAGTTCTGACCGGCGTCAGGCCCGGAAATGTGAGAAGCGATAGGGCGAGACGCCGTATTTCTTGCGGAAACTTTTCGAGAAATGGCTGCTGGAGGCGTAGCCGCAGGCGACGGCCACTTCGGTTACGCTAAGGTCGGTTTCGGCCAGCAGGGCGCGGCCGTGTTGCAGCCGCAGGTCATTCATGTAGCGCACCGGGGTGACGCCGAGATAACGATTGAACAGACGTTCGATCTGGCGCCGCGATACGCCAAGGTGATCGGCACAGGCGTCCAGATCAAATTCCTCCTCGATCCGCGCCTCAAGGAAGGCCACGGCCTTGATGAGCTTTTCGTTCCGGGTGCCCAGCCGTGCCGCCAGCGAGGTGACCTGCTCGTCCGCCTCGTCGCGCCGCTGGGTCAGCAGGCACATGTTCATGACCTCCTGGCTCAGTTCGGCGCCGTAATGGTCATGGATCAGTTTCAGCATCAGGTCGGCGGCAGCAACGCCGCCCGCGCAGGTCACGATCCGGTCGTCAAGACAGAACACCTGCCGCGCCGGGGTCAGATCGGGGAAGGTTTCGGAAAAGCCGCTGAGGTTTTCCCAATGCAGAGTGAAACGTCGCCCCTTCAGGATACCCGCCCGCGCCAGAGCATAGGCGCCGGTGCACAGCCCGCCCACCGTGCGGCCACGCCGCCACTGGTTGCGCACCCAGTCACCCAGCGTCGCGCCCATCGTGACCTCGGGCTGCACGCCACCGCAGATCAGCACATGGCCCTGCGGCTGCGCGGCGCTCAGCGGCCCGTCGGGCATCACCGGCACGCCGTTGGAACAGCGCACCGGCTGGCCGTCTTCCGAGAAGGTCTGCCAGCGGAACAGGATCTGCCCGGTGAGCTGATTCGCCACCCGCAATGGCTCGATGGCCGAGGTGAAGGCCAGCATGGTGAAGCGAGGGGCCAGAACGAAGGTGACATGCACCGGCTCGATGACTTTCGGCAGCGTGACATGTGCCACGCCGCGCGCCACGTATCGCTGCGAATCCTCAGTCTGATCGGTGCTCATCCGATTGCCGTAGCGCGGCCTGTGAATTGTCGCAAGCGGCAGTTGGTGTTTACCGCTGGTTAACCCTTTCCGGGCCAGTCTGGCCCTGCGAATGAGGAGCGGAATCATGGCGCCCGGACCGGACTGTGACACCCCACACCCCACCCACCCCTTCACGGAACAGGAACGGCTGTCCTGGCTGCGCCTCATTCGCTCCCGCAGGGTCGGGCCGGTGACGTTTCACCGGCTGCTGGCGGAACACGGTACCGCGCAGGCGGCGCTTGCGGCGCTGCCCGATGTGGCGCGCGCGGCGGGGGTGAATGATTACGCGGCCTGCCCGGTGGAGGTGGCTTTGCATGAGATGCGTGCGGCACGGGCTGCCGGGGCGCGTATGGTTTGTCGGGGCGAGGCGGCATACCCCGAACATCTGGCGGGCCTGCCGGATGCGCCGCCGGTTCTGTGGCTGCGCGGCGATGCGGCGCTGCTGGCCCGGCCCATGGTGGCGCTGGTGGGGGCCCGCAATGCCTCCAGCCTGGGTATCCGCATGGCGAGGAGGCTGGCCGGGGCACTGGGCGAGGCGGGGTTTGTCGTCGTATCGGGCCTTGCGCGCGGCATTGATGGCGAGGCGCATTCCGCTGCGCTGGGCACTGGCACAGTGGCGGTGATGGCGGGTGGGGTTGACGTGATCTATCCGGTGGAAAACGGCGGTCTCGCGGCCCGGATCGCGGCAGAAGGGGCGCTGCTGTCGGAACAGCCCATGGGCACGGAACCGCAGGCACGGCATTTCCCGCTGCGCAACCGCATCGTCTCGGGCCTTGCCCGCGCGGTGGTGGTGGTGGAGGCGGCGGCGCGCTCCGGCTCACTGATCACCGCGAAAGAGGCGGCGGATCAGGGGCGCGAGGTGCTGGCGGTGCCGGGCCATCCCTTCGACGCCCGCGCGGCGGGTTGCAACCAGCTGATCCGGGAAGGGGCAACCTTGGTGCGCTCGGCTGAGGATGTGATCGAAGCACTTGGCCAGGTGCCCGCGCCCGCCGCGCGCGCCCATGCCGCATTACCTGACGGGGTACTGCCCGGCCCGGTGCCCGCCCGCCGACCGCTGGCCGAGATTGCGGCGCTGCATCGCAAGATTCTTGACCGGCTGTCGCCCAGCCCGGTGGCCGAGGATCAGCTGATCCGCGATCTGGCGGTGCCCGCGCATGAGGTCGCACCGCAGCTTCTGACGCTGGAGCTGGAGGGGCGGGTACTGCGCCAGCCCGGCGGTCTGATCTGCCGGGCGTGAGGCGGGATCAGCAGACCTCGGGCGTGACCGCGGCCCATTGCGGGCACAGCGCCGGATCGGCCCACCAGGCATCGGTGGCCCCGATGGCCCAATGGACCACGGCCCAGCTTTGGCCGGATTTCCACAGAAGCGCCTGCATGTTGGCACCATCCATGAATTCCGGGTCCAGCCCCTGCCGCCGTACCATCGGGGTCTGCGCCATGTCGATCTCGCCGCCGCCCGGCCGCTGGGCACTGACCATGGCGAATCCCGCGCGGCCGTCGACGCGCAGCGTGTGGACAACGAACTCCACCGGCGCCCCGAGGTTCATTTCGGCCAGCGGGCGCATCGCATCCATCATGGCGCGTCGGTCGGCGGTGCCGCGGGCGGGTTCGGTCCAGGCGGCGGCGGGATGGGGCAGGGCGAGGCAGAGGCTCAGAACCAGGGCAAGGCGCATCGAAATCAACCGGATCAAAGGGAAATCCGGCGCAGATTGCGCGGTCTTCACGCTTCCGTCAAACCCGATTGCGGGCTTGACGACACGGCCCTGCCTTGACATGGGTGCCCGGTCATACACATGTTTCGGCGCCCCCGATGGGCAGGGCGCAAGAGGTTTTCATGGCAGTCGTCGTCGTCGAGTCACCGGCCAAGGCCAAGACAATCAACAAATATCTTGGCTCCGACTATACGGTGCTGGCCTCCTATGGCCATGTCCGTGACCTGCCGCCGAAGGATGGTTCGGTCGATCCCGAGCACGATTTCGACATGAAATGGGAGGTCGCCTCGGACAGCAAGAAGCATGTCCGGGCCATCGCCGAGGCGCTGAAAACCGATGACGAACTGATCCTCGCTACCGACCCTGACCGCGAGGGCGAGGCGATTTCGTGGCACCTGAAAGAGGCGCTGGCCTCCAGCCTGAAGAAGGGCAAGAAGGTCAGCCGCGTCACCTTCAACGCCATCACCAAGGCCGCCGTGACCGAGGCGATGAAGAACCCGCGCGAGGTTGATGCCGCGCTGGTTGACGCCTATCTGGCCCGCCGCGCGCTGGATTATCTGGTGGGCTTCACGCTCTCGCCGGTGCTGTGGCGCAAGCTGCCGGGTGCGAAATCGGCGGGGCGGGTGCAGTCGGTCTGCCTGCGGCTGATTGTCGAACGGGAAATGGAGATCGAGGCCTTCCGCGCCCGCGAATACTGGAGCGTGGTTGCCATGCTCGACACGCCGCGCGGCCAGAGCTTCGAGGCGAAGCTGACCGTGCTGGGCGGCAGGAAGCTCGACAAGTTCGACATCCCGACCGCCGAAGCGGCCGAACTGGCGGTGCAGGCGGTGCAATCGCGCGAATTGCGCGTGGCGGCGGTGGAATCGAAACCCGCCAGCCGCAACCCCTTTCCGCCCTTCATGACCTCGACCCTGCAACAGGAGGCCAGCCGCAAGTTCGGCATGGGCGCCAAGGCCACGATGTCAGCGGCGCAGCGGCTCTATGAAGCCGGGCATATCACCTATATGCGGACCGACGGCATCGACATGGCGCCCGAGGCGGTGATGGCGGCGCGGGCCGAGATCAAGGATCGCTTCGGCGCCGAATATGTGCCGGACAGCCCGCGCATGTATAAAAACAAGGCCAAGAACGCGCAGGAAGCCCACGAATGTATCCGCCCGACCGATATGTCGGCGGCGCCCGAAAAGCTGCGTTTGACCGAGGCGGACCAGCGCAAACTTTATGACCTGATCTGGAAGCGCACGATCGCCAGCCAGATGGCGGCAGCGCGGCTGGAACGGACAGCGGTGGATGTGACCAGCCCCGACGGCCAGGTCACGCTGCGCGCCAACGGGCAGGTGGTGATGTTCGACGGTTTCCTCAAGGTCTATGACGAAGGCCGTGACGAGGATGGCGATGACGAGGGCCGCCTGCCGCAGATCATGCAGGGCGAAACGGTGAAACCCGCTGCCGGTGCCTATCGCGCCGATTTCGCCAAGGCGGTTTTTGCCGAAGGCGAACCGGCACCGGTCGGCGGCGACATCCGTCGGGCGCAGAACATGATGCTGGGCAAGACAGAGGCGGTGAAGGGCATGCAGCACTTCACCCAGCCGCCGGCGCGCTACACCGAGGCGACACTGGTCAAGCGGATGGAGGAACTCGGCATCGGCCGGCCCTCGACCTATGCTTCGATCATCTCGACCATCCAGGACCGCGAATATGTGCGGAAGGACAAGAACCGCCTGATCCCCGAAGACAAGGGGCGGTTGGTTACGGCCTTCCTGACCAACTTCTTCCGCCGCTATGTTGAGTATGATTTCACCGCCGAGCTTGAGGGCGAGCTGGACGATGTGTCGGCGGGCGAGCGCGATTACAAGGAAGTGCTGGCGCGGTTCTGGCGCGATTTCTCGGCCGCCGTGGCGGAAACCGCTGATCTGCGCATCGGCGAGGTGCTGGAGCGGCTCGATGATTTCCTCGCGCCGCATCTTTACCCGGCGCGGGCCGATGGCGGCGATCCGCGATCCTGCCCGGTCTGCGGTTCGGGACGGCTGCATCTGAAGACGGCGCGGTCTGGCGGGGCCTTCATCGGCTGCGGCAATTACCCGGAATGCCGCTATACGCGGCCGATTTCGGTGGGCGACGATTCGGGTGCGATCACCCCGGACGGCAAGGTGCTGGGGCAGGACGAGGACGGCCAGCCGATCACCCTGCGCGCCGGGCGCTTTGGCCCCTATGTGCAGAAGGGCGATGCGGACGAGGCCAGTCCCAAGCCGCCGCGCGCCAGCCTGCCCAAGGGCTGGTCGCCGGAAAGCATTGATCTGGAACGCGCACTGATGCTTCTGAACCTGCCGCGTCCCATCGGCCCGCACCCCGAGGATGGCGCGCTGGTCGAGGCCGGGATCGGCCGCTTCGGCCCCTATGTGAAGCATAACAGCACCTATGCCAACCTGCCCGAGGTGGACGAGGTCTTTACCATCGGCATGAACCGTGCGGTCGAAGTGCTGGCGCTCAAAGCCTCCCGCGGGCGGGGGGCGAGCGCGCCGGCCCAGCCGCTGAAGGAGTTGGGCGAGCACCCGGACGGCGGCGTCATCGCTGTGATGCCGGGGCGCTACGGTCCTTATGTGAAATGGGAGAAGGTCAATGCGACCCTGCCCAAGGGCATGGAGCCGGAGGCCATTACTTTTGACGAGGCGCTGGCGCTGATCGCGGAAAAGGCGGGCAAGAAGGGCGGGGCCAAGAAGGCGGCCAAGCCCAAAGCGGCGGCAAAGCCGAAGGCAGAGGCAAAACCCAAGGCGACGAAGGCCAAAGCCGAAGCCAGGCCGAAGAAGGCCGCGGGCAAGAAGGCTGCCGACGCCGAAAGCTGAAACAGAAAAAGGGGGGCTGAACGCCCCCCTTTTGCCTCACGCTCCGGCTCAGGCGCCGCGCGGATTGACCAGCCGCGCCATCACATCGGCGGCGGCGATGCTGCCGATGGTGCTCCCTCCCTCGGTCACAGCAATCGCGGTGGCGCCGTCACGGATCATCTCCATCACCGCTTTCACCGGGGTCTCCGCCTCCACCGCATGACTGGCGGAGGCAGGCCCCGCCCGCATCACATCACGCGCGGTCAGCACGCTCAGAGGGTTCATATGCGCCACGAAATCAGCGACATATTCGCTGACCGGATTGGCGATGATCTCGCGCGCCGTGCCGCATTGCACGATGCGGCCGCCCTCCATCAGGGCGATGCGGTTGCCGATCTTGAACGCCTCATCCAGATCGTGACTGACAAAGACGATGGTGCGCTTCAGCCGCTGTTGCAGATCCAGCAATTCGTCCTGCAACTTGGTGCGGATCAGCGGGTCCAGCGCCGAGAAAGGCTCGTCCATCAACAGGATCGGCGCACGGGTGACAAAGGCGCGGGCCAGACCAACGCGCTGCTGCATCCCGCCTGACAATTCGCCCACCTTGCGGTCGGCCCATTGCGTCAGGTTCACCAGTTCAAGCTGTTCGTCCACCGGCTGACGGCGGGCCTCGACCGGGATGCCCGCAAGCTCCAGCCCCAACCCCACGTTTTCCCGCACCGACCGCCATGGCAAGAGGCCGAACTGCTGGAACACCATGGCGATGCGCGACAGGCGCAGGCGGCGCAGCGTATCGGCATCGGCCCTGGTGACACTGACCATGCGGTCGCCATCCGAGACCCGCACCTCGCCACGCACCACCGGGTTCAGGGCATTCACCCCGCGCAGCAGCGTGGATTTGCCCGAGCCGGACAGGCCCATCAGCACGAGGATCTCGCCTTCGGCCACGCTCAGCGAACAGTCATGCACGCCAAGCACCTGCCCGGTGGCCTGCTGCACCTCGGCCCGGCTCTTGCCCTGGTCCATCAGCGGCAGCGCGCTTTGCGGATCATCGCCGAAGACGATGGACACCTGGTCGAATTCAACTGCGGTCATTTGCGCGTCACCCTCAGCATGCGGTCCAGCATGATGGCCACGACGACGATGACGAGGCCGCTTTCAAACCCGAGCGCGGTATTGACCGAGTTCAGCGCCCGCACCACCGGCACGCCCAGCCCGTTCGCCCCCACCAGCGCGGCGATCACCACCATCGACAGCGACAGCATGATGGTCTGGTTCAGCCCGACCATGATCTGCGGCAGGGCATAAGGCAGTTCTACCTTCCACAGCACCTGCCGTTTGGTGGCGCCAAAGGCGGTTGCGGCCTCCAGCAGCGGCATGGGGGTCGAGGAAATGCCCAGCTGCGTCATGCGGATCGGCGCGGGCAGCACGAAGATCACCGTGGCGATCAGGCCGGGCACCATACCGATGCCGAAGAACACGATGGCGGGGATCAGGTAAACGAAGGTCGGCAGCGTCTGCATCAGGTCCAGCACCGGGGTCAGCGCTGCATAGACCTTGGGCCTGTGCGCGGCCCAGATACCGATGGGCACCCCCAGCCCCATGCAGACCACGCAGGATGACAGCACCAGTGTCAGGCTTTCGGTCGTGGGTTTCCAGTAGCCTTGATTGAGGATGAAGGCGAAAGCCAGCGCCACGAAAAGCACCACCTTCCACGATCTTTGCAGATACCATGTCAGCGCAAGAAACGCCGCGATCACCACCAGCGGCGGCGGGCTTTGCAGAACCCAGAGGATCGCGTCGATCAGCCGATCCATCACCGTCCCCATCACGTCGAACAGGGGCTTCAGGTTAACTTTCATCCATTCGAAGGCAATTTTCGACAGCTTGCCCAGCGGCAGCTTGTTGTCGGTCAGCCAGTCGAGCATCCGGCGCGTTTCCTTCCTGCGGGGCGCATGCGAAAACCCTCCCCCGCCGGTCGGACAGGGGAGGGCGGTTCAGGGAAGCCTTAAAGACCCAGCGCCGATTTCACCGCGGCCATGGCGTCGCCGCCGTCCTTTGTGGTCACGCCGTCCAGCCAGGGGCCCAGCGTATCGGCATTGGCCTTCAGCCAGGCCGAGGCGGCGGCCTTCGGATCGGCACCATCATCCAGGATCGCACCCATGATCTCGTTCTCCATCGGCAGCGAGAAGACGAGGTTTTGCAGCAGCTTGCCGGTATTCGGGCATTCCGCGACATAGCCCTTGCGGACGTTGGTCGCCACGGTGGCGCCGCCAAGGTTCGGGCCGAAGAAATCATCGCCGCCGGTCAGATAGGTCATCTTGAAATTGGCATTCATCGGGTGGGGTTCCCAGCCGAGGAAGATGATCGGCTTCTGCTCGCCCGTGGTGCGGGCGACTTCGGCCAGCATCCCTTGCTCCGAGCTTTCGATGACTTCGAAGCCCTTCAGGCCGAAGGCATCCTTCTCGATCATGTCGAGGATCAGGCGGTTGCCGTCATTGCCCGGCTCGATCCCGTAGATCTTGCCTTCCAGCGCATCTTTCTGCGCAACGATGTCGGCGAAATCCTTGATCCCCAGCGCGGCACCGGCCTCGTTGGTGGCCAGCGTGTATTTCGCGCCTTCAAGGTTGGTGCGCACGGTCTCGACGGTGCCCGCTTCGCGGTAGGGGGCGATGTCGGCTTCCATCGTCGGCATCCAGTTGCCGAGGAACACATCCACGTCGCCGCCCGCAAGGCCGGTATAGGTGACCGGCACAGACAGCAGCTTGGTTTCGGTTTCATAGCCCAGAGCCTCCAGCACGACGCTGGTGGCGGCGGTGGTGGCGGTGATGTCGGTCCAGCCGACATCCGAGAAGATCACCTTGTCGCAGCCTTCGGCATGGGCGGTGCCGGCGAAGGCGAAGGCCACCGTGGTGGCCAGAAGGGCGGATTTCATTTTGGTCATGTCGATTCCCTGTGTCTGGCGTGGTTGCGTTTTTTGTTGATTGACGGATCAATAAAAAACGCGCTAGCTCGGTTTGGCAAGTGTTTTTTGGGGAAATGCCGTGCCGAAGCTTGGGATGGAACCTATCCGAAAGGCCGCGCTGGTCAAAGCGACCATCGTGGAGTTGGGCCGTGCCGGGTCGCTGGATGTGACGGTCAGCCAGATCGCCAAGCGGGCGGGGATGTCTTCGGCGCTGGCGCATCATTACTTCGGGTCGAAGGAAGACATCTTCCTTGCCGCGATGCGACATATCCTGTCGCTTTACGGGGCCGAAGTGCGCGGCGCGCTGGCAGCGGTGGATGGACCTGAGGCGCGGTTGCAGGCGATTCTGCGCGCAAGCTTCAGCCCCGGCAACTTCCGCCGCGAGGCGGTCGGTGCATGGCTGAACTTCTATGTTCTGGCGCAGACCGTGCCCGAGGCGCGGCGCCTGCTGTCGGTCTATCAGCGGCGCTTGCGGTCGAACCTGCTCAGCTGCCTGCGGCCGCTGGTCGGCGTGCGGGCGGATCGCGCGGCCGATGCGCTGGGGGCGCTGATCGACGGCGTCTACCTGCGCGAAGCTTTGAAGGAGGGGCCGCCGGATTCGGCCTCGGCCGTGGCCACGGTTATGGAATTCGTGGCCTCGGAACTCGGGAAACGTAAATAAAGAAAGGGGATGACCATGCGGGCACAGCCGAAGGCCAGCCATTTCGTCAATGGTGACTATGTCGAAGATACCGCCGGTGCGGCGATCGAGGTTGTCTATCCGGCCACGGGCGAGATGATCGCCGTGCTGCATGAGGCGACGCCTGCGGTGATCGAGGCGGCGCTATCCGGGGCAGCGGCGGCACAGAAAGCCTGGGGGGCCACGCGCCCGGTCGAACGCGCCCGCATCTTGCGCCGCGCCGTGGATCTGATCCGCGCCCGCAATGAAGAACTTTCGGTGCTTGAGACGCTGGATACCGGCAAGCCTGTGCAGGAAACCACGGTGGCCGACTGGCCTTCGGGCGCCGATGCGCTGGAATATTTCGCTGGGCTGGCGCCGACGGTGACCGGCGAAACCGTGCCGCTGGGCGGCGATTTCGTCTACACGATCCGCGAACCGCTGGGCGTCTGCGTCGGCATCGGTGCATGGAATTACCCCAGCCAGATCGCCTGCTGGAAGGCCGCCCCCGCGCTGAGCCTTGGCAATGCGATGATCTTCAAACCGTCCGAGGTGACGCCGCTCGGTGCGCTGAAACTGGCCGAGATTCTGGTGGAGGCCGGACTGCCTGCCGGGCTGTTCAATGTGGTGCAGGGGCGGGGAACCGTGGGCGGTGCGCTGGTCACCGATCCGCGCGTGGCGAAGGTTTCGCTCACGGGGTCGGTGCCGACCGGGCGCAAGGTTTATGCCGCTGCCGCTGAAGGTATCCGTCATGTGACGATGGAGCTGGGCGGCAAGTCGCCGCTGATCGTCTTTGACGATGCCGATGTCGAAAGCGCCATTGGCGCGGCCATGCTGGGGAACTTCTATTCCACCGGGCAGATCTGTTCCAACGGCACCCGCGTCTTCGTGCAGAAGGTCATCAAGGAGCGTTTCCTGAGCCGCCTGGCCGAGCGAACCGCTGCGATCCGCCTTGGTGATCCGCTGGACCCCGAAACCCAGCTTGGCCCGCTGGTGTCGGAGGCGCAGTTGCAAAAAGTTCTGGGCTATATGCAAATTGCAAAGGCTGAAGGCGCCCGGCTGATCTGCGGTGGCGACCGTGCCGCGCTGAATACCGGCTTCTACGTTCAGCCCACTGCCTTTGCCGATGTGACCGACGATATGACGCTGGCACGGGAAGAGGTGTTCGGCCCGGTCATGGCCATTCTTGATTTCGAGAATGAAGAAGAGGTGATAACCCGCGCCAATGACACGGAATTTGGCCTCGCCGCCGGGGTGTTCACCGCCGATCTGGCACGCGGGCATCGCGTGGTCGCGCAGCTTCAGGCCGGAACCTGCTGGATCAATGCCTATAACCTGACCCCCGTGGAAGGCCCCTTTGGTGGGGTGAAATCTTCGGGTGTGGGGCGCGAAAATTCGCGGGCGGCGGTCGAGCATTACACGCAGGTGAAATCCGTCTATGTGGGCATGGGCCCCGTCGACGCTCCGTATTGAGGCGAAGATGAGCAGCGATTACGTCATCGTCGGTGCGGGCTCCGCCGGTTGCGCCATGGCCTATCGTCTGGCTGAGGCCGGGCGCAGTGTCACCCTGATCGAATTCGGCGGCACCGACGCCGGGCCCTTCATCCAGATGCCTGCCGCGCTCAGCTATCCGATGAACATGGGCCTCTATGACTGGGGGTTCCAGACCGAACCCGAACCGCATCTGGGGGGGCGGGTGCTGGCCACCCCGCGCGGCAAGGTGATCGGCGGCTCGTCCTCGATCAACGGCATGGTCTATGTGCGCGGCCATGCGCGCGACTTCGATCACTGGGCGGAGCAGGGTGCTGCGGGCTGGTCCTATGCCGATGTGCTGCCCTATTTCAAACGCATGGAAAGCTGGCACGGCGATACCGGCGAGGCGGATTATCGCGGCAGCGATGGCCCTTTGCACATCACCCGAGGCCCGCGTGCGAATCCCCTGTTCAACGCCTTCATCGAGGCCGGCCGACAGGCAGGTTATCCGGTGACCGAAGACTACAACGGCCGCCAGCAGGAAGGTTTCGGCGCCATGGAGGCGACGATCTGGCGCGGGCGGCGCTGGTCGGCCGCCAACGCCTATCTGAAACCTGCGCTGAAAACCGGGCGGGTAAGGGTCGAAAAGGGCTTCGCCCGCCGTGTGGTGATCGAAAATGGCCGTGCCACCGGCGTCGAGGTGGAACAGAAGGGCGGGATCGTGGTGATACCGGCGGCGCGTGAGGTCATCCTCGCGGCTTCGTCGATCAATACGCCGAAACTGCTGCTGCTGTCCGGTGTCGGCCCCGCGGCCCATTTGCGCGAGCATGGCATCCATGTCTGGGCAGACCGGTCGGGTGTCGGCGCGAATTTGCAAGATCACCTTGAGCTATATTTGCAGTTTGCAGCCAGCCAGCCGGTGACCCTGTACAAATACTGGAACCTCTGGGGCAAGGCGCTGATCGGGGCGCAATGGTTGCTGACCGGACGGGGACTTGGTGCCTCGAACCAGTTCGAAAGCTGCGCTTTCATCCGCTCGAAGGCCGGGGTCGATTACCCGGATATCCAGTATCACTTCCTGCCCATCGCGGTACGCTACGACGGCAAGGCCGCGGCCGAGGGCCATGGCTTCCAGACCCATGTCGGCCCGATGCGCTCTGCCTCGCGCGGGGATGTCACGCTGCGGTCCTCCGATCCGCGTGTCGCGCCGCGCATCCGTTTCAACTACATGAGCCAGGAGTCGGATTGGGATGACTTCCGCCGCTGCATCCGGCTCACGCGCGAGATCATCGGTCAGCAGGCCTTCGCCCCCTATCTGAAATCGGAAATCCAGCCTGGTGCGGGCGTGCAGTCGGACGATGAACTGAACGCTTTCATCCGCGAACATGTTGAAAGTGCTTATCATCCTTGTGGGACTGCGCGGATGGGGGCCGCCAGCGATCCCGGCGCCGTGGTGGACCCGGAATGCCGTGTGATCGGGGTGGACGGCCTGCGCGTTGCCGACAGTTCGATCTTCCCGCGGGTGACCAACGGCAATCTCAACGGCCCGTCGATCATGACGGGCGAGAAGGCGGCGGATCATATTCTGGGCCGCGCGATGTTGCCGCCGTCGAACCTTGCGCCCTGGATCAACCCGGACTGGCAGCAGGCGCAGCGCTGAAAAGATGCCTGCCAGTTGCGCGATTTGATCCGGGTCAAGGTGGTGCCCCTCAGCGGCGGCTAGGATGTGGGGGTAACGTTGAAGGAGAGACAGACGCATGTCGAACACCCCCCACGAACTGGCCGAAGAGTTTCCGGCTGAAGCGGGCAAGATTTCGGCTCTGAAGGAGACCGATGCGCATTTCGCCCGGCTGGTGGACGAATATCACGAGGTCAACCGCGCCGTGCATCGTGCGGAAACCCGCGTCGAGGCGCTGTCGGAAGAACATGAGGCCGAGTTGCGCCGCAAGCGTGCCGCGCTGAAAGACCAGATCTGGCAGCGCCTCGCCGCGTAACGACCGGAAAAAAAGGCCCGGAATTTGCAAACTCCGGGCCTTTGCTTTGCAATAATCACTCAGCAATTTGGTAGGGTAGGACTCCGCGTTTGTCGGGGTCGACCTTCAACCGGCGCTCCAGCGGTGGGACGGAGCGCTGGTGACAGTCGCGCCGCTCGCAGATCCGGCAGGAAATGCCGATCGGCTCGAACCGGCCCCGGAGGTCCAGCCCGTCGGCATAGACCAGAGCATCAGCGTGTTGCACCTCGCATCCAAGGCCAATCGCGTAGCGGCGCACCGGCGCCTGGAAACTGCCCCCCGCCTTGCTGACATCGCGCGAGAGGCAGAAATAGCGCACGCCATCCGGTGTTTCCGCCAGCTGACGCAGAAACCGACCGGGTGTTTCAAAGGCGCGATGCACGTTCCACAGCGGGCAGGCCCCGCCGAAACGGGCGAATTGCAGACGTGTGGCCGAATGGCGTTTGGTGATCGTGCCCGCCTGATCGACCCGGACAAAGAAGAAAGGTATGCCTTTCGCACCCGGCCTTTGCAGGGTGGACAGGCGATGCGCCACCTGTTCGATGGAGGCGCCGAACAGGTCTGACAGGCGCTCAAGATCATGGCGGGTTTCCATGGCGGCCGCCTGGAAGGCACGGTAGGGCAGCAGCGCGGCCCCGGCAAAGTAGTTGGCAAGACCGATCTTGGCGATATCCCGCGCCTCCGGCGTGGCAAAGCGGGCCAGATCCAGCGTTGCTTCCAGCAGATCGTTCTGGGTGGTCAGCGCCACCTGGTAAAGCAGCTGAAACCGCTGGGTCGGCCCGGAGGCACGGCCCGAAATCTCCAGCCGCCGCCCGTTCGGATCGTAAACCCGAAGCGCCGTGCTGTCGGAAAAATGCAGCTCCACCCCCGCTTTGGTCAGCGTGTCGGTTGCGATGAAAAGCGGGTCTTTCCGGCTCCCCGAAGGCATGGCGTAATGTTCTGCCGCGCGGTCGATGGCATCGAGGTAGTTGTCGCAATAGTGAAAGAAATCACGGACTTCCTCCCATGGTGATGGGCGCAGTGCCGCATCCTCACGACCCAGAGCCTCGTCCAGCGAGGCGAGGCGTTCGTGGGTCTGACGATAGGCGCGATGCAGGTCCAGAAAGGCCCGCGCCAGCGCCGGGGCGTTGGACGCGGCCAGCCGCAGATCGGCCAGCGGCGGCGCGCCGCTCTGGAAAACCGGGTCGGCCAGTGCCTCGCGCATGTCCGACACGATCCGCTCTGCATCACCTGTGGTCAGTTCGGTGACGTCGAAGCCGAATTCCTGCACCAGCGACAAGACGACCGCAGCTGAAACCGGCCGGTGGTTGTTCTCCATCTGGTTCAGATAGGGCAGGGATACGCCCAGTTTGTCTGCAAAGACCTTTTGGGTGACACCGAGCCTGCCGCGCAGTTCGCGCAGCTTTACCCCGGCATAAAGCTTCTGGGTCGACATCAGGCCTCCGTTGCGGCGGGGTTGCTAATTGCAAACACTCGCCTTTGCAAAGCCTGTCGTCAAGCGGTCAGCCCGAAAGACCAAGGGCGCGGGCGCGCTGCATGACCCAGAGAATCGACAGCACCGATGCAACGGAGGAGGCAAGGATCAGCAGTACCAGGGGCAGTTCGCTGGAGCCGGGTTGCAGCAGGATACCGGCCAGTGCCGCGAGCCCCGCGCCCCCGCCGATGATGAAGGCCCCGCCAAGCCCCGACGCGGTGCCTGCCAGCTCGGGGCGCACTGAAAGGATGCCGGCATTGGCATTCGGCAGGCAGATGCCGTTCCCAAGCCCCATGAACAGGGTCAGCCCGAAGAAAAGGAAGGCAGTGGTCAGATCCAGCAGCGACAGGAGCGCCAGCACGGCGGAGGACAGCGTGGTCACCACCGTTCCCAGCAGAACCATGCGGTTCATCCCGATGCGCACCGAATACCGGCCCGCAAAGAAGTTGCCCCCCGCATATCCCAGCGCGGTGAGGGCGAACAACATGCCCACGCGCGAGGCGGAGAGGCCGAAAACCTCGGTACCGACGAAGGGGGCGCCGCCGAGATAGGCGAAGAAACAGCCCGAGGCAAAAGCCGCGGACAGGCAGTAACCCCAGAACCTCTGCGACCGCAGGAGGAGCGGATATTGCCGGGCCTGCTCGGTAAAGCTCATCCCTGAAGGGGTGGAGGTTTCGCCCAGATCGCGCCAGCACAGCAAGGTAACCGCGATGCCTGCCGCCAGCAGCAGGCCGAAATTGGCGTGCCAGCCGAAATATTCATCCAGCACACCGCCAATCACCGGGCCGATCATCGGCACGAGGCTCATCCCCATCGTCACATAGCCGATCATCGAGGCTGCCTCGGCATCGCTGACCATGTCGCGCACGATGGCCCGCGACAGCACCATGCCGGCGGCGACAACCGCCTGCGCCATACGGAAGATCAGGAAGGCCGTCGCATTAGGGGCCAGCAAGGTGCCGACCGTGGCCAAAAGGAACAGCAGAAGCGCCCCCAGCACCACGCGGCGGCGGCCATAACGGTCCGAAATCGGGCCGATGGCGATTTGCAGCACGGCAGAAAGCGCCAGATACAGCGCGACGGAAAGCTGCATCAACCCGTAAGACGTGCCAAACCACTCTGCCATGCCCGGAAGCGAGGGCAGGAAGATATTCATGGTCAGCGCAGAGACCCCGGCCAGCAGGGTCAGCGTGACGATCTTCGGCGGGGTCGTCGGATCGAGAAAGCGTGAGGGCGGTAGTTGCATATGCAAGGGCTACGCGCGCGCGGCGGCTCTGTCCATCGCAAGAATGCACAGGCCGCTGTGCGGCAGGCCGGTTACCAGCGGTGGAAGATGAAGAAGGCGCCGCCCGCAATCAGCGAAAAGCCGACAAAGTGGTTCCAGCTCAGCGGCTCTTTCAGGAACAGCGTCGAAAAGATGCCGAAGATCACAAGGGTAATGACCTCCTGGATCGTCTTCAGCTCGGCTGCGGAGAAATAGCCGTAGCCGATGCGGTTCGCTGGCACCATCAGCATGTATTCGAACAGGGCGATTCCCCAGGAGGTGAGGATCACAATGGGGATCGCCGCCTCTTTGAATTTCAGGTGGCCATACCAGGCGAAGGTCATGAAAACATTGGAGGCGACAAGCAATCCGATGGTAACAAGCGGAACGGGCAGGGCGGGCATGATGGCTCCGGACGGGTTGATCTGCGCGCGATCCTAATGCGGCCGGGCCAGAGTTGGTATCGCTAACGCCGGCCTGAGTTCTCAACTTGCTGCGAAGGGGGTGTGCGGGATCTGAACGGAATTTGCAATTTGCACAAATGGCCTTGCCAATAATTTGCAAATTTTCGCAATTTCGTTTCACGCGGCTGTCACGCAAGATTATGTTGCAGCCGATTCCCGGGGAGAGGACCGCCATGAAAGACATCCTGCAAGAGCTTGAAACCCGCCGTGACGCTGCGCGTGCCGGGGGTGGGGTGCGCCGGGTCGAGGCGCAGCATGCCAAGGGCAAGCTGACTGCGCGCGAACGGATTGAACTGCTGCTGGACGAAGGCTCGTTCGAGGAATTCGACATGTTCGTCCGCCACCGCTGCACCGATTTCGGCATGGAGGCAGACCGTCCGGCGGGCGATGGCGTGGTGACTGGCTGGGGTACGGTCAATGGCCGTCAGGTCTATGTCTTCAGCCAGGATTTCACGGTTTTCGGCGGATCGCTTTCGGAAACCCATGCGCAGAAGATCTGCAAGATCATGGATATGGCGGTGCAGAACGGCGCCCCTGTCATTGGTCTGAACGATTCCGGCGGCGCGCGCATCCAGGAGGGCGTGGCCTCGCTGGCGGGTTATGCCGAGGTGTTCCAGCGCAATATCATGGCCTCGGGTGTGGTGCCGCAGATCAGCGTCATCATGGGCCCCTGCGCCGGTGGCGCGGTCTACAGCCCTGCGATGACCGACTTCATCTTCATGGTGAAGGACACGTCCTACATGTTCGTGACCGGCCCCGATGTGGTGAAAACGGTCACCAACGAGGTGGTGACAGCCGAGGAACTGGGCGGAGCCTCGACCCATGCCCGGAAATCGGGCGTGGTTGATGGCGCGTTCGAAAATGATGTCGAGGCGCTGGCCGAGGTGCGGCGTCTGGTCGATTTCCTGCCGCTCAACAACCGGGAAAAGGCGCCGGTGCGCCCGTTCTTCGATGATCCGTCGCGGGTGGAAAACAGCCTTGATACGCTGATCCCTGACAATCCGAACCAGCCTTATGATATGAAAGAGCTGATCCAGAAAATCGCGGACGAGGGCGATTTTTACGAGATCCAGAAGGATTATGCGGCGAATATCATCACCGGCTTCGTGCGGATCGAAGGGCAGACCGTGGGTGTGGTCGCCAATCAGCCCATGGTGCTGGCAGGCTGTCTGGATATCGATTCCAGTCGCAAGGCCGCGCGTTTCGTGCGCTTCTGTGACGCCTTTGAAATTCCGATCCTGACCCTGGTCGACGTGCCGGGCTTCCTGCCGGGAACGGGCCAGGAATATGGTGGCGTCATCAAGCATGGTGCGAAACTGCTGTTCGCCTATGGCGAGGCGACGGTGCCAAAGGTCACGGTGATCACCCGCAAGGCCTATGGCGGCGCGTATGACGTGATGGCCTCGAAACACCTGCGCGGCGATTTCAACTATGCCTGGCCCACGGCGGAAATCGCGGTGATGGGCGCCAAGGGCGCGACCGAGATCCTCTATCGCAGCGAGCTGGGCGACAAGGAGAAGATCGCGGCGCGGACCAGGGATTACGAGGACCGTTTCGCCAATCCCTTCGTCGCGGCCGAGCGTGGTTTCATCGACGAGGTGATCATGCCGCATTCGACCCGTCGCCGCGTGGCCCGCGCCTTCGCCTCGCTGCGGGGCAAGAAGCTGGCAAACCCGTGGAAGAAGCACGATAATATCCCCCTGTAATCGCAAGCAGGGGGTGCCATGCAGCTTGATATCGACATAGGGGCCGAGGCTCAGCGACCGGAAATCCGGTCGCTGGACCTGACGGCATTCGGACCGCAGGATCTGCTCAACCTGATCCTGCAACGGTCTGAGGTGCTGTTTGACTGGCCTCAGCCCGGCCAGGTGATCAAGGCATGGAACGCCGGGGACGAGGCGCCCATTGCCGAGGCGGTAGAGAAGCTGGGCATCGAGATCGCCTATCGGGCGGCGGGCGTCATATTTGCAGAGTACACTTTGCTTGCGCCGGTTTTGCAAAAGCTGGCGCCGAAGCGCTTTGCCGATATCGGCTGCGGCTATGCGCTGTTCGATCTGTTTCTGGCGCGCGAGACCGGCTGTGACCTGCTGCTGATCGACCTGGAAAGCAACGAGCGGCGGCACTTCGGCTTTGCAAAGGACGGGGCCGCCTATTCCAGTCTTGCGACCGCACGGGCGATGTTGCTTGCAAACGGCATCGCGGCCGGGCGGATCGAGTTGCTGAACCCGCGCGACCGCGCGCCGGAAGAGGCGGGGCCGGTCGATTGTGCGGCCTCCTTCCTGTCCTGCGGCTTCCATTATCCGCTGGACCCCTATCTGCCCTTCCTGGACAAGGCGCTTGCCCCGGGTGGTGCGGCGCTGTTCGACCTGCGCGCCGGTCGCGCCGAGACGCAGCTTGCAAAGCTTCGGTCGCGCGGCGCGGTCGAGGTGCTGTCGGAGCAGCCGAAGTATCTGCGGGTGATGATGCGCAAGGGGGTGGGGCATGACGCTGCCTGACCAGACCCCCGATCCCATGCAGGAACCGGGCGAGGTGGTCCTGGTCGGGGATGCCAACCCCGTTGCCGTGCCTTCCGGCCAGCCGGTCACGCTGCTGGATGTGATCTGGAACGAGACCGGGCCCGACGGCCTGACCCTGCGGTTCCGCTTTCTGGCGCCGCAGATCGCGCGCCTGGGTGGCAGTGTCGATGTCGATACGGCGACCGCTGATATCCACGCGCTGTGCGAAAGTTTTGCACTGCCGCGGATCAGCGATTTTGGGCCGGTGCCGCAACAGGTCATCATCTCGCTGTCGGATACGGCGGTGCCTTTCGGCGAAAGTGCGCCGGAAGCCACGCAATTCTTCGAAGCCTTCGCCATTCGCGACGGGGCCTGCATCTGGGAGATGTTCTGATGTATCCACAACATCTTGCGGTATGTTCTTCATCCACTGCCCGGAATGATGTAGCCCGGACACAGCAGCCCGCTTTCGCCGGGCGCGGATGTCCTGTCTTGCGGGAAAGGGTTATGATTGCGGGGAAACGCGCATCAGCGTTTCCAACCCTGTATCGGGGGGCCGCTGCGGATTTCTCTGTCGCGGTCGTCCCGCAAGAATGGAGAAGAGAATGTCGAGCACTGCCCGTATCGCCTTCGCGCTTTGCACTGTCGCCTTCGTCGCGGCCTGCGCTGGCAAGCAAGAAGAAGTCGTCTATTCGGCTGAGCCTCAGCTCACCACCGAGCCGGTCTACACCGGCAAGTACAAGTAAGACCCCGGCGCGGGGCGGGCTGCGGTCCGCCCCCTTCGGCGCCTCCGGTCTGGGAGGCGCAACATGCTGAAACATCGTGGTTTCCCCGGTCGCATGACCGGGACGGACTTCCAGTTCACAATCCGCCGCGCCAACATGAAGGAAGGCGCGACCAAAATCATCCGGCGTGAGCGGTTCAAGGACCGCAAGAACCTTGACCGGGCGGCGGACAGCGCCTTCATGGCGGCCCTCTGGGCCTATTTCGGCGAAGAACCCTTCGAACGTGGCAATCTGGACGCTGGCCGCCTGAGCTGGCTGTTCGGGCGCGAGGTGGTTCCTGCCGAAGACCCCTTCGATCCCTCCTCCTATGACGCCTTGCTGCGGATCGACGTGCAGCGTGCCCAGGCCTCTTTCCCCGAGATCTTTGCCCCCGAGGCAGAGCCCTATGATCTCGACGACTGGGACGAAGAGGACGATTGAGCATGATTTCGCGCAACCCCATGGTTTTCCGGCAAATCTCCGCGCAAGCGGAGGTGGAGGGCGCTTTTGCCTTTGCCTGTGGCCATGGGCTGCCGCATCTTCTGCCTGCCGATGTGGCTGTCCCCGGCCATGTCGGCATCCGGGCCTTGCGCCAGGAGTGTGACCCTTCCCCATCTCGGCCGTCCGTTCCCGCGCGGGGCGGGCGGTCTCTTTTTGTCGCAGGACATCGGCAAGGCTTTGCCTGCGGCGCGGCTGTTCGCGCATTTCCCGACTGGTCGCCGTTCACGGTTGCGCTAGACTTACTCCATAACGAGACCGCTCATGGAGGCCGAGCAAAATGCGTATCACTTCCCTTCTCGCCAGCGGCGCGCTGGTTCTTGTCGTCGCGGGCTGCGTGCAGTCGCAGCCGTCGAATGGCTACTACGGCCAGCCGTCCAACCCGCTGCAAACCCAGGGCGGCCGCGCCGTCGCAGGCGCAGTCGTCGGTGCCGCCATTGCCGATGCGACCGATGAAAACATGGTTGCCGGGGCTGCGCTTGGCGCGCTGGCCGGTGGCGCATCCTGCGGCGTTGCCGGGCTGCCGGCCTGCTACTGATCTGACTGCCGCTTTCGCGGCGTCTGAACCTGTCACCAGGGCCAGTCGGGGTATCCCCCGGCTGGCCCTTCTTTTTTGAGCTGCCGCGCACGCTGGCCCGCGTGCCGTTGAGGGAAGGAAGCCGAATGTTCAAGAAGATCCTGATCGCCAACCGGGGCGAGATCGCCTGCCGCGTGATCAAGACCGCCCGCAAGATGGGTATTAAGACGGTTGCCGTCTATTCGGACGCCGACCGCAACGCACTGCATGTCAAGATGGCCGACGAGGCGGTGCATATCGGCCCGCCGCCCGCCAACCAGTCTTACATTGTGATCGACAAGATCATGGACGCCATTCGCCAGACCGGGGCCGAGGCGGTGCATCCGGGCTATGGCTTCCTGTCCGAACGCATGGATTTCGCCGCGGCGCTGGAAGCCGAGGGCGTGATCTTCGTTGGCCCGCCGAGCCCGGCCATCGAGGCGATGGGCGACAAGATCACCTCGAAGAAGATCGCCATGGAGGCGGGCGTGAACACCGTTCCGGGGTACATGGGCCTGATCGCCGATCCCGACGAGGCGGTGAAGATTTCCAGCGAGATCGGCTATCCGGTGATGATCAAGGCCAGCGCGGGCGGCGGTGGCAAGGGCATGCGCATCGCGTGGAATGATCAGGAAGCGCGCGAAGGCTTCGAGTCCTCGAAGAATGAGGCGGCCAACAGCTTTGGCGACGACCGTATCTTCATCGAGAAATTCGTGACCCAGCCGCGCCACATCGAAATTCAGGTGCTGGCCGACAAGCATGGCAATGCGGTCTACCTGCACGAACGCGAATGCTCGATCCAGCGGCGGAACCAGAAGGTGATTGAGGAAGCGCCGTCGCCTTTCCTTGATGAGGCCACCCGCAAGGCCATGGGCGAACAGGCGGTCGCGCTGGCGAAGGCCGTGGGCTATACCAGCGCGGGCACCGTCGAGTTCATCGTGGACGGCAACCGCAACTTCTATTTCCTCGAGATGAACACCCGCCTTCAGGTGGAACATCCGGTGACGGAACTGATCACCGGGGTCGATCTGGTGGAACAGATGATCCGCGTCGCGAATGGCGAGCCGCTGCCGTTCAGGCAGGAAGATCTGAAGATCAACGGCTGGGCGATGGAAAGCCGCCTCTATGCCGAAGATCCCTATCGCAACTTCCTGCCCTCCATCGGGCGGCTGACCCGCTACCGTCCGCCGGTTGAGGGTGAAACCGCGCGCGGCGGCATCGTGCGCAATGATACCGGCGTCTTTGAAGGCGGCGAGATCAGCATGTATTACGACCCGATGATCGCCAAGCTCTGTTCCTGGGGGCCAACGCGCGAGGCCGCCATCGAGGAAATGCGGCTGGCACTGGACACGTTCGAGGTGGAAGGCATCGGCCATAACCTGCCGTTCTGCTCGGCGGTGATGGATCACCCGCGCTTCACCAGCGGCAATATCACCACCGCTTTCATCGCCGAGGAATATCCCGAAGGTTTCAACGGGGTGACGCTGGATGAGGCCATGCTGCGCCGTGTCGTGGCGGCGACGGCGGCGATGAACCGCGTGGCCGAGATTCGCCGCACCAAGATTTCCGGCACGATGGACAACCACGAACGCCGCGTCGGTGACGACTGGGTGGTCAGCCTGCAAGGCACGGCTTTCCCGGTGCAGATCGCGGCTGACAAGGCCGGTTCGACCGTGACCTTCGAGGATGGCCATGCCATGCGTGTCGAAAGCGACTGGACGCCGGGGCAGCCGCTGGCCCGCCTGACGGTCGAGGGCGCGCCGCTGGTGCTGAAGGTCGGCAAGATCCCGATGGGCTTCCGCATCCGGGTGCGCGGTGCCGATCTGAAAGTCCATGTGCGCAGCCCGCGCCAGCACGATCTGGCCTTGCTGATGCCGGAAAAACTGCCGCCGGATACCTCGAAATTCCTGCTGTGCCCGATGCCGGGTCTGGTGGTGAAGATCAGCGTCGAGGAAGGCCAGGAAGTGCAGGAAGGGCAGGCGCTGGCCACGGTCGAGGCGATGAAGATGGAAAACATCCTCAAGGCCGAACGCCGGGGCGTGGTGAAGAAGATCAATGCCGCCGCCGGGGCCAGCCTCAAGGTCGATGATGTGATCATGGAGTTCGAATAAGGTGGCGCGCGGCGTCATGGCATACCGGCTTCGGGCTGGAATTGAGTTCCCATTTTGTTCTATAGTGGGGCCTCAACTCCTGTCCGGGTCGTCCTGCCATGACGCTGCGCGTTTCTACCCTGTTCTTCGACATGAACAGTTTCTACGCCTCGGTCGCGCAGGCCGAGGAGCCGGCGCTGATGGGGCGCCCGGTGGGTGTTCTGACGACGGATGCGCCGGGCGCGGCCTGTATCGCGGCCAGCATCGACGCCAAGCGCCGGGGCGTCGGCATGGGCACACGGCAGGACGAGGCGCGCAGGCTTTGCCCCGGCATCGTCTTTCGCCCGGTGAAGCACGATGTCTGCGTGCGGTATCACCATGCCATCCTGCAAGCGGTGGAAACGGTGCTGCCGATCCATCGGGTCTGGTCGATCGACGAATGTTCGTGCCTTCTGACAGGCTCGCAGCAGGAACTGTCGCGGGCCATGCAGATCGGGCGCGATCTGCAACAGGCGGTGCTGGATCGGGTCAGCCCGGCGCTGCGCTGCTCTGTCGGGTTGGCGCCGACGCGATTGCTGGCGAAACTGGCCGCCGGGCTGGAAAAGCCGGGCGGGTTGCACTGGCTGTTGCCGCATGTGCTGCCCGACCGGCTGGCGCATCTGGCGCTGGACGATCTGCCGGGCGTGTCCTGGCGGATGAAGGCGCGGCTGGAGGCGGCAGGGATCACGGATGTGCCTGCACTTTACCATCTGGACCCGAAGCGCGCACGGGCGATCTGGGGCAATGTGGCGGGCGAACGGTTGCTGCGCGAATTGCGCGGCGAAACCGTGGTCTGGCCGGAAACCCATCGCGGCATGATCGGCCATGGCCAGGTGCTGACTGCGGGCAACAAGACGCCCGAGGGCGCGCGTCTGGTGGCGCGGCGCCTGCTGGTGAAGGCTGCGGCGCGGCTGAGGCGCGAAGGCTTCCATGCCCGCAGCCTGCATCTGAGCGTGAAATGCGCCGAGGCGGGCTATATCGGCCATGGCGGCGACATCCGCGCGACGCAGGATACTTTTTTCCTGCTGGAGGTACTGGGTCGCTACTGGACAGCGCTGCCACCACACCGGCCGCTGTCGGTTTCGGTCACGCTGGGCGGTCTGGTGCCGGATGCCGGGGTTTCGGCGGATCTGTTCGCCCCGGCGCAGGACCGGCGCGCGCTTTGCGCGGTGGTGGATCGTCTGAACCAGCGCTTCGGGCAGGATACCGTGCGCTATGGCCAGCTGCCGCCGCACCATGTGCCCTATACCGGCGCCAAGATCGCCTTCGGGCGCATCCCCACCGCCGAGGATTTTCTGGAATAGGCGCTGGCCCTGACCGGCAGCCATTTTGCATCGGTGCGTTCGCACGCGCCGCAACTCCCTGTGCCGGTGCCCATCCGGCAGAAGCCAAGGACGAGAGCCATGACTGACCCGATCGAAACCTGGCGCAAGGTCGCCGAGAAGGAACTCAAGGGCAAAAGCCCGGACAGCCTGAACTGGCAGACGCTGGAAGGTATTACCGTCAAGCCGCTTTACACGGCGGAAGACACGGCAAACCTGCCGCATATGGGCACGCTGCCGGGCAGCGCCCCCTTCACCCGCGGCGTGCGGGCGACGATGTATGCCGGCCGGCCCTGGACGATCCGGCAATATGCCGGGTTTTCGACCGCCGAGGAATCGAATGCCTTCTACCGCAAGGCGCTGGCCGCCGGGCAGCAGGGCGTCTCGGTCGCCTTCGACCTCGCCACCCATCGCGGCTATGACAGCGATCACCCGCGCGTGGTGGGCGATGTGGGCAAGGCGGGCGTGGCCATCGACTCGGTCGAGGACATGAAGATCCTGTTCAATGGCATCCCGCTGGAAAAGATCAGCGTTTCCATGACGATGAACGGCGCGGTCATCCCGATCCTCGCCAATTTCATCGTGACGGGCGAGGAACAGGGCGTGGACCGCAGCCTGCTGTCGGGCACGATCCAGAACGATATCCTGAAAGAGTTCATGGTTCGGAACACCTATGTCTATCCGCCCGAACCCTCGATGCGGATCATCGCCGACATCATCGAATACACGTCGAAAGAGATGCCGAAGTTCAACTCCATCTCGATCTCCGGCTATCACATGCAGGAGGCGGGCGCGAACCTCGTGCAGGAACTGGCCTATACGCTGGCCGACGGGCGCGAATATGTGCGCGCGGCGCTGGCGCGGGGCATGAATGTCGATGATTTCGCCGGGCGGCTGTCGTTCTTCTTTGCCATCGGCATGAATTTCTTCATGGAGGCCGCGAAGCTGCGCGCCGCGCGTCTGCTGTGGCACCGCATCATGGCGGAATTCGAGCCGAAGAAATCGGGTAGCCTGATGCTGCGCACCCATTGTCAGACCTCGGGCGTGTCCTTGCAGGAGCAAGACCCCTACAACAACGTCATCCGCACGGCCTATGAGGCGATGGCGGCGGCGCTGGGGGGGACACAGTCGCTCCATACCAATGCGCTGGACGAGGCGATTGCCCTGCCGACCGAATTTTCTGCCCGCATCGCGCGGAATACCCAGCTGATCCTGCAGGAGGAAACCGGCATCACCCATGTCGTCGATCCGCTGGCGGGATCTTACTATGTCGAAAGCCTGACGGCAGAACTGGCGGAAAAAGCCTGGGCGCTGATCGAGGAAGTCGAGGCGATGGGCGGCATGACCAAGGCCGTGGCTTCGGGCATGCCCAAGCTGCGCATCGAGGAATCGGCGGCGCGGCGTCAGGCCATGATCGACCGGGGCGAAGAGGTGATAGTTGGCGTCAACAAGTACCGCAAGGACAAGGAAGAGCCGATCGACATTCTCGACATCGACAATATCGCGGTGCGCGAGGCGCAGATCGCACGGCTGAAAGCCACCCGCGCTGCGCGGGACGAGGCGAAGGCACAGGCCGCGCTGGCCGAGCTTGGCCGCCGCGCCGCCGAGGGCGGAAACCTTCTGGAAGCCGCGGTCGAGGCCGCCCGCGCCCGTGCATCGGTAGGGGAGATCAGCGACGCCATGGAAAAAGTATTCGGCCGCCACCGCGCGGAAGTGAAGACCCTCGCCGGGGTTTACGGCGCCGCCTATGAGGGCGACGACGGCTTTGCCCAGATCCAGAAGGATGTTGACGCCTTCGCCGAGGCCGAGGGCCGCCGCCCGCGCATGCTGGTGGTGAAGATGGGGCAGGACGGTCACGACCGGGGCGCCAAGGTCATTGCCACCGCCTTTGCCGATATCGGCTTTGACGTTGATGTGGGGCCGCTGTTCCAGACCCCGGAAGAGGCGGCGCAGGATGCAGTGGACAATGACGTGCATATCGTCGGCATCTCCAGCCAGGCGGCGGGCCACAAGACGCTGGCACCGAAGCTGGTCGAGGCGCTGAAGGCCAAGGGTGCGGGCGACATCATCGTGATCTGCGGCGGCGTCATTCCGCAGCAGGACTATGATTTCCTGTACAAGAGCGGCGTGAAGGCGATCTTTGGTCCTGGCACCAACATCCCCAACGCGGCGCGCGATATCCTGAAGCTGATCGGTGAAGCGCGCGGCTGATACGAGGGGAGGGGGGCTGTCTGCCCCCCTCTTGG
>NZ_LJSC01000062.1:0-84276 GCF_001303875.1 Gemmobacter sp. LW-1 | reverse complement strand
GGCTTGCCACTTCCATCGCCGAACTTCCCGTGACAATCACGCTGATCCTCTCGGCCATCCGCAAGGCGGCGGAGGATGAGGGGTTCGACACCACCGATCCCGTCATTCAGGCCGAGATCCTGCGCTGTTTCGCGGCGGGTACGCCCTCGGGCGGCGATGACGGGGTGAATACTGCGCTCATCGGTGCCCGGCTGACGCTGACCGGACCGGCCCTGCAAAAGCTGATCGCCACGCTGGCGCCGAAGATCGCGGCGGGGCTGAGCCAGAAGCTTGCGGCGCAGGCGGTGCCGGTTCTGGGCGCACTGTCCGGCGCGGCGGTGAACGCGGCTTTCCTGAGCCATTATCGCGAGCTTGCGCGCATCCGCTTTCGCCTGCTGCGGCTGGCGCAGGAGCATGGCGCCGAACGAGTGGTCGCCCGCTTCAACGCGGCGGCCAGCGTGAAGCCGCTGCTGCGGTCGGACTGATCACTCCGGCAAGGTGGCGAGCCAGCCCATCACCGCCGGGCGCACGCTTTCCACGCCTTCCGCCATGGCCGCGGTGACCACCGCGCGCACCTCGCGCAGATCGACCTGACGCAGCAATGATTTTACCGGCCCGATGGAGGCGGGGCGCATCGACAGCGTGCCGATGCCCAGCGAGGCAAAGACCATGGCCTCGATGGGCCTGCCCGCATCCTCGCCACAGAAGGAAAGCTGGGCGTTGCTTTCCGCGCAGCGATCCGCAATCAGTCGCAGGAAGCGCAGGAAAGAGGTGTTCAGCGTGTCATAGCGGCGGCGCACCCGTTCATTTTCACGGTCGGCGGCGAAGAAGAACTGCTTCAGATCATTGCCACCAATGGAAATGAAATCGGCGGATTCGAAAAACGCCTTGGGCGCGAAGGCCAGGCTGGGGGTTTCCAGCATCGCACCGATGCGCAGGGTTTCGGGCACGGGATGACCCATGGCCGCCTCGCGGTCGCGCTGGTGCAGCAATTCATTGCGGGCAGTGACGAATTCCTCATGTTCGGAGATGAAGGGGAACATCACGGTCAGGGGGCGCCCCCGTGCGGCGCGCAGCAGCGCCTGCAACTGCATCCGCAGCACGCCGCGTTTGTCGAGACCGACGCGGATCGCGCGCCAGCCCATCGCGGGGTTCGGCTCGTCCTGCGGCTTCATGTAGGGCAGCACCTTGTCCGAGCCGATGTCCAGCGTCCGGAAGGCCACAGGCCGCCCCTTGGCCGCATCCATGACGCGGGCGTACAGCTTGGCAAGCTCGTCCCGTTTCGGCATCTGGTTGCGGATCAGGAATTGCAGCTCGGTGCGGAACAGGCCCACGCCCTCGGCCCCCGAATTCTCGATCGAGGGCAGATCGGCCATCAGGCCCGCATTCATGTAAAGCCGGGTCACCGTGCCGCAGCGCGATTCCGCAGGCAGGCCGCGCAGGCTGGCATAGCGCTCCTGCGCCTTGGCCTGCATCGCCATCTTGTCGCGGAAACTGCGCACCACCACCTCGTCCGGGCGCAGATGCACAGTGCCACTGTCGCCGTCGACGAGGATCGGATCGCCGTTCAGCGCCTCGGAGGTGATGCGTTCGGCATGGATGATCAGCGGGATGACCAGCGCGCGGGCAACGATGGCGGCATGGCTGCCGACCGAGCCTTCCTCCAGAACCACGCCGCGCAGTTTGCGGCCGTATTCCAGAAGTTCGGCGGGGCCGATGTTGCGGGCCACCAGAATCGGGTTTTCCGGCATGGTTGCGCCGGTATCCTGCCCCTGTCCGGTCAGGATGCGCAGCAGGCGGTTTGACAGGTCGTCCAGATCGTTCAGCCGTTCGCGCAGATAGGCGTCGGGCACCTGTTCCAGACGGGCGCGGGCTGCGGATTGTTCCTTTTCCACTGCCGCTTCGGCCGACAGGCCGCGCTGGATATCCTCTTCCATCCGGCGCAGCCAGCCACGCGAGCGGGCGAACATGCGATAGGCTTCCAGCACCTGCCGCTGATCCTTGTCCAGCGACTCCGCACTCAGCAGATCGTCGATGGAGATGCGCAACTGGCCCACCGCGTCGCGGATGCGGTCGATCTCGGTCAGCGGATCGTCGGCCACCGGATTGGTGACGACGACGCGCGGCTCGTGCAGCCAGACATTGCCCTCGGCCGTGCCTTCCTGCCCGGTGCCGCCGCGAAAGATGCGCGGCTGTCGGTGCAGGGCGCCGGGGCCTTCGCCTTCGCCGACGAAGGCGCCAAGCTCGGTCATCTCGGCCAGCACCATGGCCACGACTTCCAGCGCATAGACCTCGTCATCCGAGAACTGCCGCGCCGTGCGGGACTGCACGACCAGAACGCCCAGCTTTTCCCCGACCCGCTGGATCGGCACGCCGAGGAAGCTGGAAAAGAGTTCCTCGCCGGTTTCCGGCATGTAGCGGAAGCCGCGCTCTGACGGCGCATCGGCCGCATTGACCGGCGTCGCGGTCCGCGCGACGCGCCCGACCAGACCTTCACCCACCTTCATGCGGGTCTGGTGGACGGCCTCTTTCTTCAGCCCCTCGGTCGCACAAAGCTCCAGCGTGTCCTCGTCGCGGAACAGGTAGATCGAACAGACTTCGGTCCCCATGGAATCGGCGATCAGATGGGTGATGCGGTCCAGCCTGTCCTGGCCCTTGCCGGGCAGGGCAAGGCTGTCGCGCAGGCGGCGGAGGAGTTTGCGGCTGTCGCTCTCGCTGCGTTCGGGCATGTTTGGGGGTGCCGTCCTTCTGGATGCCTTTGCCCCCTTTAATCACAGCACGCGGCAAAACGGAACGGGGGAGAGGGTCGCGCCCCGAAGTCACCGCCAACTGCCGCCGATTTGGGCAGTGCCGTCCCCGGACGCATTGCATCCGGCAAGGGATGTGCCGGACAGCCATGGCGTGCAGCGCGATAGACGATGGGAACCGCCGGCAGGTCTTCCCGCGCCTGACCTGCGGACGATTCGGGAATCCCTGGGCCGGTCCTGACTCCGTCCCGCGCCTGCATCCGGCGCGGTCCGTTGCAGATTTGGGGCGCAGAATGAAAAACGCCCCGCAGAGTGCGGGGCGTTCGGGTCAGCTTTGGCCGCGATCAGGCTTTTTCCAGCTCGAACGCATCGTGCAGCGCCTGCACGGCCAGTTCCATATACTTGCGGTCGATCAGGACCGAAATCTTGATTTCCGAGGTCGAGATGACCTTGATGTTCACGCCCTCGTTAGCCAGCGCCTTGAACATCTTGGCGGCGACACCCGTATGGCTGCGCATGCCGATGCCAACGACCGAGACCTTGGCGACATCAGTGTCGATGATCAGCTCGTCATATTTGATGACGCCGGCGGCGCGGGCATCTTCCATCGCCTTCTTGGCGCGCTCGACCTGGTTGATCGGGCAGGAGAAGGTCATGTCGGTGACGGCGCCGGGGTGGCTGTCGTCATAGTCCTTCTCGGAGATGTTCTGGACGATCATGTCCACGTTGACGCCCGCCTCGGCCAGCGGGCCGAAGATGGCCTGGGCCACGCCCGGACGATCCTCGATGGTGAAGAGGGTGATCTTCGCTTCCTCGCGCGAGAAGGCGATGCCCGAGACGACTTTCGATTCCATGATTTCCTCCTCGTCGCAGACCAGGGTGCCAGAGTTTTCGTCGGTATCCTCGAAGGACGACAGCACGCGCAGCCGCACCTTGTAGCGCATTGCCAGTTCGACGGACCGGGTTTGCAGCACCTTCGCGCCGAGGCTGGCAAGTTCCAGCATTTCCTCGAAGGCGATCTTGTTCAGCTTGCGCGCCTTGTCAGACACGCGGGGGTCGGTGGTGTAGACGCCATCGACATCGGTATAGATATCGCAGCGTTCGGCCCCGAAGGCGGCGGCAAAGGCCACGGCGGTCGTATCCGAACCGCCCCGGCCCAGCGTGGTGATGCGGCCCTCGGCAGACAGGCCCTGAAAGCCCGCGACCACGGCAACCTTGAAGCCTTCGGCGAATTTCGCGTCGATATTCTCGCGCGGGATCGACACGAACCGGGCCGACCCATGCGCGGAAGTGGTATTGATCGGCACCTGCCAGCCCTGCCAGGAGCGGGCGGGCACGCCCATCTCCTGCAGGCGCAGCGCCATCAGACCGGCGGTCACATTCTCGCCCGAGGCCACCACCGCGTCATATTCGCGGGCGTCGTAAAGCTTCGACGTGCCCTCGACCCAGCCGACCAGTTCATTGGTCTTGCCCGACATGGCAGAGACGATGACGATCACGTCATAGCCACGCTCGACCTCGCGCTGCACCTTCTTCGCGGCATTTTCGATCCGCGCGAGATCGCCCACCGAGGTGCCACCGAATTTCATCACCAGAAGCGGCATGGCCAACCCCCGTTCTGCCATTAAAACCGCGCGTTCCATACCAGAAGCGGGGGGGGATGCAAGCGCGCTTTCCGATGGGGAAGGCGGTTCAGTCCAGCCGGAAGTTCACCGGCTGCAAGGGTGGCGGCGCGGCTTCGCCCAGATGCGGCGCGAGGCCGATCTCGGCCAGACGGCAGATTGCATCGAGCGGCAGCGCATTCGCTGTATTGCCAAAGGGATGCGCCAGTTCCTCGGTCACCTCGGCCAGGCCGAAGAAAGTATAGGCCACGATCAGCGCGAAGACCGGCGTCAGCCAGCCCGCAGGTTCTACCAGCGCAAGCGGCAGCAGCAGGCAGTAGAGCCAGCTCGTGCGGAAGACCAGCAGGGAATAGACGTAGGGCAGTGGCGTGGCGCGAATACGCTCGCACCCGGCCTGCGCAAGCGCGATGCCGGACAGGCGGGCCGAAAGGGTGCGGGCGCCGAAGCCGTCCAGTTGCCCGTTGCGGCGGGCCTCGGCCAGCAGGCTGTTCATCGCGTCCAGCGTCGCATCCGGGCCTTCGCCCGCTGCCAGCGGCAGGCCGCGCAGCGCACTGCGGTGCAGATGCAGGAAATCACGCATCGACCGCAGCAACTGCATCCGGATCTCGGTGTCGTCGAGAAACAGATCCGCTTCGCGCGCGAGGCTGCGGCTGTCGGCCAGAAGCCCGCCCCAAAGTTTGCGTGCCTCCCACCAGCGGTCATAGGCCGCATTGTTGCGAAAACCCAGAAACAGCGACAGGGCGACGCCGAAAACCGCGAAGGGGGTGGCGCTCAGATGTGGCAGCGGCATGACGTTGTGATCCCACAGCATTGCAGCCACCGCCAGCACGCCCACCAGCGCAAGCTGCGGCGCGATATGCGGCAGGACCGAACCGCGCAGGGCGAACAGCAGCTCTGCCGTGCCGGGTTTTTCGCGCAGGATCATCGCGGCCTCCGTCTTTCCTGCCCTTGGATCGGCCCGAAGCCGCCATCCGTCAAGGCCGGAGCCGACAGGGCCGCGCCTGTCTGCGACGGTCTCAGGCCCGTGCCGCGCCGAAATGGTGCAGCGCAGCCACCGCGCAGGAGGCGAGCCGCGACATCGGGCTGTCTGAACGGGAGTTGAGGATCACCGGCACCCGCGCGCCCATCACCAGCCCCGCGCCTTCTGCATGGCTGATGAAGGCAAGCTGCTTGGCCAGCATGTTGCCTGCGTCGATGTCGGGCACGACAAGGATATTGGCCCGCCCTGCCACGCCGCCCTGCAAACCCTTGGTGCGGGCCGCGCCGATATCCACCGCATTGTCCATCGCCAGCGGCCCGTCGACCAGCCCGCCCCTGATCTGGCCGCGCTCGGCCATTTTCGACAGCAGCGCCGCGTCGATGGAGGACTGGATGGCGGGGGTCACGGTTTCCACCGCGCTCAGCACGCCGACCCGCGGCTCCATCCCCAGTGACAGCGCGAGGTCGATGGCGTTCTGGCAGATGTCCATCTTGGTGGCGAGATCTGGGGCGATGTTGATGGCGGCATCCGTCACCATCACCGGCTGCGGCTGGCCCGGCACATCCATGACGAAGATATGGGTGAAGCGGCGGCCGATGCGCAGGCCTGTGTCGCGGTCAAGCATCGGGCGCAGCAGGTCTTCGGTATGAAGGTGCCCCTTCATCACCGCGGCCGCGCGGCCTTCATGCACCAGCTTGCAGGCCATGGCCGAGGCCGCCGCATCACCCGAGGTCACGTCGATCAGTTCGAACCCCGAAATATCGGCGCCGGTTTCTGCCGCCGCCGCGCGGATCGCGGCCGCCCTGCCGATCAGAATGGGGGTGATCAGGCTTTCCCGCGCGGCCAGCAGCGCGCCGCCCAGTGAATTGGCGTCATCGGGGCAGACCACGGCTGTGGGCAGCGCGGGCAGAGGTCGTGCGCGATCCAGAAGCGCATCGAAATGCCGGTGGCGCTGCACGATGAGGCCCGGAACCTCGATATCGTCGCGGCGGAATTTCACCGTGGGCGCCTGTACCTCGGCCTCGCCCGACAGCAGCAGCGCATCGTCGCCGGTGCGGCGGATCTCGGTCCCCAGACGCAGAACGTTGCCCGCGCACTTTTCCAGCACGGTGACGCGGCAGACCAGTTCATCGCCCGCATGGGCCCGGGCATGAAAATCCAGCGTCTGCCGCAGGTAAAGCGTGCCGGGGCCGGGCAGTTGCGTGCCGAGTACCCCGGAGATCAGCGCGCCCAGAAACATCCCCGGCGTGATCTGTTCGGGGTGGCCATCACCATCGGTATCGGCATTGGGCAGGTGCATCGGGTTATAGTTCCCCGAGGCGGCGGCAAAGACATAAAGATCGTCGGGTGTCACCAGCCGCCGGATTTCGGCGCTGTCGCCTGCGGCGATTTCGTCAAAGGTCCGGTTCACCATATGCATCGGCATCTCCCTTGCGTGGGCAGGGGATGGGTGGCCGGGAATCGGGGCGCGGGTCAAGCCGTGGCGCGACGGCAGGCCCATGCAAAAGGCCCGGAGATGCCTCCGGGCCCTGCAAGTCAGCGGAAAGGGAAAGGATCACTCCTTCGCGCGTTCCACATAGCTGTTGTCGGTGGTGTTGATCACGATGCGGGTGCCGACGCCGATATGCGGCGGAACCATCACGCGAATACCGCCGGTGCAGATCGCGGGCTTGTAGCTGGACGAGGCGGTCTGACCCTTGACGACCGGCTCGGTCTCTTCAACCTCGACGGTAACCTTTTGCGGCAGTTCGATCGACAGTGCCACGCCCTCGTGGGTCAGGATCCAGACGCGGATACCGTCGCGCAGGTGGACCTTGGCATCGCCGACGACA
Organism: Gemmobacter sp. LW-1; assembly: GCF_001303875.1. NCBI lineage: Bacteria > Pseudomonadati > Pseudomonadota > Alphaproteobacteria > Rhodobacterales > Paracoccaceae > Gemmobacter > Gemmobacter sp. LW-1. The sequence goes on along the minus strand of NZ_LJSC01000062.1, from coordinate 77,117 downwards.
TCCTCGGACACGGCGATCTGCTCGTAGCTCTCGGGGTTCATGAAGTGGAAGCCTTCGCCATCCTCATAGAGGAAGTCGAATTCGTTCTCGTCGACATGCGCCTTTTCCACGCTGTCCACGGTCCGCCAGCGCTCCTGCACTTTCACGCCATCCGAGATGCGGCGCATCTCGACCTGGGTCACCGAGTTGCCCTTGCCCGGATGCACGTTTTCGGCGGCGATCACGACATGCAGCACGCCGTTGAGGTCGATCACGTTGCCCTTGCGGATCGAAGAGGCGATCACTTTAGCCATTGTTACGGTCCTTGGTTGGAATTGAGACAGGCTCTGGCGCCCGGATGGCGAAGCGCCTAAACCATCCGCGACCCGATTTCCAGAGAAAAGCCCGCGAAATGAGCCCGACACCCTGGTGGAACCCCGCGCGCCACGCCGACCGCCGCCCCGCGCTGCTGGCGCGTGCCCGCCTTCAGGCCGCGCTGCGCGGCTGGTTCGCGGGGCAGGATTTCCTTGAGGTCGATCCGGTGGCGCTTCAGGTCAGTCCCGGCAATGAGGCCCATCTGCACGCTTTTGCCACCGAGGCCATTGGCAACGACGGGCTGCCGGTTCAGATGTATCTGCATACCTCGCCCGAGTTTGCGATGAAAAAGCTGCTGTCGGCGGGGGAGGAACGGATCTTTGCTTTCGCGCATGTCTGGCGCAACCGCGAGCGCGGGGCGCTGCACAGCCCGGAATTCACCATGCTGGAATGGTATCGCGTGGGTCAGGATTACACGGTGCTGATGGAGGATTGCGCGGCGATGCTGCGGCTTGCCGCCGAGGCGGCGGGGGGCACCACGTTGCAGTATCGCGGCATCACCTGTGATCCTTTCGCGGCGCCGGAACGACTGTCGGTGGCCGAGGCGTTCGGGCGTTTCGCCGGGATCGACCTGCTCGCGACCTGTGACGGGGCGGAGACGGATGCCGCTGCCTTGCGTGCGCAGGCGCGCGCGGCAGGTATCAAGGTGCGGGATGACGACACCTGGTCTTTCCTGCTGTCCAAGATCCTTGTGGAAAAGGTCGAACCCCATCTGGGCCATGGCCGCGCGACGATCCTTGACCGCTACCCGACCGCCGAGGCCGCACTGGCGCGACGTTGCGCCGATGACGCCCGCGTGGCGGAACGGTTCGAGATCTATGCCTGCGGGGTGGAACTGGCGAACGGGTTTGGCGAGTTGACCGACCCTGCCGAACAGCGCCGCCGTTTCGAGGCCGAGATGGACGAGAAGCAGGGCATCTACGGCGAACGTTACCCGCTCGACGAGGATTTTCTGGCAGCGCTCGCCTTCATGCCTGCGGCCAGTGGTATCGCACTGGGGTTCGACCGGCTGGTGATGCTGGCGACCCATGCGCCCCGGATCGACGACGTGATCTGGACCCCGGTCGCGGGGGGCTGAACCTGCCGCGCTGTCGCATTCGCGGGCAGTTGCCGCGCGAACGGGCAGGGCATCTCAGGGTGCCGTAAGGTCATTTCATGTTTTTTGCCCTGTGGTAAGAAAACCTTACCGAATGCTATCTTGCCGCGCAGAAAACGGTTCTCAAACCCGTTTGGGGCCGCTAGGCTGCCCGTCGACACCGATGGCGCGGCAGATCCGGCCGCGTTGTGCAATGAGGAGGAACGGATGGATCGTCGGAAGTTTTTGAGGAATGCGGGTCTTGGCGGTTTGGCAGCCGGGGGGGCTTGCGGCACCGGCGCTGGCGCAGGAGGCTCCGAAGGTGACGTGGCGCCTGACCTCGTCCTTCCCGAAGTCGCTGGATACGATCTATGGGGCGGCCGAAGTGCTGTCGCAGCGGATTTCCGAAGCGACGGACGGCAATTTCACCATCCAGTGCTTCCCGGCGGGCGAACTGGTTCCGGGCCTGCAGGCCGCTGACGAGGTGAGCGCGGGCAACATCGAGGCCTGCCACACCGTCGGTTACTATTACTGGGGCAAAGACCCGACCTGGGCGGTGGCGGCGGCTGTGCCGTTCTCGCTGTCGGCGCGCGGCATCAATGCCTGGCACTACCATGGCGGCGGGATCGACCTTTACAACGAATTCCTGGCCGACAAGAACATCTTCGCGCTGCCGGGTGGCAACACCGGCGTGCAGATGGGTGGCTGGTTCCGCAAGGAAATCAACACCGTCGAGGATCTGAAGGGCCTGAAGTTCCGCGTTGGCGGCTTTGCGGGCAAAGTGCTGGAAAAGCTGGGCGTCGTGCCGCAGCAGATCGCCGGCGGCGACATCTATCCGTCGCTGGAAAAAGGCACCATCGACGGCGCCGAATGGGTCGGCCCCTATGACGACGAGAAGCTGGGCTTCTACAAGGTGGCGCCCTACTACTACTATCCCGGCTGGTGGGAAGGTGGCCCGACCGTCCACTTCATGTTCGGCAAGGCCGCCTATGAGGGGCTGCCGAAGAACTATCAGTCGCTGCTGCGTTCGATCTGCCAGGGTGTCGATGCCGACATGCTGCAAAAGTACGACTACAAGAACCCGACCGCGATCAAGAGCCTCGTGGCCAATGGCACGCAGCTGCGTCCGTTCAGCCCCGAGATCCTGAGCGCCTGCTTCGACGCCGCGAATGAGGTCTATGCCGACATGGAGGCCACCAACCCGGCCTTCGCGAAGATCTGGCAGTCGATCAAGGCGTTCCGTTCGGAGAACTACACCTGGGCGCAGATCGCCGAATACAACTACGACACCTTCATGATGATGCAACAGAACGCGGGCAAGCTGTAAGTCTTCCCCGTTTCGTAGCCGGGGGTCATCCGGCGCGAACAACCTCTCCCCCGGTTCGGAAGGACCGGGGGTTTTTCTTTGTCACGGTCCGGGGCGCGATCTGATGTGATGCGCTGAGATGGAAAAGGCCCCTCCCGGTGGGGAGGGGCCTTTGTGCTGTCGCAAGGGGTCGCGATCAGTTCTGCGGCTGGGGTTCCGGTTGCCCGATGGCAGGCGCGCCCAAAGAGGGTTGGCCCAGAGACGGCTGGCCCAGAGAGGGTTGGCCGAGTGAGGGCTGACCCAGCGCGGGCTGGCCGGGGGCGGGGGCCGGAGTGCCGCCGAGATTCGGCTGACCCAGGCCGCCACCCAGGCTACCCGGTTGGCCGAGACCACCACCCAGACCACCACCCAGACCACCACCAAGTCCGCCGCCGCCGAGGCTCGGCATCTGCGGCAGGGTGATGGTGACATTGGTGGTATCCACCGGCTTGCCCTTGTAGTGCATCACCAGCCCCGGGAAGCCGATCACGACGGCCACCATCACGATCTGGATGAACACGAAGGGTACGGCCCCCCAGTAGATCTGCCCTGTCGTCACCGGAGCGGTTTCCTTGCCGGTTACCTTGTCGATGTAGGGCAGGCGCGGCGCGACCGAGCGCAGGAAGAACAGCGCAAAGCCGAAGGGTGGGTGCATGAACGAGGTCTGCATGTTCACGCCAAGGATGACGCCCAGCCAGATCAGGTCGATCCCCAGCGCCTCAGCCGGGGCAACAAGCAGCGGTACGATGATGAAGGCCAGCTCGAAGAAATCGAGGAAGAAGGCCAGGAAGAACACCAGCACCGACACCACGATCAGGAAGCCCATCTGCCCGCCCGGAAGCGAGGTCAGCAGGTGTTCCACCCAGAGGTGCCCGTTCACGCCATAGAAGGTCAGCGAGAAGACCCGTGCCCCCAGCAGGATGAACATGACGAAGGCAGACAGGCGGGTGGTCGAGGCGAGCGCCTGGCTGATGACCGGCAGGGTCAGCCGCTTCTTGGCCGCCGCCAGAACCATGGCGCCCACCGCGCCCATGGCGCCGCCCTCGGTTGGCGTCGCAATGCCGAGGAAGATGGTGCCGAGCACGAGGAAGATCAGCGCGAGCGGCGGGATCAGCACGATGATCACCTGTTGCGCCAGACGCGACATGACGCCGATTTTCAGCGCCTTGTCCAGCAGAGCCGCCAGATAGACCAGGCCGATGCCGATGGTCGGCGCATAGATGTCGGCATTGGTGCCGACCTTGGGGTGCAGCCAGTGGAAGGCAGCATAGGACAGTGCCGCGCCGACCACGATGGCCACCAGCAGCGAGGTGACGCCCGAGCCGAGTGTCCGCGCCTCCAGCGGCAGGGCGGGCATCGACTTTGGCCGGAGGATCGACATCACCAGCACATAACCGAGGTAGATGCCGGTCAGCACCAGACCGGGCAGCAGGGCACCGGCATACATGTCACCCACCGAACGGCCAAGCTGGTCGGCCAGAACGATCAGAACGAGGCTGGGCGGGATGATCTGTGCCAGGGTGCCCGAAGCCGCGATGACCCCGGAGGCGATGGAACGGTCATAGCCATAGCGCAGCATGATCGGCAGCGAGATCAGGCCCATCGCGATCACACTGGCCGCCACCACGCCGGTCGTCGCCGCCAGCAGCGCGCCCACGATGATCACCGCATAGGCAAGACCGCCACGAACCGGCCCGAAAAGTTGACCGATCGTATCCAGCAGATCCTCGGCCATGCCGGATCGTTCAAGCACGATCCCCATGAAGGTAAAGAAGGGGATGGCAAGTAATGTCTCGTTCGACAAGACCCCCCACAGCCGGTTCGGCATCGTGTTCAGCAGAGGCCAGTCAAGATTGATCGCCCCACCGGACAGGGGGGCGAGTTCGACCCCGATGAAGAAGAACAACAGCCCGTTCGCCGCCAGCGAGAACGCCACCGGATAGCCCAGCAGCAGAAACACCACCAGTGACACGAACATGATCGGCGCAAGGTTCAGCGCGATGAATTCCATCATTTGACGTTCTCCCGCGCCATTTCCTCACCTTCCAGCGTCGCTGCCGCATGGGAGGACACGAAGGGAGAGGGATCGGGTATCACGCCCCGCATCACCGCGATTTTCTTGATAATTTCAGAGACGCCCTGAAACGCCAGCAGCACGAAGCCCGCCAGCAGCAGGGCTTTGGCGGGCCAGAGGATCAGGCCGCCCGAATTGGTGGAAACCTCGCCGATGCGTACCGAGCGCTGTACATAGGGCACCAGATACCAGACCATCAGCAGCACGAAGGGCATCAGGAACAGAAGATGGCCCAGCAGGTCGATCCAGTGCTGCACGCGCCGCGACCACAGGCCATAGACGATGTCGATGCGCACATGTTCGTTCTGTTTCAGCGTATAGGCCGCAGCCAGCAGGAAGGCGGCGCCGAACAGATACCACTGCATTTCCAGCCAGGCATTTGACGAGGTGCTGAACGCCTTTCGAACGATGGCATTCGCCGCGCTGATGATGACGGCAACCAGGATCAGCCACATGACTGATTTTCCTATAAACTCGTTGATACGGTCTATCGCGGCAGAGACTGCCAGCAGGCTCTTCATCTCGTAGATCCCCCCATATAAAGGCGCCTTTGCGGCGCTCATACCTCAGTTTGCCGAAATTGGTAAGAAAAGTTTTCCAAAATCGGGGATCGGGTTTTGCCCTAGCTTCTTTTTCATGGATTTTTGTTCGGAAACCAAGGGGGAAGTGGCGGAAATCCCTCCTGCATTCCGGTTCGGCGACCGCACATGCCGCTGCGGTTCTTGAGTTCCTCCCCCTTCGACCCTAAACCTATGGGACGCAACAAAGGAAGCCATTCATGCGTGTCTCTAGCGATCTTGCCGCGTCGATCGGCAATACCCCCCTCATCCGCCTGCGCAAGGCGAGCGAGCTGACGGGCTGCGAGATCCTCGGCAAGGCCGAGTTCATGAACCCGGGCCAGTCGGTGAAGGACCGCGCGGCGCTGTTCATCATCCGCGACGCCGTGGCGCGCGGCCTGCTGAAGCCTGGCGGCACGATTGTCGAGGGCACGGCGGGCAATACCGGCATCGGCCTTGCCCTGGTCGGCGCCTCGATGGGCTTCCGCACCGTCATCGTGATCCCCGAGACGCAGAGCCAGGAAAAGAAGGACATGCTGCGCCTTGCCGGGGCCGAGCTGGTGCAGGTGCCTGCGGCGCCCTACAAGAACCCGAACAACTATGTCCGTTATTCCGGTCGTCTGGCCGAAGAACTGGCGCGGACCGAACCGAACGGCGCGATCTGGGCGAACCAGTTCGACAATACCGCGAACCGTCAGGCTCATATCGAAACCACCGGGCCGGAGATCTGGGAACAGACCGGCGGCAAGGTGGACGGGTTCATTTGCGCCGTGGGGTCGGGTGGCACGTTCGCCGGTGTTGGCATGGCCTTGCAGCCGAAGGGCGTGAAGATCGGTCTGGCCGATCCCGAGGGCGCGGCGCTGCATGCCTTCTACACCACCGGCACGCTGGATTCGCCCGGCTCCTCGATCACCGAGGGGATTGGTCAGGGCCGGATCACCGCCAACCTCGAAGGCTTCACCCCTGATTTCAGCTATCGCATCCCCGATGCCGAGGCGCTGCCCATTGTCTTTGACCTGCTGTCGGAAGAGGGGCTGTGCCTTGGCGGCTCGTCCGGCATCAACGTGGCGGGCGCCATCCGCATGGCGCGCGAGATGGGGCCGGGCCATACCATCGTCACCGTGCTTTGCGACTATGGCACGCGCTACCAGTCCAAGCTGTTCAACCCCGCCTTCCTGAAGGACAAGGGGCTGCCGGTGCCGGAATGGCTGGACGATGCCGGGCGCCGTCTGCCCGAAGTCTATCAGGACGCCTGATCGCAATGGTTCGTCCGGGGTTCCTGCGGTCACAACCGCTCGCGGTTCTGGCCTTCGTTCTGGCTTTGGCGTCCGGCATCGGTGCGGGCGCCGGATATGCCCAGGAAGGGCAGGGCACCGATGCGCCTGCTTCCGCAGAAACACAGTCACCCGCAGAAACACCGGCACCCGCAGAACCGCAGGGCCAACCGCCCGCCGAACCGGCGATAGATGCGGCGAAGGTCGGGGCGGGCGCCGCCCCCGCGACCGGAGGGCTGAGCAAGAGCCAGACCGCCGGGTCGACGACCGGCGGCAAGTCGATCACGGTTTCGACGCCTGACAGCGCCAAGGTCGATTACGCGGCCTGGGAACAGATGGGCCAGCGCGCCGACCGCGCTCTGGCCGATGCCAATACCTCGAACAACGGGCTGGAACTTCTGCGTGGCCAGCTTGTTGCCTGGCGCACCAAATTCCAGACTGCGCAGACTGCAAACAGTTCGCGGATCACCCGCCTTCGCGACCAGATCTCTGCCCTGGGGCCGGTTCCGGCCGAAGGCCAGTCCGAGGCGCCGGAAATCGCGCAGCGTCGGCGCGACCTTTCGGAGGAGCTGTCGCGGCTTGAGGCGCCGGGGCGCGCGGCGGAAGAGGCCTATCGACGGGCCAACGGGCTGATTGCGCAGATCGACGCCGTTTTGCGCGACCGGCAGGCCAAGCAACTGCTCAAGCTCTGGCCCAGCCCGGCCAATCCGGCGAACTGGGAGGATGCGGCCATTGCCGTGCGCGATACCGGCGCAACGATCTGGCGCGACCTGACGAACAACTGGCAGCGCGCCGACCGCCGGGCCGAGATGTTCGATACCCTGCCGGTGATCGGTATTCTTCTGGTCATGGCGGTGGTGCTGATCTGGCGCGGCCGCGTCTGGATCGAACGCTTTGCCAACTGGTTGCAAGGCCCGAGCCGGTCCGGCCGCTGGAGCCGCGTGCTTGCCTTCATCGCCTCGCTGGGCCAGATCGTCGTGCCCTCGGTGGGTGTGATCATGGTCGCGGTGGCGGCACTGGCGTCGAAGATGTTCACCGGCATGGCGGCCAGTATGGTCGAGGGGCTGGTGCTGACCGGCATCACCCTGTTCACCGGCATCTGGCTGGCGGCGCGGGTCTTCCCGAAACATCCCGATGATGGCGGCCCGCTGGGCTTTCCGGTGCAGACCCGGATCGAGGCGCGCTTTCATGTGCAGTTCATGGGGCTGCTGCTCGGCCTTGGCTCGCTGGAAACCGCGATCTTCCCGCCTGCGCAGCTGAGCGAAGCTGCGGTTCCGGTGATGAGCCTGCCGTTGCAGCTGTTGCTCAGCCTGACGCTGTGGCGTTTTGGTCATCTGGTGAACCGCTGTGCGGGTCAGCAGGCCAGCGACGGGTCCGTGGCAGGGGCGGCAGATGCCGGACGCTTCCGGCTGAGCCTGATCCAGATCATCGCGAAATTCGTCATCGCACTTGCCGTTGTCGCGCCCGTTCTGGCGCTGATCGGCTACAGCTCTGCCGCCAGCGCGCTGCTGTTCCCGGCCACGGCCTCGTTGTTCCTGATCGGGCTGTTGCTGATCCTTGTGCAACTGATCGGCGACCTCTGGGGCGCCGTGGTGCCAGGTGACGAGGATACTGCCGGGCAGGGGCTGCTGCCGGTGCTGGCGGGCTTTCTGCTGACGCTGGTGTCGCTGCCGGTCTTCGCCCTGATCTGGGGCGCGCGGATCGAGGATCTGGGCGAGTTGTGGAACCGCTTTGCCCAAGGGTTCACCATTGGCGAGACGCGGATCTCACCGTCGAACTTCGTCTATTTCCTGATCCTGTTCATCATCGGCTACGGCGCCACCCGGCTGTTCCAGAGCGCGCTGCGCAGCTCGATCCTGCCCAAGACCAAGCTGGATCAGGGCGGGCGCAACGCCATCGTCTCGGGCACCGGCTATGTGGGGATCTTTCTTGCCGCGCTGATCGCGGTTTCCGCCGCCGGGATCGACCTGTCGGGTCTGGCCATCGTCGCCTCCGCCCTGTCGGTCGGTATCGGTTTCGGCCTTCAGAACATTGTGCAGAACTTCGTTTCCGGCATCATCCTGCTGATCGAACGTCCGGTCAGCGAGGGCGACTGGATCGAGGTCGGCGGCGTGACCGGCACGGTCAAGTCGATCTCCGTGCGTTCGACCCGCATCCAGACCTTCGACCGCTCGGATGTGATCGTGCCCAATGCCGATCTGGTCAGCCAGCAGGTGACGAACTGGACGCGGTTCAGCCTGGCCGGGCGGGTCATCGTTCCCGTCGGTGTGGATTACAGCTCTGACACCGAACAGGTGGCCCGCATCCTGCGCGAGATCGCAGAGGCGCATCCGCTTGTGGTGCTGGAGCCGCCGCCCAGCGTGGCCTTCATGGGGCTTGGTGCGGATGCGCTGAACTTCGAGATCCGCATGATCATCCGCGACGTGAATTTCTCGCTGTCGGTTCGGACCGAAGTGAATCACGCCATCGTGCGCCGCTTCCGCGAAGAGGGCGTGGCGATGCCATTCTCGCAGCGCGACATCTGGCTGCGCAACCCCGAGGCGGTGGCCGAGGCGCTGGCCGGGCTGCGGGCTGCGGTGGGCGGTGCCGGACCCGTGGCCCCCGCTGGTGGCGACGGCTCTGCCGCGCGACCGCAACCGCGTCAGCGCGACGATATACAGCTTGACCCGCCAGCCGATCCGCGCGCAGACGAGATACCGGATTTCGACGACGGGACAGAACGATGACCGACACGCCCACACGCCTGCTGTTCCGCGAGGATGCCTATCTGCGCGATGCGCCCGCGCGGGTGCTGGCGCATACGCCCGAGGGCGGCATCGTGCTGGATGCCTCGATCTTCTATCCCACGGGCGGCGGGCAGCCGGGCGACAGCGGGCGGCTGGAATGGCAGGGCGGCGCGGTGGACATTGCGACGGCGGTCAAGGTCGGGCCCGCACAGATCGCGCTGGTGGCGGCAGAGCCGCGCCCTTTGCCTCCGGTGGGCACCAGCCTGCGGCAGTATCTCGACTGGGAGCGCAGGCATCGTCACATGCGTGTTCATACCGCGCTGCACCTGCTGTCGGTCGTGATCCCCCTGCCGGTGACCGGCGGCCAGATCGGGGCCGAGCGCGGGCGTCTGGATTTCGACATGCCCGAACCGCCCGCCGATGTCGGGGCGCTGAATGAGGCGCTGAATGCGCTGATCGACCGCGATCTGCCGGTGGGCGAGCAATGGATCACCGATGCGGAGCTTGCCGCCAATCCGGGGCTTGTGAAAACCATGTCGGTCCGCCCGCCCGCCGGTCAGGGACGGGTGCGGCTGGTGCGGATCGGGCAGGGCGCAGGCCAGGTCGATCTGCAACCCTGTGGCGGCACCCATGTCGCCCGCACGGCCGAGATCGGCCGCGTCGAGATCGGCAAGATCGAGAACAAGGGCCGCCAGAACCGTCGGGTCAGCCTCACACTGGCGGATTGACGCGACAGCGCGTCACGACGGCTGCGGGGCGACTGATGCGCTTTCGCGTCAGGGCGCGTTCACAACCCGTCAGGAATGCGGCTCAGCGCCCGCTGAATGATCGGGGGGGCATAACTCATGTCATGCACGGTATCCTGGCGCACGATGGCCCGCCACAGCGCCGGATCATGGGGCAGGCGCTCCAGCACGGCTGCCGTCATCCGGTTCATCCCGTCAATGCGCCGACGCACCAGAAGCGAGAATCCGGGGTAGAAGCGCATGTTCCCCTCCAGCCCGAATTCGAAGAAATTGATGTTCGACTGGTTCTGCCGGTCCTGGCAATAGATCGACACGCCATCGAGATGCTGCCGTACCAGGCCGAAATAGGCCAGCCGGGGGAAGCGGCGCGCATTCGGATTTTCCTGCTGGGCCAGCAGATTTTCCTCGAATCCCTTGAACAGGGTGACCTCGTCGCGCGTGCGGATCAGGGCAACGTTGGTGACGATTTTTCCCTGAAACATGAAGGACTTGCGCCAGAATCTGTAAACCGCGTCCGGCAAGACCTCGGGGTCCACGGGGCGCGATCTTCCGATCAGAAGCTTGTCGCGCATCTCCAGCAGGAAGCGGTCGGGGATTGACCGGCGCAGATCTTCCAGCGGTTCCAGCAGAATGCGCGCATCCACCTCGAAATGGGTGCAGATCCGTGCAAGGATATCGGGACGCGGGAAGGCCTCCCCCGCGAGGTAGCGGTTGAACTGCGTGCGGTTGATCCCGATCTGCTGGCACAGGACCGAGATCGGCGGCCCACCGTCGCAAAGTTCGCGCAGATTGCGGCCGAAGATCGAACGGACTTCGGTCGGTGACAGGGGGGCCTTGGCCATGGGTCAACCCTCGGGCGGTGGTCTGACGCTGTTCAGCGTCACTCCTGAAACAAAATCGCAGGCTTGTCCACGGTATTGATGCGGAATTCCACATGCAGCGTCAAAGAGCCTGTGCATAAATGATTGAAAGGGCAAGCTTGCCCGAAGTTGGCGCAACCTGTTCGGAGACGGAGTGTCAGATGCTTGGGGTCGTGATCTGGAACTGCCATCGCACAGGCCGGGCGATTGTCTGGTGTTCCGATCACCGTGATCTGGCGCATTACGACGGGCCGGCCGCGGGCACCGCACCGCTGCGGATTGATGTCGGGGATCTGGTTGAAATGTCCTTCCTGCCGGACAGCAGCGTGCGTCGCTGTGCCGATCTGCGTTTGATCGAGCAGGGCTACATGCCCGATGTCGTCAGCGAATTGCGCGGTCGCCGCACCGCAATCGCCGCCGCATGACCGAAGGGCGGAGCCGGTGATACAGAACCGCACCGCAGCCCCTTGCACCCGTCCCGGAACTGCGGTTATACGGCTGCAACGGACAGTTGGCCGAGTGGTCGAAGGCGCACGCCTGGAAAGTGTGTAGGCGGGGAACCGTCTCGAGGGTTCGAATCCCTCACTGTCCGCCACATTCTATTGATTTTATTAGATAATTTGGCGATTTCGTGGCCTTTTGCATGTCACGCTGCATGTCGAGGAAAGGTCTAGATCGGGCCGGTTCGCAGCCCGGAAACGGCGCGGGCGATCACGCGAACGTGACACTTGCCGAAAAACAGCAAACCTGCTTGAAAGAGTAACACGTTCAAATTTTTGGCACCGCATGACAGTCACGATCAATTCCGAAGACGAAGCATGGCAAACACTTCGTGACCTACTTGAAGGTCGCTTGAAGATTGATTCAAAAGAGAAAATTGTCTTCGGTGACTGGGTCAAAGCCTCGGTTTACATACCGGGAAAACGATATGATTCTGCACTAAGCGCCTACATGATGCAGGGATGGGTCGAAACCCAACGTGCGCTATATAGGTCATACGCCTTGGTCGCCCACGGTGAACCGGACGCGCGAAAGCTGACAGACGAAGAACGCGACAAACTTGAACTCGTTGTAACTGTCCAAAGTGGCAGTTCGGATCAGGAAGCGGCGCTAACAGATATTATCAAGGAAGTTCTGACTGGGGCTATCGACAAAATGGACCCGACCACGATTGCAATTGTTGTTATATCTCTTGCCTTGATTTGGGCAGGCCAGTCGGTCTGGCGAACTTGGATTTCGGAACGAAAGGAAGAGCGAGTAGCCGAAACAAACTCAAAGGCGATGCTCAAGGCCCTTGATACTATCCAAGTCGCGGTCGCAGGTGACGCGGAAAAAAGTAGGTTGTTGCAAGATGCGATTAAGAAGCAACCCATGCTTGCCGAACTCAAAGAAGAAGCGGATGCTTCGCGCATGGGGCTAATTAAACATAACTCATCTGTTGACGCAAAGATCAATGGTGTTTCGCTCCCCTCAGATGCAGCAAATAGCCTTACAAAATCCAGCCGAACTTCACCGGAAGAACAACGTAAGGATGGGGCTTATAAAGTCCTGAAGGTTGACACAACGGTTCCCGACGGGTTTCGCGTTCATATCGAAAGTGTAGAAACCGGCGAAACATTCCAAGCCGATGTTCAAGAAGTTATGTCTTCTCTGAATGACCGAAAGCTAATCCAAGAGGCCGAATGGAGTAAAGTTCCAGTCCAGCTTCAAATCAATGCACGAGTGAAGAAAGGGAGCGTAGTAGATGCCCTAATTCTTCGCGCAGATAAATACGAAGAACCGGAGTAGAAGACCCCGGCACAACGCGGCCCTATGCGCTGCAACCGGGGTCCATCGCCGGGTGTCTAAACCGGCTAGCGGACAGGGCGAAAGAAACTAAGCCCCCGTCCGATCCTCATTCCGCCAAGCTGTCGGTGTTCACGCGGGTTGCCATGCCCGCGGCGATTTTCAAGTCATAGAAGCTGCCCGGCAGTTCGGCGGCGACACTCGCAAGCTTGGCATCCAGCCCGGCCACGTCCCGAGCCACCTTGACCCGCATTGAAGCTTCGGGCGCATAGGCGGCGGCTGCATCAACCCGCAGGCTGGCAAGGCGCTCGGGCGTCAGGCCGCTAAGGGCGGCGGGCGCTTCAAGGATCGCATCGGCGAACCGCTTATCGGTTTCGACCAGTCCCCGAAGTTGAGCCGTGAAGTCTGCGGCCTTGTCGCCGGTCAGCGACGACCGAACGAAGGTGCGGATTTCCGACCGAACGACCGCAGCCGACGACCCGCCTTCGGGTTCAAGCTTGCGTTCGACTTCGGCCATAGCGGCAGCGGTTTCCCGTTCAGCCCACGATTTCAGATCGGCGCGGGCCTTCTGGATTTCAGCAAGCGCGGCATCGGCCAGCTTCTTCGCGGCATGGTGCTTCTGCGGCGGCAGGCGGGTCTTGTCCCATTCCAGCGCCTTCACGCGATCAACCGCCGTGCCGACAGACCGATGCACGTTCGTCAGAACCCCGGAAGGAACCGACGGCAAGTCTTCGGCGGACCCCATGAAGGCATTCCGGCCAGCATTGGTGCCCATGATTTCGAGAAAGCGCAGCGCATTGGGGCTATTCACAAGTGCCATGTTCAAACCTTTCCGATTTGGATGCGTTCGCCGGTCAGGCGATCCAGTTGCGTTTCAACGCCGTTCTCGACCGTGAACAGATAGCGGGCGCGCTTCTGTCCGGGTTTCAACGGCACTTCGCCCGTTTCATTCGGGCTAGTGTGCTTCTCATTCGAAGTCCCCTCTTCGCTCTCGGATAGTTCAGCTTCATAAGCTGCAAGCCGGTTCATTAGGTCGCGCTGTTGCAGGGCGCAGCGGGCCGCGAACTGCTCGTTCGTGAAGCGCGGAACGAACCGCAAAACCCCGTCGGCACCTTCTTCAACGTTCCACATGGGCGTTCCGTCCAGCGAATAGCCGATCAAGCGCGGCGGCGGTTCATTCGCCTTCCGCTTCGCTTCAAGCCGGGCGATCCGCGATGCAAGAAAGCGGCTCATTGTTGCTGTTCCAATTCGGCCAAGCGGCTTTCAAGATCGGCGGTTTCGGCCAACTTCGCGATGATCTGCAACAGATAGGCCAGCTTCCCGGCTTCGCTAGCGTCAATCTCTTTTGCGCGAACGGCACGGTAGAGCTTGCAAGCTTCGGCCTTCACGTCTGAAACCGTGTCCAGCTTGCAGCGAACACGCTTTGCTTTCGGCTGACCCACAGGGGGGCTAACCTGCGAAGGCCAAGTCGGGGTTGTGATATTCGCCATGCCAGCCGATCCTTATTGAACCTAGAAGTGCCAATAACTGCCAGTTACGGGGTAATTAATGTCGGCTTGTCAATCCCAAATCAGGAAGACCAAGCCATTTTAAGTGCCTCTCGGTCGGCATCGCCCAATTCTCGCTTCATCCATTTTGATTTGCGACGAAACTTTTCGGCGGATTTCCTGCCAATTTCGATTTGCTTCGGATTGAGCACTTCGCCGACATTCATTGTGCGACGCATATTTCTCTGTCGCAACTAAGCATCCTTCGCCATTCGCTTGACCAACTCTTGCAAATCAGATTCGGATAGCCGCGAGGGATACTTAAATGCCGCTTGAATATTTTCTTCGTTGAACATGATCTTGCCCACATTACAGCCCGCAGGCCCGATTTTCCCCATGCCTCGCAGCGCCCCGTAGAGGGCGCAGGAGGGCCCTTGCCGCTTCCCGGCCACCCATGGGCAACCCCTGACCCCGCCAAGCGCGCCAGCGGCCCGTTGGCGCAGCCCTGCGCCTATGCCCTCCCCGCCTCTGCCAGAAGGTCGGCCATCGTCATGCCGCCAAACGCATTCCGCCAGACCTGCGCCCGTTCGCGCTGCACCATCTGTTCAACGGTTTCTTCGGGCTGCAACATGCCGTCGAAGCCGCGATGAAACGCGCGAGGCATGATGTTCGCGACGCGGTTCAGGGCGTGAACTTCGGCCAGACGGGACACTTCGCGTTCGTAGGTTTCGGACTTGATCGCCTTCAAACGTTCCATGTCATTCAGGTATCGCGTAAACGTGGCGCTTGGCGCTTCTTCGTAGTAAAGCCGACCGGCGGTTATGATGTAGTTTCGCGGATGAAACAGGGCGTCGCGATCTATCGAAAGCGCGATGTTCAACGTTGGGAATACCCGAACGCAAAGCGGCTTCAACGCTTCGACAATAGACGGAACTTCACGAATGAGCATTCCCCACACGGGGGCGTTTCGAACGCGCCGCCTGTAAGCTTCAAAAGCCGACCATTCCGCTTGAACCCATTCGCTTAGAACTTCGGTCAAGAGTTGATCCGAAGTCGCGGCGGTTCGAAGTTCTTTGCTTCGCCAGATAAGCCGATAGCAAAGCAACACATCAAATCCACCCGGCTGTTCGGTCGCCATAGCGAGGAAGTCTTCGGCGACAATGGTATATCCGTTTGCAGTCATTTCGCTGTTCCTTCCAAGATTTCCCACATGGGGCAAGGGACATGGATTAAGATGATTTCTCGTTTCGAAAATCAAACATCGGACATGGACACCCCCTATAGGGGTGTGTGTCCCTATGTCCCCGGTGATATGTCACCAGTTTGTCACCGCGTGTCACCATGTCACCGCTCGCCATTTTGGGGACCGCTATTGGCGGGATTTTGCGGCAACATCGGAAGCGCGATGTTGTTTTCGACCAAGAAGAATCCTTTTACGATCATCTTTCCGAGATCGCGATAGAACGTTCGCTTCTTGCTTGCGCTATTTTCGAGGTGCGATTTTCGATCAAAGAATTTTCGCCACAACTCAACCGGGACACCCCTCGGGTCGCATCCGTAGTCGTGCTTCTGTCTTTCGGTGAATGCTTCCCAGAACGTAGACTTTAGAAACAATTCGCCGTCGCTAAGCGTTGGGCCGTTCCCGACAATCTTTGTGGGCAATTCGGACGGCACTACGACGCAACTTGTAATATCGTCGCCGTCTTCGTCCTTGCCGACTTTCACGATTTCCAGCTTGAAACCGAACGCCTTGCCGTCTTCGCCGTCCTTCACCTTGTCCAGCGTGAAAGTTCGGGCGTCGCCGTCGCGACCGACGATCAACGAACCGTCAACCGCAGCGGGGAAGCTGGAATGCCCGCGAAGACCCTTTTCGGCGTCCTTGCCGGTATGGTGAACGAGGATGACAAGACCGCCGATCAACCGTTGAAGGCGCGACGCTGCGGCGATGATTACGCCCATATCCTTGCCGCTGTTTTCATCCAGCCCCGGCGATGCCCGGTTCAGTGTGTCGATGGCGACGACGCAACCTTGTGGGCAGATGTTCGCCAACTCCTGAATGTCCTGTTCGAACGTGAGCGCGAAGGGTTGCAGGATCGCGGCGAAGTTCGCCGGAACCGGCCTGCCATGAAATGCGGCCCATGCTGCGGCCCGCTGGCGGACCCCGGCGTTGCCTTCAAAGCTGACATACAGAACGGGCGCGGCCTTGGTCTTGAAGCCGAACCATGTTCCACCTTCGGCAATGGTGAACAGCATGTCGAAAAGCAGGAACGACTTCCCCGACTTGAACGGCCCGCCGATCACGCCCAAGCCTTTTGCCGGGAACACGTTCTTCACGCGCCATTCGACGGAAACAAGGGCGCTGATCGCGACGCCGCTTAGGGGTTGATACCGGCTCGTTCGGTTCAGGGCATCAAGCTTGCGAAGCGTAAGGTCTTCGAGCGCATCGGGATCGGGTTTTGTGATTGCCCACAACTTGCTTGCGCGATACTTGCGCATCCCGTGGCGGATCGCCCATTCAATGAACAAACCTTCGAATAGCGGCCCAAGCGACTTGATGCCTCTCGCAACGTCGCGAAAATCTTCCGGGTCCGCCGGTTCAATAAAGGCAAGCACGTCTCTGGCGCTTTCAAAAGCCGAAGTTTCGGCGGCGGTCGCTGCGTGTCGTCCCGCCGCAATAGGGCTGTCGTTCGCCATGATTTCGGGCCTGTATTGCTGGCAAACATGCAAAGGAACATGCAATCCTGCCGTTCCATCGCTATTCTACCATATTTTATTGATTACTTTGGCGGACTGATACTCCGCCAAATCTCACGCCTGACGTGCGGCAGTCAGTTCGACAATCAAAGCTTTGATCGCGGCATCATCTGCGCCGGTAGCGCGGGCCTTCATTACGGCGGAAATTTCGTCGGCGATCCAGCCAACGGCACGGGCACCGATCTTGACCCTTTTCGGCCAAAGCCCGTGCTTCTCCCAATAGTATTGCGTCGACTTCGGAATGCCATATTCGGCATCAATCCGTTGCTGGCGTTTGATCTGCATGTTCCGATCCTCTTGCGTCTAACTGGACATGAAGGGAACATGGTCGGTTCGGCTCAAAAAGTCATTGAAAACAAGTAGTAGTAAGTCGGCAAGCTTATTACCACTCTGCCCGGTAATGTGCGCGGGCGGCTTTGATAAGGCTGCGGGCCTTACTGTCAGAAACTTTGAAGCGCAGAATGATGTCTGAAACGAGTTGCTTTTCTAGGCGGGGTGTTTTGTTCGTCTTGATTTCGTTATGGTAGTCGTGGCCCATGACCATCGCGACAACATCGGTTGGACGAACCTTTACGGGCGCATTGGCCTTGCGTTGCAGGTGCAGTTCAGCAGCGAGAGTGTCCCTTCGATCTAGAATTTCTGCATCTGCGGCCTTCGAAAAAGCATTTGCAATGTATTCGGCTAGTTCGACTGGCATTGTCATCGCCCGCCGAAGATATAGGGCGGCGATTTGCAACAATTCTGCGGCGGCGTCTGGTTCGGTTTTCGCGCGGTGCAACAGTTGTTCCACCCCCCAATCGCTGCGAAGTAGTTCGGCGGTCTTGTCGGCCATCACACTGCACCCCGCATCGGCACAACGTTATCGGCGTCTGTGGGTCGAACGGTGCCGCAGTAATTCGACCAGTCTTCCATGAGACGACGGCGCTTCGGCAACAGGGTGCCGCGCTGATAAGCCGCTTCTGCCCGGTCCTTCAAGCTGTGGGCAAGGGCATGTTCCACAACTTCGCGCGGGTGCGCGGTCGTTTCACCGGCCCAATCTCGGAACGTGCTGCGGAACCCGTGGTTCGTCAGGTCTTTGCGGCCCATCCGTTTCAGAACGTTCGTCAGAGCGTTTTCGCTCATGCTGCCGCTTCGCGAAGTGCCGATGAACACATGACCGCCCCGGAGTCGCCCAGACACGGCACCAGAACCTCACAGCCTCGGCAAGCGCCTTATTTTATTGAGGAAAGACGGTTGGCGACGGGTAACGACACCTAGCGACGGATAGGGCAACGCACTCTCTTAAAAAACCCTATGTTTTTGTCGCGTTACAGAAAGCGCGCGCTAGTTGCATCCTACGGCCAGTCGGAGACTTCCCGCCAAAAGGGCACTGTGGCTCGAAAACGCCTTGTATCGTTGGGCTAAACGCGGTTTTCCAACAGAGCGCCCGCAGGAGCCTTCGGAAACCGTCACTGGACTGGTTCGCGCTTTTGGCCCCCTAATTTTGTCCGATGTCCCATCGTGGACATACAGGTAAGCCATAGTGCCAATCTCGCTGCGCCTATCGATAAATGCCTTATTTTATTGGCTTAAGACGGCTCGGGACACCTTACGACAGGTAACGACGCTTCAGGCCTGGCACCGCCTCTTATGGCCCCCTGTTTCTGTCGCATTACATTTCCGCGTCAATCCGCCGCCAAATGGGGGAAAGAATGGTGGAAGCTGACGACGTGAAATCGCAGATTTGTCAGCTATTTCAATAGGTTAAATGGAGGCAAGTGGCGGAGAGACAGGGATTCGAACCCTGGGTCGGCGCAAACCGACAACGGTTTTCGAGACCGCCGCATTCGACCACTCTGCCACCTCTCCGCGTCAGGGGTCGTCGTGAAGCGGGGATTTAACGAAGCATTCGGGGGCTTGCAAGACCCCTTTCACAGAAAAGTTGAAAATTGCGTCAAGTTGCTGGAATGGGGCGGAAATCCCTTCGGGTGCGTGCGGCTCGCGGTGCGATCACGTGAAGATGTGGCCGGGCTGGTTGGCAAAGGCGTGGCGACGGGTTAGCTCTGGACCTGCGGCCCGCAAACGGGCCCGATGTGGCAGGAGGTAGGCCCGTGTCGAAATTCTGCGGCCCCGTGGCGATTCTGGCCGTGATGCTGGCGATGGGGCAGGCGCCGCTTGCCCATGCCGAGGCGCCGACCGGGGCGCCGGCGGCGGGGGCTTCTATTCCGGCCGGGCTGACCGAGCTGACCCGAACCATGCACATTGACGAGCTGATCGCGGTCATGCGGGCCGAGGGGCTGGACTATGGTGCCGCGCTGAAGACCGAGATGCTGCCCGACAAGGCGCCTGCCGCCTGGGAGGCTTTGGTCTCGCATATCTATGATCCCGGGCGGATGCAGACCGAGTTCGAGACCGCGCTGGCACGGGAACTGACCGGCGCACCGGAGGTCATTGCGGCTGCTGAGGCCTTCTTCGGCGATGCGCGTGGCCAGAAGATCCTGTCGCTGGAGATCGAGGCACGTCAGGCGCTGCTGGATGACAAGGTGGAGGAGGCCGCGCAGGCCGCCGTCGCCCGGATGGAGGCCGAAGGCGCCCCCCGGCTTGAGGCGCTGCACCGTTTCGCCGAGGCCAATGATCTGGTCGAGATGAATGTCATGGGCGCGATGAATGCCAATCTGGCCTTCTATCGCGGGCTCAATGCGGGCGGTGCCTTTGGCGATGCCATGTCCGAAGCCGACATGCTGGCCGAGGTCTGGGGGCAGGAGGCGCAGGTGCGCTCCGAGGCGGAGGACTGGCTCTGGCCCTATCTCTCGCTGGCCTATCAGCCGCTGTCGGATGAGGAACTGCAAGCCTATCAGCGGTTTTCCGAAAGTCCCGAGGGCAAGCGGCTGAATGCGGCGGTCTTCGCCGCATTCGATGGCATGTTTGTCCGCATCAGCACTGAACTCGGCCTTGCGGCGGGGCGTCAGATGCTGGGCGAAGACATCTGACGCGAGGCCGGTCAGCGGCCGTAGGTCGCGGTCAGACTGGCACTGCCCAACGCTTGTGCGCGGGCCATGAAGCTGACCATCGCGGGGCTGGCCAGCGCGCCTTCGGGCAGGGGCGCGGGCAGGGCGTAAAGCGTGAACGTGTAATGATGCGGCGCATCGCCTTCGGGCGGGCAGGCGCCACCAAACCCCGTGGTCCCGAAATCGGTGGCGGTTTCCACGGCGCCATCGGGCATATGTCCACTGGCGCCCGCAGGCAGGCCGGTCACATCGGCGGGCAGATTGGCCACCGACCAGTGCCACCAGCCTGATCCGGTCGGCGCGTCGGGGTCATGCATCATCAGGACGAAGGCGCCGGTGCCCTCGGGCGCGCCGTGCCATGCCAGATCGGGCGAGATATTGCTGCCGGTGCAGCCAAACCCGTTGAACACCTGATCCATGCCAAGCGTGCCTGTGCCAAGCGCATCCGAGGTCAGCACCATATCGGCTTCGGCGCCGCTGGCGATCAGGCTGGCGGCCAGAAGGACGGGATAGAAGGAACGCATTGCAATCTCCTGTTGCTGGGGATGCGTCCTTCTAGCCGGTCGTGACCCCCGGCATGGCCCCGTTCCGCGCAGGCTCTGCCCCGTTCCGCTCATCCTCGGGCAGCGGGAGGCGGATTTCATGCGGTGCAAGGCCGAACCGCGCCCGGAAGCGCGCCGCAAACTGCTGGGGCGAGGCATAGCCCACTTCGGCGGCGATCCGCGACACCGGGAAGGCGGTGCATTGCAGCATCCCCAGCGCCTGCGTCAGCCGGGCATCGCGCAGCAGGACGGCAAAGCTGGTGCCCTCGGCGGCCAGATGACGGCGCAGGGTGGCGGGGCTGCGCGCCATCTGACTGGCGGCGCGGTTCGCCGTCCAGTCGGCAGCCGGATCGGCGGCGATCAGGGCGCGCAGCCGGTCTGACAGCCGGACGGGGCCGGGGGGCGGCAGAACCGCCCCGTCCAGCGCCAGCCACAGCGCCAGTTCCTCCAGCCGCAGCGCCAGCACGTCGGCGGGCAGGACCGCGAAAGGCGAGGGCGCAAAGAAACCGCCAAGCAGGGTCGCAGCCGGTTCAGGAAGGGCGGCCAGCGGCATCGGTCTGGCCGAAGCGGGGCGCGGTGTGGCGGGAAGCCGCGCCATCGCCGCCTCGATCGCGGTGCGTGGCAGGGGCAGGGCGCGGGCCTCGTATCCACCGCGACCGTCGGGGATATTGCAAATGGTCATCGGCAATGCCTCGGGCAGCAGGACCAGCCCGCCCTCGGGCACCGCAAGCCGCTGCCCTGCCGTGATCACCTCTTTGACACCACGCCGCACTTCGATCAGCGCGGGCATCGGCGAGACCAGGCTGTGCATCCGGGCCTGCCTGGCCTGCCGGATGATCTGTCCGGGCAGCATGGTCATTGCGGCCACCGGCGGTTGACGGCGGCGGCGGATCGGGTCAGGCAGGGATATGTGTCGGCGCGGATCATGCCCCAGCATACCCCGAAGCCCGCGACAGACAAAGCCCGCCCGCACGGGTGTTGACTTCGTATCCCTGATCCCCGATAAGCGCGCATCCCGAAGGCTCGGTCCGAGTCAGCGGGCTTATTCTCATCTTCGCCCCCCGAGGGGCGCGCTGTCCGAGGCGGGGAAACCCGGCAACACCAAACCGGCAACGGGGCGGGGCCACAGGATGCGGAAGTTCGAAAAGGAAAGACCCATGTTCGCGGTCCTCAAGACGGGCGGCAAGCAATACAAGGTGCAGGCTGGTGACATCCTGCGCGTTGAAAAGCTCGCGGCCAATGCTGGCGACAAAGTCCAGTTCAACGAAATCCTGATGGTGGGCGGTGAAACCGTCACCCTCGGCGCTCCGACCGTTGCCGGCGCTGCCGTGCAGGCCGAGGTGATTGCCCAGATCAAGGGCGAGAAAACCATCCACTACGTCAAGCGTCGCCGCAAGCACAGCTCGCAGCGCACCAAAGGCCATCGTCAGCAGCTCACCCTGCTGCGCGTGACCGACGTGCTGTCCTCGGGTGCCGATACATCGGGCGTCATGGCTGCCACCGGCACCGCCGATGCCCGCCGCGCCGCGCATAACAACGCACCGGCGAAATAAGGAGTAACACCCCATGGCACACAAGAAAGCAGGCGGCTCCTCGCGCAACGGTCGTGATTCGGCCGGTCGTCGTCTTGGCGTGAAGCTGTATGGCGGCCAGGCTGCCATTCCGGGCAACATCATCGTCCGTCAGCGTGGCACCACCTGGTTCCCGGGTGAAGGCGTCGGCATGGGCACCGATCATACGATCTTTGCCACTGTCGAAGGCCGCGTCACCTTCAAGAAGGGCCTCAAGGGCCGCACTTTCATTTCGGTCCTCCCGGTTGCGGAGGCGGCCGAGTAAGCCGAACCGTTACAACTGGCTTGTAACAAGGGGGTCGGCCGAAAGGCCGGCCCCTTTCCTCATTTTCGCCGCCAGTGTGCGGCAGGAAGGGGAAAAAACGGCCATGGCGGCTTTGGCAGCCCTTGTGCCGGAAAGACCCCGGCCCCAAGTCGCGGGAAGGGGGAGAGTTGAAGTTATTCGTGCGATGGGCGCCGGTTTGCGCCCGGGGGCGCTTCGAAGGAGGGAAGCGATGAAGCTGGATGTGATTGCGAAGGATCAGGATTTCACCGGGATCACCGGCTTTGGCCAGGTTGTCGACGGTGTGATCGGCGCGGGCCGTTTCGTGCTGCGCCCGGTCCGAAAATCCGATGCGGGCCTGTTTGCCATGTATGCGGGCGACCGCCGCGTGGCCGAGGCGACCCGCTCGATCCCGCATCCGCTTCCGCCAGGCGCGGCCGAGAACTTCGTGACCCGTGCCATGGCGCATGACGGGCGCGAAGAGGTCTGGGTGCTGGACGGATCGGCGCATGGTCTGGCCGAGGTCCTGGGCGTCATCAGCCTCAAGCGCATGGACGAGGCGCAGTTCAACCGCGATCAAAGCGAGATCGGTTACTGGGTTGCACCTGCCTTCTGGAACACGGGCTTTGCGTCCGAGGCGGTGCGCGCATTGGTCATGGCCAATCCGCAGAAGAACCGCACCATCTTTGCCGAGGTGTTTCAGGACAATCCGGGTTCGGCCCGTGTCCTGACCAATGCGGGGTTCCAGTATCTTGGCGATGCGGAAACCTTCTCGGTCGCCCGCAATTCCAGGGTCCCGACCTGGACCTACCTGCGCAAGCTGGACTGAGAGGATAGCATGACCCTCTCCGCCCGGCTGAACGCGGGGCGGAGACTGCTCCGCCCCCTGACGATACAGGACGAGGCCGCCGTCGTGGCGGCGCTGTCGCGGATCGAGGTTGCCGGCTGGCTGACCTCGGTGCCGCATCCCTATGGCGTGGCTGACTTCCGCGACTGGCTGGCTACCGCGCCGCAGAACGCGGTCTGGGCCATTGAGGATGCGGGGGTCTTCGTCGGCCTGATCGCCCTGAAACCCGATGGCCCCGGCTACTGGATTGTGCCCGAGGCGCAGGGGCGGGGTCATGCCTCCGCCGCACTGGCCGCCGTTCTGGCGGCGCATTTCGCTGACCCGGAGGCGGGCGACCTGCCCGCGCGGTGTTTTGCAGATAATGCGACTTCGGCGCATGTACTTCAAAAGGCAGGGTTTCGTGAACGGGGTAGGGCGATGCAATTCGCCCGTGCGCGGGGTGCCGAGGTCGAACAGCGAGTGTTCATGCTGGACCGTGATACATGGGCCGCGCGCAATCCGCTGGTGATCGACACGCCGCATCTGCGGCTGGCGCCTCTGGAGGTGCCGCGCGACATTGCGCCGCTGGCCCGGATCGGCGGGCAGGCGGTGGTGGCGCGCAACACGGGCAGCCTCTTGTCTCCCTGGCCCGAGGATGTGGTGCGCGCCTGGGTCGAGGCGCTGCCGTGGCGCGGCTGTCCCGGCTTCAGGCTGGGTGTCTGGCGCAATGGGCGGCTGATTGGTGTCGTGCAGCTTCAGCGCAAGGCATCGGAGATCGGCCTGTTCCTGGACCCCGCCGAATGGGGCAAGGGCTATGCGCGCGAGGCGTTGCAGGCGCTGATCGCCAGTGCCTTTGCCCGTTTCGGCCTGCCGTCGCTGAGTGCCACCGTCTTCGCCGACAACGCAGCCTCGCTGCGGTTGTTGCGGGGGCTTGGCTTCGTTGAGACCGGCCGGGGCGAGGGGGAAAGCCCGGCACGCATCGGCCTGCATCCGACGGTTCTGCTGCGGCTGGACCGCGCGGCCGGAAACGGGCAGGATGCGGCACCATGACCGCACCCTTTGCCATCCGTGACGCCACGCCCGACGATGCCGCCGGTATCGCCGCCATCTACAATGATGCCGTGCGCAACACGACCGCCATTCTGATGGAGGGCGAGGTCGATGCCGCGAACCGCATCGCCTGGATGCAGATGCGCGGGCAGTTGGGCTATCCGGTGCTGGTGGCGGCCGAAGGCGCGGCGGTGCTGGGCTATGCCAGCTTCGGCGACTGGCGCCCGTTTGACGGGTTCCGGGCCACGGTGGAAAACTCGGTCTATGTCGCACCCGAGGCGCGCGGGCGCGGCGTGGCGCTGGCCTTGTTGCAGGTTCTGACAGATCGTGCCCGCGCCTGTGGCAAGCACGAGATGGTTGCCGCCATCACCTCGGAAAATACCGCCTCGCTGCACCTTCATGCCCGCGCCGGTTTCGTGGAAACCGGCCGTATGCCCGAGGTCGGGCAAAAATTCGGCCGCTGGCTGGACCTCGTGTTCATGCAGCGCCGTCTTGACGACCGCGCCGCACCTCCGCCAGCGCCCTGAAACGCAAGCCCTGCTTGCGCCCGCGCGGCTTCGCGGCTATCGCCAATCATCCAATCCCGAAGGGGCTCGCCCATGAAATTCCTCGATCTCTGCAAAGTCTATATCCGCTCGGGCGGCGGCGGATCGGGCTGCGTCTCGTTCCGGCGCGAGAAGTTCATCGAATTTGGTGGCCCGGATGGCGGCGACGGCGGCAATGGCGGCTCGGTCTGGGCCGAGGCAGTCGAGGGGCTGAACACGCTGATCGACTTCCGCTACCAGCAGCATTTCTTCGCCAAATCGGGCCAGCCCGGCATGGGCAACCAGAAAACCGGCAAGACCGGCGATGACATCGTGCTGAAAGTCCCGGTCGGAACCGAGATCATCGACGAGGACGAGGAGACCGTTCTGGCCGATCTGGTGGAGGTCGGACAGAAGGTGTTGCTGGCCAAGGGCGGCAACGGTGGCTTCGGCAACCTGCATTTCAAGACCTCGACCAACCGCGCGCCCGCTCGCGCCAATCCGGGTCAGGAAGGGGTGGAGCGCACGATCTGGCTGCGCCTGAAACTGATCGCCGATGCCGGGCTGGTGGGCCTGCCCAACGCGGGCAAGTCGACCTTCCTTGCCGCCGTGTCCAACGCCCGGCCGAAGATCGCGGATTACCCGTTCACCACGCTGGTGCCGAACCTGGGCGTGGTGGGGATCGACGGGCATGAATTCGTCATGGCCGATATTCCGGGGCTGATCGAGGGCGCGTCAGAGGGGCGGGGTCTGGGCGACCAGTTCCTTGCCCATGTCGAACGCTGTTCGGTCCTGCTGCATCTGGTGGATGGCACGTCGTCGACCATCACCAAGGATTACCGCACCATCGTGGGTGAGCTGGAAGCCTATGCCGAAGAGCTGGCGGACAAGCCGCGCATCCTTGCGATGAACAAGATTGACGCGCTGGACAAGAAAACCATCGGCACCCGCAAACGCGCGCTGGAGAAAGCCAGCGGCGGGCCGGTGCATCTGATTTCCGGCGCCACGGGCGAGGGCATCAAGGATGCACTGCGCGCGATCCATGCCGAGATCATGGAAGACCGCAAATCCCGCATGCCGGTGGAGGTGAAGCCGTGGCAGCCCTGATGCAGATCGCCGCGCCCGATGTGCGCGCGGCGCGGCGGCTGGTGATCAAGATTGGCTCGGCCCTGCTGGTGGACCGGCAGAAGGGGCTGCGGCAGGGCTGGCTTTCCGCGCTGGCGCTGGATGTGGCCGAAGCCAAGCTGCGCGGAACACAGGTGGTGCTGGTGTCCTCCGGCTCCATCGCGCTGGGGCGGATGATCCTTGGCCTGCCCGCCGGGGCGCTGACGCTGGAACAATCGCAGGCCGCCGCGGCGGTCGGGCAGATCCGGCTGGCGCGTGCCTATGAGGAAGTGCTGGCGCCGCATGGGATCACCACTGGGCAGGTTCTGGTCACGCTGGAAGATACCGAGGACCGCCGCCGTTATCTGAACAGCCGCGCCACGATGGAGACACTGCTGGGGCTGGGCGTCGTGCCCATCGTGAATGAAAATGACACGGTGGCGACGGACGAGATCCGCTTTGGCGACAACGACCGGCTGGCGGCGCAGATCGCGGTGACGGCGGGGGCGGATCAGCTGATCCTGCTGTCCGATGTCGACGGTTTCTATTCGGCGAATCCGAAGGAAGACCCGACGGCGCAGCGCTTCGATCTGGTGGAGACCATCACGCCGGAGATCGAGGCAATGGCGGGCGATCCGATTTCCGGCCTGTCGAAAGGCGGCATGAAGACCAAGCTGATGGCAGCCAAGACCGCCGTGGCGGGGGGCTGTGCCATGGCGATCATGGAAGGCTCGGTTCCGCGTCCGCTGAAGGCGCTGGCGGAGGGTGCAAACCGGACTTGGTTTGTGGCGCAGGCCGATCCGCAGGTCGCGCGCAAGCGCTGGATCAATGCGATGAAGGAAAAGGGCAGGGTCCGGGTCGATGCCGGGGCTGTCACCGCGCTCAGGTCGGGCAAGAGCCTGCTGCCGGCGGGGGTGACAGCGGTCGAGGGCGCGTTCGGCCGGGGCGAGCCGGTGGGGATCATCGGTCCCGACGGCGCGGCGCTGGGGCGCGGGCTGATCCGTTATACGTCGGACGAGGCGCGGGCGATTGCCGGGCACCGGTCAAGCGATATTGCCGGAATCCTCGGGTATGAGGGACGGGCGGCGCTGGTTCACCGCGACGATATGGTGATCTAGACGCGGAGGGAAACCGCCGGGGGCTTCACGCCCCGTCGCCAATCGGGCTTGAACCGATGGCGCCGATTGGCGACCCCCGTGGAGTATTTCTGCAAGAAGCAAAAGGGGCAGAGGATGGAAGACGCAGGCAAGCTGATGCAGGAGATCGGGGCGAAGGCCCGCGAAGCTGCGGCGGAGCTTGCCTTCGCGCCAGCCGAAGCCAAACGCGCTGCGCTGCTGGCTGCTGCCGATGCGGTGGCGGCGGGCGTGCCCGCGATCATCGCCGCCAATGCCGAGGATCTGGCCTATGGCGCCGAAAAGGGGCTGACGCCCGCCATGATGGACCGGCTGACGCTGGACGAGGGCCGGATCGGGGGCATCGTCGAGGGGCTGCGCGCCATTGCCGAACAGCCTGATCCTGTGGGGCGGGTTCTGGCGGAATGGGACCGGCCGACGGGCCTGCATATCCAGCGGGTGGCGACGCCTCTGGGCGTGGTCGGCGTGATCTATGAAAGCCGCCCCAATGTGACGGCGGATGCGGGTGCGCTGTGCCTGAAGGCCGGGAATGCGGTGATCCTGCGCGGCGGGTCCGAGAGCTTTCATTCCTCGCGGGCGATCCATGCCTGCATGGTGGAAGGGCTGCGTTCCGCCGGTCTGCCGGAAGCGGCGATTCAGCTGGTGCCGACGCGTGACCGGGCGATGGTCTCGGCCATGTTGCAGGCGGTCGATTTCATCGACGTGATCGTGCCGCGCGGCGGCAAGGGGCTGGTCGGTCTGGTGCAACGTGAGGCGCGGGTGCCGGTCTTTGCGCATCTGGAGGGCATCTGCCACATCTATGCGGATGGGGCCGCCGATCTGGAAAAGGCGCGGCGCGTGGTGCTGAACGCCAAGACCCGGCGCACGGGCATCTGCGGCGCTGCGGAATGTCTGCTGATCGACCGGGCGTTCTACGCCCGTCACGGCGCCGTGCTGATCGAGGATCTGGTGAAGGCCGGCGTCGAGGTCCGGACCGAGGGCGCGTTGCTGGCGGTGCCGGGTACGGTACAGGCGGCGCCCGAAGACTTCGGGCGCGAGTTTCTGGACATGATTATCGCGGCGAAGCTGGTCGATGGCGTGGACGGCGCGATTGCCCATATCCGCCGCTATGGATCGAGCCATACCGAAAGCATCCTGACCGAGGATGATGCGGTGGCGGCGCGGTTCTTCCAGCGGCTCGACAGTGCGATCCTGATGCGCAACGCCTCCACCCAGTTCGCGGATGGCGGCGAGTTCGGCATGGGGGCGGAAATCGGCATCGCCACCGGCAAGATGCATGCGCGCGGCCCGGTGGGGGCCGAGCAACTGACCAGCTTCAAATATCTGGTCACCGGGGATGGCACCTGCCGCGCCTGAGGGGCGCGGCAGAAGGTTTCAGCCGAGGATGAAGTCACCGGCGCGCAGGGAAAGCGCGCTGTTGAGCAGGATCACCAGATCCGCCGCGCCGTCGCCGTCGACATCACCCTGGATCTCGGTTTTGCCGCCGGAGGTTTCGTAGCGCAACTGGCCTGCCTTTTCGGTGAAATCCTTCTTGCCGATGAAGGCGAAGGACTGGTTGCCATTTGCGGCCGCATTGGCGTCGATGGCGCTGAGGTCGATCCGGTCGCCCTGCTTGCGGCTGAAATCGAGGATTGTATCGGCAAATTCCTCGGTGCTGTCGGCGACGCTGGTAAAGACGAAACGATCCGCCCCGGCATTGCCGCGCAGCATGTCGGCGCCTTCACCGCCGGTCAGCGTGTCACGCCCGCCGCCGCCGGTCAGCGCGTTGTCCTCGCCATCACCGGTCAGGCGGTCGGCGCCGCGCCCGCCGGTCACATCCTCGATGTCGCGCAGAAGGAAGGTGCCCTGCGCCGAGGTTGCGTTGCCGCTGGAAAGGTCGACCGTCAGCGATTTGGTGAAGGCCGAGAAATCGACAAGATCGCGGTCCTCGTCCTCGGGGGTGGAGATATTGCCACCGCCTCCGACCACGACAAGGGCGGTCGGATCGGCCTGCTGTTTCACCACCAGCACATCGGCATCGCGGCCCAGAGCCACGAAAGAGGCGCCGCCGCTGCCCAGCACCACCTTGTCCATGCCGCGCCCGGTGTTGATCGCGTCGACATAGTTCACCCCGGTGGTGATCTGGTCATTGCCGCGCCCGCTGTAGAGGGTTTCGATCTCTCCGGTGGCAGTGATCGTGTCGTTGCCGCTGCCCGCGCGAACCGAGCTGGCGCCGCCCGCGCCGATGCTGGCGAAATTGTCCCCCTCGCCGAGGTCGATATACATCACCCCGGCGTTTCCGGTGGTCACGCGGTCATTGCCCTCGCCGGTGGCGATGAAGCCGATCCAGTTCTTGCCGGTCGTGATCGTATCGTTGCCGTTGCCGGTGGTCAGAAGCTGCACGTCGCTGCGGGCCAGCTTCACCACATTGTCGCCCGCGCCGTCCAGGCGGATGGTGGCAATGAAGCGGCCGCTGCCCTTTGCGGAATCGGTGAGCGTCACTCCCAGATCGCCGCCGGCCTGAATGAGATTGGTGCCCCAGTTGTTTCCGGTCAGCGAGATCTTGACCGTGGCAAGGCCGCTGTCATCCGGTTTCCAAAGCTCGAGCGCCTTCAGATGTCTGTCGGACCACACATATTCATCAAACCCGATGCTGAAATCGGTCGAGCCGTTCAGGGTCAGGCTCAGGTTACCATCAAGCGTTGCCATGTCTCTCTCCCTCGCGCTTACAACAGGCATTATTCATGCCCGCCCTGCGGAAGAAAGAAAAAAGGGTTTTCAGAAGCTCAGCCGGATTTCCCCGTCCCGCGTCTCGACCCCGAGAGTGCGGCCAAGCCGGGTCAGTTCGTCCGGCACGAGGGCAAACTGCACCTGCGCGGCGGTGATCTGGTGCCGGGCGCCGGGGTTGGAAAGCACCTCCCACAGATCGGGGTCGATCCGCAGCTTCGGGCCCAGCCCGAGGATATGCCAGCCCCGGTCGTCGCGCTCGATCCGGATGCGGCCACCATGCACCATGGCGGTTTCCAGGCACATGATCAGCAGGAAGGCCAGCTTGACTTCGCGGCGGGGCATGTCCTGCGGTCCCGTCCAGTCAAAGCTCAGCCGGCTGCCGCGCGCCAGATCGGCCAGCAGCGCCTTCACCTCGGGCCGTCCAAGCCGCTGATCCCCGGTGCAGGCCCCGAAGGCGATGCGGAAGAAACGGATGCGCGCATTGGCATGGCCCACGCTTTCGGCAATCAGCGCGATTTCCGGCCCCGGCGTGCCGCCATCCAGCATGAGAAGCTCGACCCCGTTGCCGATCGCGCCGATCGGGCTGATAAGATCATGGCAGATTCGGGAGCCCATAAGGGCACTGAGGTCGGGGCGGTCCGGCATGGATGTTCCTGACAGAGGACGGAGGGCAGGGAACGGAAATGCAACTGGGACTGAATGCACTGCTGGAGCCCGGCATGCTGGTACGCCACCCGCAGGAACCCGACTGGGGTCTGGGACAGGTCCAGTCGAATGTCGGAGCCCGGATCACCGTGAACTTTGAACACCGCGGCAAAGTTGTAATAGACGGGAGCCGCGTCACCCTAGAGCGTGTATTCGATTGATATAGCTTTATATCTCGAAACACCCCGGCGCAACTGGTGATTGAGCCGCAGAGGCGGGCCGCTTGCATTGCGCGGCCCCAGCGCCTAAAGCCGGTTCGGGCCGGAACGGACGAGGGAGCGCCGGATGAAGACCGACGAAAGCCTGTTCGAGGTGCGGCTTGCGGCCGATGCGCGCGACCTGCGCGCGGCGCAGCGCCTGCGCTATGAGGTGTTTGTCGGGGAAATGGGCAGCGACGGGCCGATGGTCGATCACGCGGCGCGACTGGAATGCGACGATTACGACGATCTGTGCGATCACCTTCTGCTGATCGACCGCAGCCGCAATCCCGAACGGCTGGAAGATGTGGTGGGCGTCTATCGGCTGTTGCCGGGCGCGCGTCTGCCCGAGGGCCGGGATTTCTACTCGGAGCAGGAATTTGACCTTGGCCCCTTGCTGGGCGGGGGGCGGCGCCTGCTGGAACTGGGCCGTTCCTGCGTGCATCCCGATTATCGGGGCGGGCCTGCGATGATGCTGATGTGGAACAAGCTGGCCGAATATGTGCTGGACCGCGACATCGACCTGATGTTCGGCACGGCGAGCTTTCCGGGCACCGATCCCGCCAGTGTGGCCGAGCCGCTGGCCTACCTTTACCGCCACCACCTTGCACCCGAGGGGCTGCGCCCGGTGGCGCGTGCCCCGCACCGGCTGGAGATGGACGCTCTGCCGCCCGAGGCGGTGGACCGCCGCCGCGCCATGCAGGCGACACCGCCGCTGATCAAGGCCTATCTGCGGCTGGGGGGCTTTGTCGGGGATGGGGCCTGGATTGACCATGAATTCAACACCATAGACGTGTTGCTGGTGATGGACACTACGCAGATGTCGGCACGGCACCGCGACTATTACACCCGCCGCCGTGGAGACGAAGCATGAGCTCCTGGCACGAGGCGCGGCTGGAACCCGGCCGCATCGGACCGCTGGGCTGGGGGCTCGTCGGGCTGCGGGGGCTGGCACTCGGGGCAGTGACCTATGGCTGTCTGGCGATCTTCCTGCTGGTGCGGCTGGTCGAAAAACCGCTGTTCGGCCTGCACCGCCCGATCACGCCCTGGATCACCCAGTTCGTCTGCCGCGCAGGTCTTGCCATCATGGGGTTCGGCTATAGCGTGACCGGTCGGCCGATGCAGGGGCAGGGCGCCATCGTGGCCAATCATGTCGGCTGGCTGGACATCTTCACCCTGAACGCCGCCGACCGGGTGTATTTCGTATCGAAGGACGATGTGGCGAACTGGCCCGGCATCGGCATCCTGGCACGCGCCACCGGCACCATGTTCATCAACCGCCGCCCTGCCGAGGCCAGGACCCAGCAAGAGATGATGGAGACGCGGCTGCGGGCCGGTCATCGGCTCCTGTTCTTCCCCGAGGGCACCTCGACTGATGCGATCCGGGTCTTGCCGTTCAAGACCCCGCTGTTTCAGGCGTTTTTCACTCATGGCATGGACCGGGTGCTGCATATCCAGCCAGTGACGGTGGTCTATCATGCCCCCGTGGGCCGCGACCCGCGCTATTATGGCTGGTGGGGCGACATGGATTTTGCGGGCCATCTGATCAAGGTTCTGGCCACCCCCCGGCAGGGCCGTGTCGAGGTGATCTTTCACCCGTCAGTCCCCGTCGATGCCTTCGCAGATCGCAAGCAACTGGCGGCCTATTGCGAAAGGGTGATCCGCACCGCGCATCCGCTTGCGCAGACCGCGGAAATTCACGCGGAATGACGTCGGAGCGACGCGGATCGGCTATTGATCAAATCGCGGTGCTGCCCCATGTTCCGCGAGATCACGGAGGGCAGGCGATGGACGACACAGGGCAGGACCGGGGCGAGGCGCGGAAAATTCCGACGCATGAGCTTACCTATCTGCGGCTGCGCGACATGGTGCTTTATGGCGTGCTGCTGCCGGGACAGCCGGTTACCATCCAGGGTCTGATCCGCGATCTGGATGCGGGCATGACCCCGGTGCGCGAGGCGATCCGCCGACTGACCGCCGAAGGGGCGCTGGCGCTTCAGGACAACCGCCGCGTGACCGTGCCAAGGATGACGCCAGATCTGTTTGGCCAGCTGGTCCATGCCCGTCTGGCAATCGAACCGAAGCTTGCGGAACTGGCCGCCCCCCGGCTGACGCCCGAACGCATTGCCCGGCTGGAGGCGATCGACGCGCTGATCGAGCCGGCGATCCGGGCGGGCGACGTGCAGGAATACCTGCGCCAGAACCACGCCTTCCACTTCACGCTGTACGAAGCAGCCGGGGCAATCGTGCTGGAAGACATCGCCCGCTCGCTCTGGCTTCGGTTCGGGCCGTCGCTGCGGGCCGTTCTGGGGCGCTATATCGAGAATGGTCTGCCGGACCGTCATGCCGATGCCCTGGCTGCAATGAAGGCGGGCGATCCGCAGGCGCTGGCCGAGGCGATCCGCCTCGACCTGACGCAGGGGGTGGAACAGGTGCGCGACGCGCTGGCGGAAACCGCCTGAGGCTCAGGCCGCCTGCGCCGCTCCGGCGCGCAGCAGCATGCCGAACAGGTCGCGCGGATCATCCGGGTCGGCGATCATATCAAGGTTCTGATACAGGCCCGAGGTGCGCAGCCGCGAATGGACGTAGCGCAGCGCGCTGAAATCCTCGATGGCGAAGCCCACGCTGTCAAACAGCGTGATCTGCCGCGCATCGGTGCGTCCCGCCGCCTGACCGGCGATGACCTGCCAAAGCTCCGTCACCGGATGATCGGCCTCAAGCTGCTGGA
Source organism: Gemmobacter sp. LW-1 (assembly GCF_001303875.1). Lineage (NCBI taxonomy): Bacteria > Pseudomonadati > Pseudomonadota > Alphaproteobacteria > Rhodobacterales > Paracoccaceae > Gemmobacter > Gemmobacter sp. LW-1. Next base: position 43,742 of record NZ_LJSC01000062.1, on the reverse strand, counting down.
TCTCGCCCTCGATACGGGTTTGGGGCGGGTATTCGACGAAGATGCCCGACCGCAGCAGGATGTCGCGGTGGAGTTCCGTCTTGCCGGGGCAATCGCCGCCGACCGCGTTGATATGCACGCCGCTGCCAACCATATTGTCGGTCAGGATGGTGGCATATTGCTTGTCGGCGGTGCAGGTGGTCACGATCTCCGCGCCTTCCATGGCCTGTTCTGCACTGGTGCAGGATACGACGGTCAGCCCGCGCCCCGCCAGATTGCGGGCGCATTTCACGGTCGCAGCCGGGTCGATGTCGTAAAGCCGGATCTCCTCGATGCCGCAGACCGCCTTGAAGGCCAGCGCCTGAAACTCCGCCTGCGCGCCATTGCCGATCATCGCCATCACCCGCGCGCCCTTCGGCGCCAGCCATTTCGCTGCCATGGCGCTGGTCGCCGCCGTGCGCAGCGCCGTCAGCAGGGTCATTTCACTGAGCATCAGCGGATAGCCCGTTGCCACATCCGCCAAAAGACCAAATGCTGTAACGGTTTGCAGGCCTTTCTTCATGTTCGACGGATGGCCGTTCACATATTTGAACCCATAGGTCTCACCATCCGAGGTCGGCATCAGCTCGATCACGCCCACCTCGGAATGGCTGGCCACGCGCGGGGTCTTGTCGAACAGCGGCCAGCGCAGGAAATCGGCCTCGATCTCGGCTGCAAGCTCGGCCATCATGCGTTCAACCCCGATGTGAAGAACCAGCTTCATCATGTTGTCAACACTGACAAAAGGCACAAGAGCATTGCGGGAGGGGGCGGTCATGGCATCTCTCTCAGGTAAAGCTGCGGGTCGGACGGTCGAACACCTTGCGGCCCATCAGCGAGCCGACCAGATCGACCATCAGCTTCGCGGTGCGGCCCCGGTCGTCGAGGAAAGGGTTCAGTTCCACAAGGTCGAGCGAGGTCACCAGCCCGGATTCGTGCAGAAGTTCCATCACCAGATGCGCTTCGCGGAAAGTGGTGCCGCCCGGAACAGTGGTGCCCACCGCAGGCGCGATGGAGGGGTCGAGGAAATCGACATCCAGGCTTACATGCAGCATCCCGCCCGCCTCGCGCACCTTGGCCAGGAAGCTGCGCAGCGGTGCGACGATGCCATGTTCATCCAGCACCCGCATGTCATTGATCGCGATATCATGTTCCAGCAGCGCCGCATGTTCTGCCGGATCGACCGAGCGGATGCCGTAAAGACAGATGCGGTCTGCCGGAATCGGGGCCGGGAAGGGCGGGAAAGCGTCGAACCCGTCGCGCCCGGCGATATAGGCGACCGGCGTGCCATGCAGATTGCCGCTGGTCGTGGTCATCGGCGTGTGGAAATCCGAATGCGCATCCAGCCACAGCAGGAACAGCGGCCGCCCGGCCCGGCGTGCATGGGCCGCCGCCCCGGATACTGACCCCAGCGCCAGCGAATGATCGCCCCCCAGAATCACCGGCATCGCGCCTTCGGACAGCGCGTCATCCACACGGTCCGCCAGAACCTCGGTCCAGCCCAGCGTCTCGGGCAGCTGATCCACCGCCGGGTTGGCGCAAACCGCCTCCTGCAGATCTGGCAGGGCGACGTCGCCCCAGTCCTCGACCCCATGGCCCAGATCGCGGATGGCGCCGGCAATCCCCGCCACGCGATAGGCCGCCGGGCCCATCAGACAACCGGGGCGGCGCTGGCCGGAATCGACGGGCGCGCCGATCAGAATGGTCCGTGTCATGGCAAATCTCCTGTTCCGACAAACATGTTTTCACTTTGCGGCAGCATCCAGCGGCATTATGAGCATTATGCGCGAAGAATTCAGCGGGATGAAAAGGAAAACCGTCGAAATGGACGAAATCGACCAAAGGCTGATCGCCGAGTTGCGCCGGGATGGCCGGGCGGCCCTGTCCGAACTTGCTGATCGCCTTGGTCTCAGCCGTGCCACGGTGCGCGCCCGGATGGAGCGGCTGACCGCACGGGGCGAGATTGCTGGGTTTACCGTGCTCACCCGCGCCGATGTCACCGCTGCCCCGGTGCGCGGGCTTATGATGATCGGGATCGAGGGGCGCGGCGGCGAAAAGATCATGGCGCGCCTCGCTGGCCTGCCTGCCGTCATGGCGGTGCATTCGACCAACGGAAAATGGGATCTGATCGTGGAACTTTCGACCCAGACGCTGCTGGAACTCGATGAGGTGATCCACCGCATCCGCAATATCGAAGGCGTCACCACATCCGAGACCAACCTTCTCCTCTCCACCCGCAAGGCGGGCCGACGCTGATCATTTTCTGTCCATAAATATCCCGGGGGAATCGCGCGGCACGCGCGATGGGGGCTGGCCCCCAAATCTTTTCAACGAAAAGATTTACAAATTTCTTCAAAGAAATTTGGGCGCGCCGGTTGCGACGCTTGGGCGCAGCCCCATGGCGGCGCGCGGCGTCTTGTCCTATGATCCCGCCTGCAAGGGAGACGCGCATGATTTCAGAGCTTGGGCATTTCGCGCTGGTGCTGGCACTGGCGGTGGCCGTGGTACAGGCGGTGGTGCCGCTGATCGGGGCGCAGAAGCGCTGGTCGGGGTGGATGGCAGTGGCCGATCCGGCGGCGGTCGTGCAGTTTGTGCTGATCGCGGTGGCCTTCGGGGCACTGACCTGGGCTTTCGTGACCTCGGATTTCTCGCTGCGTCTTGTGGTGCTGAACAGCCATACCGACAAGCCGATGCTCTATAAGGTCTCGGGCGTCTGGGGCAACCATGAGGGGTCTCTGCTGCTCTGGGTGCTGATCCTTGCCGCCTATGGCAGCGCGGCGGCGCTGTTCGGCGGCAACCTTCCCGCGACGCTGAAGGCGCGGGTTCTTTCGGTGCAGGGGATGATCGGGGTGGCTTTCCTGGCGTTCCTTCTGTTCACCTCCAATCCCTTCCTGCGTCTGGCCGAACCGCCACTGAACGGTGACGACCTGAACCCGCTGCTGCAAGACCCCGGTCTCGCCTTCCATCCGCCCTTCCTCTACCTCGGCTATGTCGGGCTCAGCATGGCGTTCAGCTTTGCCGTCGCGGCGCTGATCGAGGGGCGGGTTGATGCCGCCTGGGCGCGCTGGGTCCGGCCTTGGACGCTGGCGGCCTGGATCTTCCTGACCATCGGCATCGCGCTGGGGTCGTGGTGGGCCTATTACGAGCTTGGCTGGGGCGGATTCTGGTTCTGGGACCCGGTCGAAAACGCCAGCTTCATGCCCTGGCTGTTTGCCGCGGCCCTGCTGCATTCCGCCATCGTTGTGGAAAAACGCGAAAGCCTGAAGGCATGGACGATCCTGCTGTCCATCCTCGCCTTCGGATTCTCGCTGATCGGCACTTTCATCGTGCGCTCGGGTGTCATCACCTCGGTCCATGCCTTTGCCAATGACCCAGAACGTGGCGTGTTCATCCTCATGATCCTTGGTGTCTTCATGGGTGGCGCGCTGACGCTGTTCGCCGCCCGTGCCGGCGCGATGGAGGCGAAGGGCATCTTCGCCATGGTCAGCCGCGAAAGCGCGCTGGTGGTGAACAACCTGCTGCTGGCGGTCGCGGCCTTCGTGGTCTTCGTCGGCACGATCTGGCCCTTGGTGGCCGAGATGCTGTGGGACCGCAAGCTGAGCGTCGGCGCCCCGTTCTTTGACGCCGCCTTCTCGCCCTTCATGATCGGTCTGGCGGTACTTTTGCCCATTGGCGCGATGCTGCCGTGGAAACGGGCCGAGGTCGGGCGCGTGTTCCGGCAACTGATTCCCGCGCTGATCCTGGCAGTGGCCTGTGGCTTGCTGGCCTGGGCACTGGAGACGGGGCGTTCGGCGGTGGGGCCGGTGGCGGCGGCGCTTGGCGCCTGGCTGGTGTTCGGCGCGCTGACCGACCTTTGGGCGCGCACCGGGCGCGGTGCGGTTGGCGGCCGTCTGCAACGGCTTGGCCGTCTGCCGCGCGCCGACTGGGGCCGCGTGACCGCCCATGCCGGGCTGGGCGTCACGATGATTGCGGTCGGCGCGATGAACGCCTGGGCGACCGAGATCATCAAGGTCGTGCAGGTGGGCGAAAGCTTCCCGCTGCATGGCTATGAGGTGACGCTGAACAAGGTCGAGCAGGTCGAGGGTCCGAACTACCTGTCCACCATGGCCGAGATGGTGGTGCGCCGCGAGGGGCGCGAAGTTGCGGTGCTTTATCCCGAAAAGCGCGTCTATCCGGTGCAGGCCATGCCCACCACCGAAGCGGCGCTGGATTACGGCTTCTTCCGCGACATCTATCTGGTGATCGGGGATCCGCAGAATAACGGCGGCTGGGCGATCCGGGGCTACTGGAAACCACTGGCGAACTGGCTGTGGATTGGCGCCGCACTGATGGCGCTCGGGGGGCTTCTGTCCCTTTCGGACCGCCGCTACCGCGTGGCGGCGGGGGCAGCCCGGCGTGCGGCTGCCCCGGTCGCGGCGGAGTAACGCGATGCGCCTGATCCTTGCCCTGTGCCTGTCGCTTCTGGCCTTCCCCGCGCTGGCGGTCCAGCCGGACGAGGTGCTGCCCGATCCTGCGCTGGAGGCGCGCGCGCGCGCCATTTCGCAACTGCTGCGCTGCCCGGTTTGTCAGGGCGAGAATATCGACGATTCAAACGCCGACATCAGCCGCGATCTGCGCCTTCTGGTGCGGGAACGGCTGGTGGCTGGCGACAGCGACGACGCGGTGATCGACTTCGTGGTGGAACGCTATGGCGAGTTCGTGCTGTTCGAACCGCGCGCCACCGGCTCGAACCTTGTTCTCTGGCTGGCCGGTCCGGGGATGCTGCTGCTGGGCGGGATCGCCGCCTTTGCCTTCCTGCGCCGCCGCTCGAAACAGCCGACCGAAGCGCTGAGCGCCGAGGAAGAGGCCCGGCTGAAAGAGATTCTGAAAGAGTGACGCGCCGTTCCGCTTTCCCCCCGGTGCCCGGCGGCTAATCTGCCGGGGCAAAGGAAAGGGAGGCAGAATTGGACCCGATCATTCTGGAGGAACAGGGCGGCATCGCCACGATCACACTGAACCGGCCGCAGGTGATGAATGCCCTGTCGTCGGAGCTGCGCAAGCAGATGCTGGCCGCAATCCGGCAGGCCGAATCCAGCGCCCGCGTCATCGTTTTCTCCGGCGCCGGAAGGGCTTTCTGCTCCGGTCAGGATCTGGCGGATGCACAGGGTATGGGCACCGACGTCCCGTTCGAGAAAATCCTGAACGAGGAATATGTGCCGCTCCTCAATGCGATCTATGATTGCCCGGTGCCGACCATCGCCGCTGTCAATGGCGCGGCGGCCGGGGCGGGCGCCAATCTGGCGTTGGCGGCGGATGTGGTGATCGCGGCGGAAAGCGCGAGCTTCGTGCAGGCCTTCACCCGGATCGGCCTGATCCCCGATGCGGGCGGCACCTGGTGGCTGCCGCGCCAGATCGGCGCCGCGCGCGCCATGGGCAGCTGCCTCTTCGCCGATAAGGTCACGGCGCGACAGGCAGAATCCTGGGGCATGATCTATGAATGTGTGGCGGATGACGCCTTTACCGCCCGTGTTGCCGAACGCGCGACCCATCTGGCCAACGGCCCGACCGCGGCCTATCGCGCGCTGAAACAGGCGCTGCGCGGGTCGCTGTCGAATGACCTGCAAGCGCAACTGGCGCTGGAGGCCCGGCTGCAGGAGGCGGCAGGCAAGACCACCGATTTCCGCGAAGGGGTGGCCGCCTTCCTTGAAAAGCGGCCGCCGCGCTTTACCGGGGCATGAAGCAAGGGCTGCCCCGGCAAGGGGCAGCCACCAGTCGATCAGGCGCCGCGCGACAGCGCCGCAACGCCGGTCCGCGCCACTTCCCGCAGACCCAGAGGCCGCATCAGCTCGGCGAAAGCGTCGATCTTCTCCGGCGTGCCGGTCATCTCGAACACAAAGCTTTCCAGCGTCGAATCAACCACATTGGCGCGGAAGATCTCGGCCAGACGCAGCGCCTCGATCCGTGCATCCCCTTTTCCGGCAACCTTCAGCAGCGCCAGCTCGCGTTGCACCGCCGGCCCCTCGACCGTCAGATCGTTCACCGCATGCACCGGCACCAGACGGCCCAGCTGCGCCTTGATCTGCTCGATCACCTGCGGCGTGCCGCGCGTGACGATGGTGATGCGGCTGCGGTGGCCGGTATGATCCACCTCCGCCACGGTCAGGCTGTCGATGTTGTAGCCACGGCCCGAAAACAACCCGATGACGCGGGCCAGAACCCCGCTTTCGTTATCGACAAGCACGGCCAGCGTATGGCTTTCGATCACCTCGGCATAAGGATCGCGGAGGTCGTAGGCGGAATGGCTCGACGAGCCCTTGGTGATATTGAGCGCCGACATGGGGGCTCCCTTTCATTTTCTGTCTGAAAATATGCTCGGGGGGAAGGGGCGCGCTTGCGCGCCCCTGTCGGGGGGCAGACAGCCCCCCGTGCAAGGGTCACACCAGCACCGCGCCGCCAGCCTTGATCACGCCCTGCGTCTCGGCCTCGCCCAGCAGCATCTCGTTATGCGGCTTGCCCGAGGGGATCATCGGGAAGCAGTTCTCGTGCTTCTCGACCAGACAGTCGAAGATCACCGGCCCGTCGTAGCGGATCATTTCCATGATCGCATCGTCCAGATCCTTCGGGTCGCTGCACTTGATGCCCTTGCAGCCGAAGGCCTCGGCCAGTTTCACGAAATCGGGCAGGCTTTCCGACCAGGAATGGCTGTAACGCTCGCCATGCAGCAATTCCTGCCACTGACGCACCATGCCCAGCCGTTCGTTGTTCAGGATGAACTGTTTGACCGGCGCGCGGAACTGCATCGCAGTGCCCATTTCCTGCATGTTCATCAGCCAGGACGCCTCACCCGCCACGTTGATGACCAGCGCCTCGGGGTGGGCCACCTGCACGCCGATCGAGGCGGGCAGGCCGTAACCCATCGTCCCCAGGCCGCCCGAAGTCATCCAGCGGTTCGGTGCGTCGAAGCCCAGGAACTGTGCCGCCCACATCTGGTGCTGGCCGACCTCGGTGGTGATGTAGCGATCCATCCCCTTGGTCAGCGCCTCCAGCCGTTGCAGCGCATATTGCGGCTTGATTGTCTTTTCGCTGTTCTTGTAGTCGAGGCAGTCCACGGCTTTCCATTCCGTGATCTGTGCCCACCACTTCGCCAGACCTTCCTTGTTCACCTTGCGCCCGCGCGATTTCCATATCCGCAGCATATCCTCCAGCACATGGCCCACGTCACCGACGATGGGCAGATCGACGCGGATCACCTTGTTGATTGACGAGGGGTCGATGTCGATATGCGCCTTCACCGAATGCGGGCTGAAATCGGCGACGCGGCCGGTGATCCGGTCATCGAAGCGGGCGCCGATGTTGATCATCAGGTCGCAGCCGTGCATCGCCAGATTGGCCTCGTAAAGCCCGTGCATCCCCAGCATGCCCAGCCAGTTCCTGCCGCTGGCCGGATAGGCCCCCAGACCCATCAGGGTCGAGGTGATGGGGAAGCCCGTCGCATCCACCAGTTCGCGCAAGAGCTGGCTCGCGGCGGTGCCCGAGTTGATGACGCCGCCGCCGGTGTAGAACACCGGGCGCTCGGCCTTCTCAAGCAGTTCGACCAGTTTCGTGATGGCCTCGATGTCGCCCTTCACGCGCGGCTGGTAATGCGAGGTCTTGATCTTCTCGCGCGCCACATATTCGGCCTGGGCGAATTGCACATCCTTCGGAATGTCCACCAGCACCGGGCCGGGACGGCCCGAGGTTGCCACATGGAAGGCGGTATGAATGGTTTCCGCCAGTTTTGCGGTATCCTTCACCAGCCAGTTCATCTTGGTGCAGGGGCGGGTGATGCCCACGGTATCGGCCTCTTGGAAGCCATCGGTGCCGATCATGAAGGTCGGCACCTGACCCGACAGCACCACCAGCGGGATCGAATCCAGCAGCGCATCGGTCAGCCCGGTCACCGCATTGGTGGCACCGGGGCCGGACGTCACCAGCACCACCCCCGGTTTCCCGGTGGAGCGGGCATAGCCTTCGGCCATGTGCACCGCGCCCTGTTCATGACGGACGAGAATGTGCCGGATGTCGTTTTGCAGGAAGAGTTCGTCATAGATCGGAAGCACGGCGCCGCCGGGGTAGCCGAATACGACCTCGACCCCCTGATCCTTCAGCGCCTTCACGATCATCTTTGCGCCCGTCATGGCGCTCGCATTCGCCTGAGTCATGTTCTCTTCCTTCTTGCCGCTTGCACCGCGGCTGGCACGTTCTTGCCGCGATACCGCGGCGGGCACTTCTTGCCGCAATATCGCGGCGGGCACGGGTATGAAAAAGCCCCCGGAGTTTCCTCGGGGGGCGCATGGGGAACCGAGATGGTCTGCCGTTACCGGCCCATGCGCCCAATCCCTACGATGACGAGAAGCGACATCATGTCGTGTCCCCAGTGGCTTGATTCAGTGCAGCGGACCTTATGAGCGGCGGCGGGGGGCGTCAATGGCAAAAATCCATGAAAAATGTCGCGGTGACGCAGAAAGTTGAACTTTTATTGCGTTTGTTGGCGATCAATAGAAATAACTGCAAAATGCATGGGTCAGGGAAGATGCGAGTCGCCGCGTCATGCAACCTTCGCAAGGCTGTAACCCCCGTGTCACCTCCGACTGGCAGTCAGCCGGAAGGGCCCCCGAAGGTGACGGAGGGGCGCCGATCCAGCCTTTCAGGAGCCAGTGATGACCGACCGCTTTTCCTTCGACGACTTCGACGAGGCCCGCAGCCCGCGTGCCGAAACCACCGATTTCGACCGTATCGTGGCGAGTGGCCTGTCGCGTCGCGGCTTCCTGACCGGGCTCGTGGCCTTCGGCTCGGGTGCCAGCGTCATGGGCAGCCTGCTGCGCGGCACGGCGGCAGTGGCCGCGACCGCCCGTTTCGCCTTCACGCCGATCCCGGTCGCCACCGATGGCACCGTACATGTGCCGGAAGGCTATGAATGGAAGCCGGTGGCGCGCTGGGGCGATGCGCTGTTTTCCGATGCACCGGCCTATGACGCGGCGAAGGGCGTGCCCTCGCAGGGGGCCGACCGGGTGTTTGGCGAAAACACCGACGGGATGGAGCTGTTCAGTATCGGCGGCCATCAGGTCATCGCGGTGAACCATGAATATGTGAACCCCGAGATCAACCTGCCGGCGGAGCAGGAGGAAAAGGTCAAGTCCGAGGCCGATGTGCGCCTGCTGCAAAACCTGCAAGGCGTGACGGTGATGGAAGTCGCGGAAGGGCCGGATGGCTGGGCCATTGTGCCCGACAGCCCGTTCAACCGCCGCATCACCCATCTGACGCCGATGCGCCTGTCCGGCCCGGCGGCGGGGCACGAGCTGCTGCGCACCCCGGCTGATCCCGCTGGCACCGAGGTTCTGGGCACGCTGAACAACTGCGGCGCAGGCAAGACGCCCTGGGGCACCTATCTGACCTGCGAGGAAAACTTCAACGGGTACTTCGGTGCGACCGATGTCGGGGCAAAGCTGCCCGAAGCCTTCGCCCGGTACGGGATCGAGGCGGAATCGGTCTATGGTTACGAACAGTTCGATCCGCGTTTCGATCTGGCGAAGAACGTGAATGAACCCAATCGCTTCGGCTATGTGGTCGAGATCGACCCGGCCGATGCCACCTCGAAGCCGGTGAAGCATACCGCGCTCGGCCGCTTCAAACATGAAAACGCCGCCTGCACCCTGGCGCGCGACGGGCGCGTGGTGGTCTATCTGGGCGATGATGAACGTGGCGAGTTTCTGTACAAATTCGTCTCGACCGGCGTTTACGCCCCCGGCGCGCCGACCGATGCGCTGCTGGATGAAGGCCAGCTTTACGTCGCCAAATTCGCTGAGGACGGCACCGGCAAGTGGCTTGCCCTGACGCCCGAGGCGACCGGCATGACGGCGGCGGAAATCTGCATTCACACCCGTCAGGCCGGGTCGAAGGTTGGCGCCACCACCATGGACCGCCCGGAATGGGTGGCGGTGAACCCCCGCGCGATCGAGGCCTATTGCGCCCTGACCAACAACAAGAACCGGGGTGTGAAGCCCAATGCCGGTGGCGACGAAACCCCGGTGGGCGGTCCGAACCCGCGTGCCGAAAACCACTATGGCCAGATCGTGCGCTGGTATCCGGCGGACGAGGATCACGCGGCCGACAGCTTCCGCTGGGATCTGTTCGTGATGGCGGGCAACCCCGGCGTGCACAAGGATGCCTATGCCGGATCGTCCAACATCAACGCGGGCAACATGTTCAACTCGCCCGATGGCATGATGTTCGATCAGACCGGGATGCTGTGGATCCAGACCGATGGCGAAGACAGCAACGAGGGCGATTTCGCCGGGCAGGGCAACAACCAGATGCTGGTCGGTGACCCGGCCTCGGGCCGGATCGAGCGGTTCCTGACCGGCCCCAAAGGCTCGGAGGTGACGGGCATGACCTTCTCGTCGGATCGCCGCACGGTCTTTGTGGGCATCCAGCATCCGGGTGGCGATTTCCCTGATATGACGGGTGGCCTGCCGCGCTCGACCCTTATCGCCATCCGCCGCACCGATGGCGCGACGCTGGCCTGAGCGTTAACGCATGATACGAGAGGGGCCGTCGCAAGCGGCCCCTTTTGCTGTGACTGGCAGAGCGTTGTGCCGGATGACCTGTGGGTAAGCGTTCCGTGTCAGCCGTGCAGGGCAGGCGGCCCGAGCGTTACCGCGCCCGGCGCGCCATGCCGAGAGAGCGGGGCGCCGTCTCCACAAAGCCGAACTTTTCGTAAAGCTTATTTGCCGGAACGTCGGCGATGAGGCTGACATAGGCTGATGCGGGAAGCCGGGTTGTGACAAACTCCATCAACTCCCCCATGATCGTCTTGCCCAGCCCCTGTCCCTGATCCGACGGGGTCACGGCAATATCCACGATCTGGAAAAAGCACCCGCCGTCCCCGATCAGCCTGCCCATGCCTGCGACGCGGTCGCCATGCTCAAGCACCACGGCAAAGACTGTACCGGCGAGGCCTTTCGTGGCGGCCTCTTCGGAAAACGGGCTCAGGCCCGCCTCTGCGCGAAGCTGCATATATTCGCCGACAGTGGGTGTCCGCCTGACAACCTTGTAGGTGTTTCCGGCCATGTTCGGCTTCCTTTCGGGATCGGTTTGCACTTGCAGAAACAGCACCCTAGTGAGTTTGGCTGTCGACTGCAAAGGTCGCGGGCCCTCTTTTGGGTGTCCGGCAGAGGTTCCATTCAATCCTGCCAGCCTGAGGTCTCCGACCCGCCCCCGAACCTCCGGCTGCTATAGCGCCCGCGGTCAACCTTTGCTAATGCCTCTCGAAAGATCATCTGGATACGAAAGACTTTTCCAAGGGGGATAAACATATGACAATCAGGAACTTTTATCTCCTGATGGCGATTGTCGGGACCGGGGTGCCATGGTTATTCTTCGGCTCTTTTTTCGCGCAGCACGGGCTCGCGCTTCCGCTCTTTATTCAGTCGCTGTTCGCAAACGGGCCCGCTGCGGGCTTCTCGGCAGATGTGCTCATTTCGATTCTGATATTCTGGGTATGGTCCTGGTCTGACGCAGCGAAGCACAAGGTCGAGCGGTGGTGGCTGGTTCTGCCCGCAAGTTTCTTCGTGGGTCTTTCGCTGGCGCTCCCGCTCTACCTGTATCTGAGAGAGCGGGACTGACGAGGGCGACCATCAGTCCCGCGCTCCAGTTCATTATGGGGGGCCGATCCCCCCGAGTATTCCATCCCGCGAAGCGCTGGCCTCGTGCGCTCCGTTCAGATGGCCTCAATGCCGTTGCAGCAGATCCCAGCGGTTGCCGAAAGGATCGCGCCAGACCGCGACGGTGCCATAGGGTTCGTGGCGCGGGGCTTCCTCGAAGATGGCGCCTGCGGCCAGAAGGGCGGCGTGGTCGCGGGCGAAATCGCCGGTTTCCAGAAACAGCCAGACCCGACCCGCGCCCTGCCTGCCGATGGCGGCGCGCTGTTCCTCCGTGTCGGCGCGGGCCAGCACCAATACCGGGCCACCGCCGGGCGGCGCGACGGTGATCCAGCGTTTGCGGCCCTGATCGACATCCTCGATCAGCCGGAAGCCGAGCCTCTGGACATAAAACGCCAGCCCCGCCGCGTAATCCGGCACGATCAGCGCCAGCGCGGCGATGCGCGCATCCGAAAGCGGTGCGGTCATTCGTGATGGGGGCGGGCTTCGGGCAGGGCGATGCGCGCCACCTGTTCGGCGATCGGGTCGACGGACAGCGGGTGCAGTTCCGCCGTGTGATCCTCGGGGCTGCCGATGTCCTGCCACTGGCCAGCCTTGTAAAGCTCCAGCGCGGCGAAATTCGCCTTGTAACCCATCTTGCGGCTGCCCGGCACCCAGTAGCCCAGATAGACATAAGGCAGCCCGGCCTCGCGCGCGATCTCGATATGGTCAAGGATCAGATAGGTGCCCAGGCTCTGCGCCGTCAGGTCAGGGTCATAGAAGCTGTAGACCATGCTCAGCCCGTCATCGAACACATCGGTCAGACAGACAGCTGCCAGCGGCCGGGCGCGGCTGCCATCCCCGGCGGGGCGGGTATATTCGATGACACGCGACCGGATCGGGGTTTCCTCGATCATCGCGGCAAATTCGAAGATGTCCATGTCGGCCATGCCGCCATCGGCGTGGCGATGATCCAGATAGCGACGGAACAGCGCGAACTGATCTTCGGTCGCCCAGGGGCTTGTGGCGTTGCGGCGCAAATGGGCGTTGCGGCGGAGGATCTTGCGCTGCGTGCGGTTCGGTTCGAAATCCGCGACGCGGATGCGGGCCGACAGACAGGCAGAGCATTCGGCACAGGAGGGCCGGTACAGCACGTTCTGGCTGCGCCGGAACCCCTGCTTGGACAGCGCATCATTCAGCCGCTGCGCATGTTCGCCCTGAAGGGCTGTGAACAGCTTGCGTTCCATCCGCCCGTCCAGGTAGGGGCAGGCTTGTGGGGCCGTCACATAGAACTGCGGCGCGATGGGGACCGTGTGGCGCATCTTGGCGGGCGGGCCTGTCCGGTTGCGGGATGGGAAAGGGCTTTGTCGCGCGAAGCCTAGCAAGCCCGCGCCCGCTCGCCAAGACCGGATTGCGACAGGATGAAAAGCCGGGCAGTGGCCCGGCTTTCGTCAGGGTTCAGCGCGGACGGTTGATCGCCACCGTGCCCAGAACGTGATCGCTGAGCCCCTGGCCGCGGGAGGAGGTCGCCATCAGAAAGACCGACAGCACCTGAACCAGCAGCGTACCGATGGACAGCGTGTAACCCAGCGTGTGCAGGAAGGCATGGGCGAAATCGAATTTCTCGCCATTGCGGGTCAGGAAGGTGATGTTCATCAGCCGCATGCCGGGCGTGGCCGAAGCCGATGCCAGCGTCAGCACCCGATAGGCAAAGCTGACACAAAGATACAGCAGCGGCAGGAAGAACAGCGCCGTGAAGGCGGTGAAGGGCACGATCATCGCAGTGATGATCGCGGTCAGGATCACGTCCACCACCCAGGCAAGGCCCCGCTTCATCGTCACGCCTTCATAGAATTCGGCGTGGCGTTCGGGGTCGGGCAGGAAGTGGTCTTCGCTGTTGGCATACATCGGCGGCGGTCCTTGGTTCGGGGAAGGGCGGGGGCCGAAGCCCCCGTCCTGGGGATCAATACGCGCCGGGGGCTGCCGGTTCCTCGGCTTTGGGTTCGGCGGCACGGCGGGCGCGTTCATCCATGAAGCTGTCGAATTCCTGCTTGTCCTTGGCTTCGCGCAGGCGTTGCAGGAAGCTTTCGAAAGCCTCTTGCTCGGTTTCCAGCCGCTTCAGCGTTTCGGCCTTGTAGGCGTCGAAGGCGGTATTGCCCGAGCTGCGGAAGGCGGCATGGTCATGGTGATGGCGGCGGTGACGGCAGAACATGGTGTCATCCTTTCGGTCGGAGTAGCTGGAGGATCTGAACTTGCCGGCGAAGATCATGTAGGCCAGCAGCGCGAGGCCCACGGGCCAGACGAAGATGAAGCCCAGCACCATGGCGGCGATCCAGGCGAGCTTGCCGCGCTGGTCCAGCCAGCCTTCGGCGCGGCGGAAGATGTTGGTGGGGCCGCTCGGCACGGCGGTGGAGGTGGCGTAGGACATGGCGGTCTCCCGGTTGCGTTGGATGTGAATTGCTTTCACATGATCCGAGATGCGCATGGGACGCCCCCGCTTCAAGGGCTGATGTGAAAGATTTTCACATTTTTATCTGACGCTGAGGAAGCCGGGTTGCCAAGTGCTTAATGGGGCAGGCTTTTCGACATCAGATTGATGACCGCGACCCCGGCGATGATCAGTCCGAGTCCGGTCAGGGCCCAGAAATCGAGGCTCTGGCGCAGGAAAATCACCGAAACGGCGGCGATCAGCACGATGCCCATGCCACTCCAGATCGCATAGACGATGCCGACGGGCAGAACGCGCACCGCCAGTGACAGGCAATAGAACGACACGCCATAGCACAGCGCCATGATGATGGTCGGCAGGGGCCGGGTGAATTGCTGTGTCGCGTTCAGAAGCGAGGTGCCGATGACCTCCAGCGCGATGGCGAAGCCAAGGATGGCATAGGTGGCGGGCAGGGTCATGGCGCGTCCTTCCGGGTGCGGGCAAGAAGATGGGCAAACAGCGCGTCCGGCCCCGGCGGCACGGGGACCGATCCGAAGACGCGCGACATCCAGTAGCCGTCGGCCGCCAGCCGCGCCGCCACCAGCGCGGTATCGCTGTCCGTGTCGGCATGAGCCGCCATCTGCGCGGCAATCCAGTCGCGCCACAGCCCGGCCAGTGCCGTATCGGCAAGGCTGCGCAGCGAGGGCGCGGCCCAGGGGCTGTGCGGGCTGGCGGGATGGAAGATGCAGTGCAGATAGGCGCGGGTCAGAACGCCGTGCCCCCCTGCATCCTTGGCCAGCGCCGCCTGAAACTCGGCGTCGATCCGGGCAAGGATTTCTGCCGCTACCGCCTCGACCAGCCCCTGACGATTGCCAAAGTGGTGAAAGAGAGCGCCTTTCGTCACGGCGGCTTCAGCCGAAACCGCAGGCAGGGCCAGCGCCGCCAGCCCCTCGGCCAGCGCCAGCCGCACGCCTGCGTCCAGCAGGGCCTGCCGGGTGGCCTCGGGCGTTTTAGGGCGGCGATGGGCGTCTGACACGGCGGAGCATCCGGGGATTTCCCCAGAAAGATACCGCAGGGTATGTTTTCGTCAAGCCGTGAAATCGGCCAGTTTGGCGCCGGTGATGCGCAGCAGTTCGCCCGGCGCGATGGGGAAGATGTGACGCGGGGTGCCCGCCGCCGCCCAGACCTGCGCGAAATCCATCAGGCGGGGGTCAAGGAATTCGGGGCTGGGTGTCAGATGCCCGACCGGGCTGACCCCGCCGATGGCAAAGCCCGTCACCGCGCGCACTTCCTGCGCATCAGCGCGGCCCAAGGGCTCCCCGGCGAGGGACGAGGCTTTGACCGCGTCGATCCGGTTGCCGCCCGCCGTCAGGAACAGGTAAAGCCGCCCCGAACCTTCGCCCCGGAACAGGATGGATTTCACGATCTGGTCCAGCGCGCAGCCCGCCGCCGCGGCCGCCTGTTCGGCAGTGCGGGTTTCGGCGGGCATCTCGACCGGGCGCGCGGCGACCCCGGCGGCCTCCAGCGCAGCGGTGACACGGGCAAGGCTTTTCGACATCGGCACATCCTTCGCAGGGCACGGGGCGGAATACGGCCATTCCCGGCGCGGCGGGTCAAGGGGGCGCAGGGTCGGTTCCGCCCGTTGACGCGGGCGTGGCCCGGCGCCATGGTCGCGGCATGACACAGACGCATTTCGCTGCCCGCCTGACCCGCTCGCCCATCGCTTTCGACCCCGAGGCCGGGGCGGATGCCGCCGCGAATTTCGCCGATCTTGCGCCCGAACTGCGCGGATTGCTGGCCGGAACGGCGGGCTGCTCGCCCTATCTGAAAGGGCTGATGGGGCGCGAGGCCGACTGGCTGCGCGCCGCACTTGCCGGGGCGCCGGAAGCTGCCATCGAGGCAGTGCTGGAGGGGCTGGACGAGGTGCCGCTGGACGGCCTGGGCAGCGCCTTGCGGCAGGCCAAGCGGCGGGTGGCGCTGCTGACCGGGCTGGCCGATCTGGGCGGCGTCTGGCCGCTGGAGGCGGTGACCGGCGCGCTTTCGGCGCTGGCCGACCGGGCGGTGGACCTCAGCCTCAGGCGGCTGGTCGCGGATGAAATCCGTCGTGGCAAACTGCCCGGTCAGCGTCCCGAGGATGCCGAAACCGCCGCCGGGATGGTGGTGCTGGCCATGGGCAAGGGCGGTGCGGGCGAGCTGAATTATTCGTCCGACATCGACCTCGTGTGTCTGTTCGATCAGGACCGTTATGGCGAAGACTGGCAGGAGGCGCGGATGGGATTCATCCGCGTGACCCGCAAGATGGCGGCGCTGCTGTCCGACATCACGGCCGAGGGTTATGTCTTTCGCACCGACCTGCGGCTGCGGCCCGATGCGGCGGTGACGCCGGTCTGTATCTCCATGGCGGCGGCGGAAGCCTATTACGAGGCGCAGGGCCGCACCTGGGAACGCGCGGCCTATATCAAGGCGCGGCCAGCGGGCGGCGATCTGGCGGCGGGGGAGCGGTTCCTCAAGGCGCTGGTGCCCTTCGTCTGGCGCAAGCATCTGGATTTCGTGGCGATTCAGGATGCACATGACATGCGGCTGCGCATCCGCGATCATCGCGGGCTTCACGGCCCCATCTCGATCGAGGGGCATAACATGAAGCTCGGCCCCGGCGGCATCCGCGAGATCGAGTTCTTCACCCAGACCCGGCAATTGATCGCGGGGGGGCGCGACCCGTCCTTGCGCGACCGGACCACGGTGGGCGGGTTGGCGGCGCTTGCGGCGGCGGGCTGGGTGCCGGGCGAGGTGACGGACGAGCTGACCGCGCTTTACCGCGCGCATCGGGAAATCGAGCACCGCTTGCAGATGGTCGCCGATGCCCAGACCCATGACATGCCGAACAGCGCCGAGGGTGTCGCGCGCATCGCGGCCTTCTGCGGCGAGGGCGATGTGGCGGCGTTCAGGGCGGCGCTGAAGGCGCGGCTGGAACGGACCGAGGCGCTGACCGAGGGCTTCTTCGCCCCCGGTGCCGCCGAGGAAGGGCCGGAGCTTTCGGACAGCGCGCGCGAGATCGTCGATGGCTGGCGGGCCTATCCGGCGCTGCGGTCGGAACGCGCTGTGCGCATCTTCAAGCGCCTGCGCCCCACGCTGCTGCGGGCGCTGCAAAAGGCGGCGAACCCCGACGAGGCGTTGCTGGCCTTCGACGGGTTCCTGAAGGGGCTGCCCGCAGGGGTGCAGCTTTTCGCGCTGTTTGATGCCAATCCGGTGCTGGTCGATCTGATCGTGGACATTGCGGGCACCACGCCCGCGCTGGCGCGTTACCTCAGCCGCAATGCGGGTGTGCTGGATGCGGTGATCGGTGGCAGCTTCTGGGCGCCCTGGCCCGGCACGGCGGAATTGCGCGCCAACCTGACCGCAACGCTGGCCGAGGTCGCGGATTACGAGGCGAAGCTGGATACCGCACGGCGCTGGATGAAGGAATGGCACTTCCGCATCGGCGTGCATCATCTGCGCGGGCTGATCGACGCTTTCGAGGCCGGGAAAAGCTATGCCGATCTGGCGGATGCCATCGTCGGTGCGATTTGGCCGGTGGTCAGCGCCGAGTTTGCCCGCAAGCACGGGCCTGCGCCGGGGCGCGGCGCAGTGGTGCTGGGCATGGGCAGCCTTGGTGCCGGGCGGCTGAACGCCGGATCTGACCTTGACCTGATCGTCATCTATGATGCGCAGGGGGCCGAGACCAGCGAGGGGACGAAGCCGCTGGCAACCCGGCCCTATTTCGCGCGGCTGACGCAGGCCATGGTGACGGCGCTGACGGCCCAAATGCCGGAAGGGCGGCTTTACGAAGTCGATATGCGGCTGCGCCCCTCGGGGCGTCAGGGGCCGGTGGCCACTTCGCTCACCAGTTTCCGCAACTACCAGATGGACGAGGCCTGGACATGGGAGCATCTGGCGCTTACCCGCGCGCGGGTGCTTGCGGGTGATCCGAACCTCGCCGCCGATCTTGAGGCCGTGCGGCGCGAGGTGCTGGCGGCCAAGGCGGGCGGCGACAGCGTGCTGTCCGATGTGGCCGAGATGCGCAAGCGCCTGCAAGCGGCCAAGCCCCCGGCTGGCTCGTGGGAGGCGAAGAACGGGGCGGGCCGCCTGATGGATATCGAGTTGCTGGCGCAGACCGCCTGCCTGCGCGTGGCCGATCCGGCGCGGCGGGTGGAACAGCAACTGCGCGCTGGCGTAAAGCGCGGTTTCCTGTCGGTTTCCGACGAGCAGGTGTTGCTGGATGCCTACAGGCTTCTGTGGCGGTTGCAGGCGGGAACGCGGCTTCTGACCGACCGGACGCTGGACCTCGACACCGTGGGCGAGGGCGGCCGCGCCTTTCTGGTGCGCGAGACCGGGGCGGCAGACGGCGCGGATCTGTCAGCGCGGCTGGAGGCGGCGGTTGCCGCGGCGGCGGCGGTGATCGACGCGCGGCTGGGAGAGACGACAGATGCAGCTTGAAGAAGCGGACCCCAAGGGGCTGATACGCGAAAGCTATAACATCGAGGGGATCACCGATGGCGAATGTCGGTCGATCTTCATCGACTGGGCGCTGAGCCTGCGCGCGGGCACCGAAACGCCCGAGGCGCTGAGCGTGCTGCTGGCGCGCTATGGCGCGGCGGCGGATCACCCGATGACGGCAATCCTTGAAGCCGCGCGGGCCGCGCCCGAAGCGCCGCGCCGTCGCGGTGGCCGCATCGGCCGCATGGCGGGCTGAGCCCCATCCGGCGATCTGTCGCGGACCCCCGGCGCTTCGCCCGGTTCTGCCCGGTTGAACCTGCCCGCGTTTTCCGACATTTTGCGCCACGACAATTTCGCCGCCACCCGAAACAACGACAGGGACAAACCCGATGACCGCCGACACCGCCCATCCGCCTGTGAAATACAGCCGCGTCATGCTGAAAATCTCGGGGGAGGCGTTGATGGGCGATCAGGGCTTCGGCCTGCATCCGCCGACCGTGGCCCGCATCGCAGCCGAGGTGAAATCGGTCCGCGATCTGGGCGTCGAGGTCTGCATGGTGATCGGTGGCGGCAATATCTTCCGTGGTCTGGCCGGATCTGCGCAGGGGATGGAACGCACCACCGCCGATTACATGGGGATGCTCGCCACCGTGATGAACGCGCTGGCCATGCAATCGGCGCTGGAGCAGATGGGGGTCTTTACCCGCGTCATCAGCGCCATTCCGATGGATCAGGTCTGCGAGCCCTATATCCGCCGCCGCGCCGTGCGCCATCTGGAAAAGAAGCGGGTCTGCATTTTCGCGGCCGGCACCGGCAACCCCTATTTCACCACTGATACGGCCGCGACGCTGCGCGCCAATGAAATGGCCTGTCAGGCGATCTTCAAGGGCACCAAGGTCGACGGGGTCTACGACAAGGACCCCAAGAAACATGCCGATGCCAAACGCTACGAGCATGTCAGCTATGACGAATGCCTGGCGAAACATCTGGGCGTGATGGATGCTTCGGCCATTGCGCTGGCCCGCGACAACAACCTGCCGATCATCGTGTTTTCGCTGGATGAACCGGGCGGCTTCCGTGGCATCCTGGCCGGGCAGGGCACCTATACGACGGTGCAGGGCTGATCCGGCTTCCGGGCGGCAAGGCGTCGCCCATCGCGCCCCTGCGGCGCGCATCCCCCTATATCCAACGGCGCCGCCTGCTGTTATAGAGGCCCGAAACGGCGCCCGAGCCGAAAGATGAGGACCCCATGTCGCACGACGAAATCGAAATCGACCTCGACGACCTGAGCCGCCGCATGGACGGCGCCATGACCGCCCTGAAGATGGAATTCGCCTCGCTGCGCACCGGCCGCGCCTCGGCCCAGATCCTCGACCCGATTCAGGTGGAGGCCTATGGCCAGATGACCCCGATCAACCAGCTTGGCACCGTGAACGTGCCCGAGCCGCGCATGGTCGTGATCAATGTCTGGGACAAGGGCATGATCAACAAGGTGGAAAAGGCGATCCGCGAATCCGGTCTGGGCATCAACCCGGTGACTGACGGGCCGCTGATCCGCCTGCCGATCCCGGAACTGAACGAAGAACGCCGCCGCGAACTGACCCGCGTCGCCGCGCAATATGCCGAAAGCGCCAAGGTCGCCATCCGCAACGTGCGCCGCGACGGCATGGACCAGATCAAGAAGGCCAAAGGCTCGGGCATGTCCGAGGACGACCAGAAGATGTATGCCGACGAGGTGCAGGAGCTGACCGACAAGGCCATCGCGCAGGTGGACAAGGCGCTCGAGTCGAAGCAACAGGAAATCATGCAGGTCTGACGACCTGCATCCGCGCCAGCGAAAGGGCTGCTCTTGGCCGCCAGCGACACATCCGCAACCGGCCCGCGTCATGTGGCCATCATCATGGACGGCAATGGCCGCTGGGCCACCAATCGTGGCTGGCCGCGGCTGGTGGGGCATCGCAAGGGCGCCGAACGGGTGAAGGAAATCGTGCGCTGCGCCCCGGATCTGGGCGTGAAATGGCTCACGATCTATGCCTTTTCGACGGAGAACTGGAAGCGTTCGACCGAAGAGGTGCTGGGCCTCATGTCGATCTTTGCACGCTACATCGAGCGCGAGGCCGACCGGCTGGCCGCTGAATCGGTGCGGATGCGGTTCATCGGGGATCGATCGCGGCTGGACCCGAAGCTGCAAAAGCTGATGGCCGGGATCGAGGCTCGGACGGCGGTCTATGACCGGCTGAACCTGACGGTTGCCATCAACTATGGCGGCCGGGACGAAATTACCCGTGCCGCGCGCGATCTGGCGAAGGCGGTGGCGGCGGGGCTGGTCGATCCGGCGCAGATTACCGAGGCGCATCTGACGCAGCATCTGGATACCGCCGATCTGCCCGACCCCGATCTGGTGATCCGCACCAGCGGCGAGACGCGGACCTCGAATTTCCTGCCCTGGCAGGCGGCCTATGCCGAATACGAGTTCACGCAAACGCTCTGGCCCGATTTCACGCCCGAGGAACTGGGCCGCATCCTGAGCCGCTTTGGCGTGCGGGAGCGCCGCTTCGGCGGGGTCTTCGGCGCATGAGCGGCGCGAACTGGGCCGATCTTCGGGCACGCAGCCTGTCGGCACTGGTGATGCTGGCGGTCGGCGCCGTCGCGATCTGGCTGGGCGGGTCGGTCTATCTGCTGCTGATCCTTGCCGCCGTTGCCGCGATGCAGTGGGAGCTGTGGCGCATGACGCTGGGGCAGGGCCGGGATACCGCGCTCTGGGCCGGTTACGGGCTGGCCATCCTGCTGGCCGGGGCGGCGCTGATCTGGCTGCGCGGTCTGCCGAACGGATTTTTGCTGATCTGCTGGTTGCTGGCCGTGGTCATTGCATCCGATGTGATGGGTTATTTCGCGGGCCGTGCACTTGGCGGGCCGAAGTTCTGGCCGCGCATCAGCCCGAAAAAGACATGGAGCGGCACAGTCGCGGGCTGGATCGGTGCTGCGCTGGTTGGTGTGGTCTTTGCCGCGCTGGACCGGGGGACGGGTCCTGGCCTCGTGCTGCTGTCGCCGTTTGTGGCTTTCGCCGGTCAGATGGGCGACATTGCGGAAAGCGCGATCAAGCGGCGGGCAGGTGTCAAGGACAGCTCTAACCTCATCCCGGGTCATGGCGGTGTGCTGGATCGGTTTGACGCGCTGATCTTCGCGGCGATTGTTGTCGGCGCGGCGGCGCTGTTCCTTTTCGGTGCGGGGCACTGACATGCGGCGCATTTCTGTTTTCGGCGCCACCGGCTCGATCGGCGAATCCACCTTCGACCTGATGATGCGGGCGGGCGGGCCGGAGGCGTTTCACACTGTCGCGCTGACCGGCGGGCGCAATGTGACCCGGCTGGCCGAGATGGCACGCGCCCTTCGGGCCGGGGTGGCGGTTACCGCGCATGACGACTGTCTGCCCGCCTTGCGCGACGCGCTGGAAGGCAGCGGCATTGCGGCGGCGGCGGGGTCTGAGGCGCTGCTGGAAGCCGCAGACCGCCCGGCGGACTGGGTGATGTCGGCCATCGTCGGTGCGGCAGGGCTGGCACCGGGGTTCCGGGCGCTGCGCCATGGCACCACGCTGGCGCTCGCGAACAAGGAAAGCCTTGTGACCGCCGGGCCGCTGCTGATGGCCGAGGCTGCGCGTCATGGTGCGCGTATCCTGCCGGTGGACAGCGAGCACAGCGCCATCTTTCAGGCGCTGGTGGGCGAGGATCTGGCGGCGGTGGAACGCATCGTCCTCACCGCTTCTGGGGGCGCGCTGCGCGACTGGCCGCTGGACAAGCTGGCGAAAGCCACGGTGGCCGAGGCGCTGGCGCATCCCAACTGGTCAATGGGGCCGCGCATCACCATCGACAGCGCCTCGATGTTCAACAAGGCGCTGGAGGTGATCGAGACCCGCGAATATTTCGGTGTCGCGCCGGAGCAGATCGAGGTCATCATCCACCCCGAAAGCATCATTCATTCCATGGTGGGTTACCGCGACGGTGCCATCATGGCGCATCTGGGGGCGGCGGACATGCGCCATGCCATCGGCTATGCGCTGAACTGGCCCGAGCGTGGCGAACTGCCGGTGGCGCGGCTGGATTTCGCGGCCCTCGGACGGCTGAGCTTCCGCGCGCCGGACGAGGCGCGCTATCCGGCGCTGCGGCTTGCGCGCGAGGTGATGGCGGTTCGCGGCCAGGCGGGTGCGGCGTTCAATGCCGCGAAAGAGATCGCTCTCGACCATTTCATTGGCGGAGGGGTGGGGTTTGCCGATATGGCGGGAATCGTGGAAGACACGCTTGCCGCGCTTTCGCGCGAGACCGGCCTTGGAAATGCCCCGATGAGCCTTCAGGAGGTTCTGGCGGCGGATCTTCGTGCCCGTGCCCTGGCGACCGGCATTGCGTCGGATCTGGCGGCGCGGCGCGCGGGCTGAGGCCCTCGCCCGACTGCCGCACGCCGGACGATTGAGGAAAGGACGAAGGTTTGGACATTCTCGCACTGATGCCCGGTTTCGGAAATCTGGCCCTGACGGTGCTGGCCTTCGTTCTGGCGCTGTCGATCATCGTGGCGGTGCATGAATACGGCCATTACATCGTCGGCCGCTGGTCGGGCATCCATGCCGAAGTGTTCAGCCTGGGATTCGGCCCGGTTCTGCTGAGCCGGGTGGACCGGCACGGCACGCGCTGGCAACTCGCGGCACTGCCCTTCGGCGGCTATGTGAAATTCCTTGGCGATGCCGATGCAGCCTCGGGCAAGGATGGCGAGGCGATTGGCAGGCTGTCCCCAGCCGAGCGGCGCCATACGATGCATGGCGCGCCGCTTTGGGCGCGGGCGGCCACTGTGGCGGCGGGTCCGGTGTTCAACTTCATCTTTTCGGCGCTGGTATTTGCAGGCTTCTTCTGGGTCAGCGGGATCGCCACCGACGAGCCGCTGGTGGGCAAGACCAAGGCCTTTCCCTATGATGGCCAGCCGCTGCTGCCCGGAGACCGCATTCTGGCGCTGGAGGGCACGCCGGTCACCACGCTGGAAGAGCTGATGGCGCGGGGCAATGCCCTGCCACCGGCGCCCAACGCGGATTACCGCGTGCTGCGCGACGGGGCAGAGCAGGAGATCATTGGCCCGCATCCCTATCCGGCGCTGGTGGATTCGGTGCAGCCCAAATCGGCGGCGGATGAAAGCGGTATCCTGCCGGGCGATCTGGTGCGGGCCATTGACGGTACTGCGGTGCAAAGCTTCGGCCAGATGCGCGAAATCGTCGGCGCCTCGGAAGGCCGCACGATGGTGCTGACTGTGCAGCGGGGCAGCGAATTGCTGGACCTGTCGCTGACGCCCCGCCGAGTTGACCTGCCGCTGCGCGAAGGCGGATTCGAGACGCGCTGGCTGATCGGGCTGACCGGCGGGCTGGCCTTCGGGCCCGAACTGCGCACCCCCGGCGTGGCCGAGGGGCTGGGGCTGGGCGTGCAGCAGGTGGGCCTTGTCGCGCGCACCAGCCTGTCGGGCCTGTGGCACATGATCACCGGCGCGATTTCGTCGTGCAACCTGCAAGGTCCGCTGGGAATCGCCGAGGCCACGGGCACGGCGGCTTCGCAGGGGATCGACAGTTTCATCTGGCTTGTGGCGCTGCTTTCGGCGGCAGTCGGGCTGATGAACCTGCTGCCGGTGCCGGTGCTGGATGGCGGCCATCTGGTGTTCTACGCTTGGGAAGCGGTCATGCGCCGCCCGCCCTCGGATGCGATGTTGCAGCGACTGATGTCGCTGGGGCTGATCGTGGTTCTGGCGACCATGGCCTTCGGTCTGACGAACGATCTGTTCTGCCGCTGAGCCACGCTGAGGCGGTTCCGGGCCGCCCAAATCATGCCACAATGGCGCGATATCACATCCTCGTGTCGATATGAGGTGTGACATGCAAACCGTCATGAATGGCTATCGTGGCTTGTCCTATCTGGTCGGTCTCAACTGGGACTGGCTGTTCACGCTTGGCACCGTTCTCGTGGGCCTTCTGGCCGGGGCCTTTCTGGGCACCCAACTGCTGCCCGCGTTCTGACACCGGGTCAGGTTTCGTGCCCGCGACTGACGGCGGGCACGACAGGGCTGGTGCCCGAGACCCACAATGCCCCTAGAGATAGCGCCGAGTCTTTTGACAAGTCCCGCCAATCCAGCTAGTCAGGTCCAGGAATTTCATTCAGGTGTGGGACCGGCCATGGATCAGGCACAGCGCGCAACGAAAGCCCGGAACCGGGGCAAGTCTGTTCTGATGCGCAGTGTCGCCGTATCGGTTTTTCTTGCGGGGGCAATCGTTTCGCAGCCCGCACTGACCCCGGCACTGGCGCAGGGGATCAACCTGACGCAGGTGACCGTGGAAGGAAACCAGCGCGTCGACAATACCACCATCCTGAAACTGGCCGGAATCGGTCGCGGGCCGATCGGGGCCGCGCAGCTGAATGACGCCTATCAGGGGCTGCAAAATTCGGGTCTGTTCGAGGAAGTCTCGGTCGAGCCGCAGGGCTCGCGGCTGGTTATCCGGGTCAAGGAATACCCGATGATCAACGCCATTTCCTTCGAGGGCAACAAGCGCCTGAAGGACGAAGTGCTGTCCGAGGCGATCCAGTCCAAGGCGCGCCGGGCCTATTCGCCCGCGCTGGCCGAAGCCGATGCCGCCTCCATCGCGGAAGGTTACGAGGTGCAGGGTCGCCTTGCTGCCACCGTGACGCCGAAGATCATCCGCCGCTCCGACAATCGCGTCGATCTGGTGTTCGAGATCACCGAAGGCAAATCGGTCGAGATCGAACGCCTGGCCTTTGTCGGCAACCGTGCCTTCAGCGACCGCCGCCTGCGGCAGGTGCTGCAAACCAAGCAGGCGGGTCTGCTGCGCACCTTCATCCGCCGCGATTCGCTGCAACCGGAACGGCTGGATGTCGACAAGCAGTTGCTGCGGGATTTCTACCTGTCGCGCGGCTTCGTCGATTTCGAGGTGCTGGATGCCGCCGCCGAAGTCGCGCGCGAGCGTGATGGCGTGTTCGTGACCTTCTCGGTTCGTGAGGGGCAGCAGTTCAGGTTCGGCAAGATCACCACCGTCAGCGAGATCGAGGGGCTGGATGCCGCCCCCTATGACGCGGCGCTGAAGGTGAAATCCGGCTCGGTCTATTCGCCGGGGGTGGTCGATACCAACATTGCCCGTCTGGAAAGCCTTGCGCTGAAGCAGGGGCTGAACTTCGTCACCATCGAGCCGCGCATCACCCGGAACGACCGGGATGGCACGCTGGATATCGCCTTCACGCTGGTGCGCGGACAGAAAGTGTTCGTCGAGCGTATCGACATCGAAGGCAACACGACCACGCTGGACCAGGTGGTGCGCCGCCAGTTCCGCACGGTCGAAGGCGACCCCTTCAACCCGCGCGAGATCCGTCAATCGGCCGAGCGTATCCGTGCGCTGGGGTATTTCGCGGATGCGAAGGTCAATGCCGAACCCGGCTCGGCGCCGGATCAGGTGGTGGTCAACGTCGATGTGGAAGAACAGCCCACCGGCTCGCTGTCCTTCGGCGTGTCCTATGGGGTGCAGACCGGCGTCGGCCTCAGCATGGGCCTCACCGAGAACAACTTCCTTGGTCGTGGGCAGACCCTGGGCCTGAACATCAGCTCGGGCACCGACAACGCCAACAGCTCGATCACTTTCGTCGAACCGGCCTTCCTTGGCCGTGACCTGAAGTTCAAGTTCAACGCCTATTACAACGAGACCGACAATCAGGATGCGACCTATGACACGCGCCTGATCGGTATTTCGCCGGCCATCGAATTCCCGGTCAGCGAACTGGGGCGGCTGGAGCTGCGCTATACGCTGAAGAATTCCAAGCTGCTGGACCTGCGTCAGGCGGTGGCGGATGATCCGGCGACCCCCGATGTTGATGAAACCGTGGTGGCGACCACGCCGATCATTCAGCGGGATGCGGCGCGGGGCAACATGATGTCATCGGGGGTGGGGCTGAGCTACACCTATGACAACCGCACCAGCGGGCTCAATCCCAACGGCGGTGTGTTGCTGCGCTTCGGTCTGGATTATGCGGGGCTGGGCGGCGATGTCGAAAGCGTGACCGCCAGCGCCCTGGCCGTGGCCGAACAGAAGGTCTGGAACGAGGAAGTCACGTTGCGCGCGATCTTTGAAGGCGGCGCGGTGCATATGCTGGACGGCGACAGCCGCGTGACCGACCGATACTTCGGCGGTGGCAAGATCCGCGGCTTTGAGCGCGGTGGTCTTGGCCCGCGCGATCTGGCGACCGATGACGCCCTGGGCGGCAACCTGTTTGCCGTCGCGCGGTTCGAGGCCGACTTCCCGCTGGGCCTGCCCGAGGAATACGGCATCACCGGCGGTCTGTTCGCCGATTTCGGCTCGGTCTGGAGCCTCGACGACGTGGCCGGGGCCAGCGGCACGGTGGATGACGGTTTCCACCTGCGCTCTGCCGTCGGCTTCTCGGTGTTCTGGAACACGCCGATCGGGCCGCTGCGCTTCAACTTCGCCAAAGCCATGTCGAAGCAGAGCTACGACAAGGAACAGGTCTTCGACCTGACGATCTCGACGAAGTTCTGATCATGGGGCGGGGCCTGCGACAGGCGCTTCTGGCGCTTTGGGTGGGTCTTTCGCCCGCCCTGTGGGCCATGCCTGCCCTGGCGCAGGAGGGTCAGCCCGGTCCTGTCTTCAAAAGCCAGCTTGCCGTGGTGCAGCAGGACCAGCTTTTCGCGCGCACGCTTTATGGCAAGGCGGTTCAGGCCCGGATCGAGGCGGCCCGGCAGTCGCTTCTGTCAGAAAACCAGCGCATCGAGGCCGGTCTGGAAGCGGAAGAACGTGCGCTGACCCAGCGCCGCCCGACGATGACACCCGCCGAATTCCGCAAGCTGGCCGATGCCTTCGACGCCAAGGTTGAGGGCATCCGTTCCGCGCAGGAGGCCAAGGGCCGCGCCGTGGCCCGCCAGGCCGAGGAGGACCGGCAGCGGTTCTTCCAGACCGCCTATCCCGTTCTGGCGCGGCTGATGGCGGAAATCGGTGCCGTGGCGCTGATGGACAAATCCGATATCATCATCTCGCTGGAAGCGATTGACGTGACGGACCGTGCGGTAGCGCGGATCGACAGCACGCTGGGTGACGGGTCAGCGAGCGAGGCCCCGGCCGAGGCCCCGGAACCGTCCGATGCGGGCCAGCCCGAACAATGACACGCGGGCTGCCGGTACGGCGGCCCCTGAGAGGAGTGATCGATGACCGCAACCGAGACCGCGCCGCAGACTGCTGATATCGCGCTGATCCAGCGCATCCTGCCGCACCGCTATCCGTTCCTGCTGGTCGACAAGGTGCGTGACATCTATGTCAACGAAAGCTGCGTTGGCATCAAGAATGTCACGATGAACGAGCCGCAGTTCACCGGGCATTTCCCGGAGATGCCGGTGTTTCCGGGCGTGCTGATCATCGAGGCGATGGCGCAGACTTCGGGCATTCTCGTCGGTCTGTCGATGGATCTGGTCGACAAGAATGCCAAGGTGTTCTTCATGGGCGTCGACAAGGTGAAGTTTCGCCGCAAGGTCGGCCCCGGCGACGTGCTGGAACTGCATGTGAAGGCGGTGCGCGGCGGCGGCCGGGTCTGGAAATTCGAGGGCCGGGCGATGGTCGGTGACGAGCTGGCCTGTGAGGCCGAGTTCATGGCCATGTTTGACGTGCCGAAGGCCTGAGCGGATGTCGGACGCGCGTATTCATCCCATGGCGGTGGTCGAACCGGGGGCGCTCATCGGCCCCGGCTGTGACATCGGCCCCTTCGCGGTGATCGGGCCGGAGGTTACGCTTGGCCCCGGCGTGGTGGTGAAGCCGCATGGCGTGGTCACTGGCTGGACCGAGGTCGGCGAGGGCACGGTGATCTTTCCGGGCGCCGTTGTGGGCGAGGTGCCGCAGGATCTGAAATACAAGGGGGAGCGCACGCGGCTGATCGTCGGCAAGCGCTGCCGCATCCGCGAGGGTGCAACACTGAACACCGGCACCGAGGGTGGTGGTGGCGTAACGCGCGTGGGCGACGATGTGCTGATGATGACCGGCAGCCATGTTGGCCATGACGCGATCATCGGCGACCGCGTTGTGATGGCCAATCAGGCTGCCATCGCCGGGCATTGCCATATCGGGGATGATGTCATCATCGGCGGGCTGTCCGGCGTTCATCAATGGGTCCGCGTCGGGCGTGGTGCCATCATCGGTGCAGTGACGATGGTGACGAATGATGTGCTGCCGCATGGTCTGGTGCAGGGACCGCGCGGCGTGCTGGATGGGCTGAACCTCGTGGGGCTGAAGCGGCGCGGGGTCGAACGGTCGGAAATCACCGCGCTGCGCGCCGCCTATCAGATGCTGGCGCAGGGGGAAGGGTCTTTCCTCGACCGCGCGCGCCGTCTGGCGGATGAAACCGACAGCCAGCATGTGCGCGAAATGACCGATTTCATCCTGTCGCAGACTGACCGCAGTTTCCTGACCCCGAAATGAGCCGCACCGCCATCATTGCAGGCGCCGGGCACTTGCCCGCTGCCCTTGCCGCCGCGCTGAAGTCACCACTGGTTTGCGCGCTGGACGGTTTCACCCCCGCAGGGCTGGCCGTGGATCAGGTGTTCCGGGTGGAACGGCTGGTGCCCTTCCTGCGCGCGCTGGAGGATGCGGGCGTGACCCGTGTGGTCTTTGCAGGTGCGGTGCAGCGGCCAAGACTGGACCCGTCGCTGTTCGATCAGGGCACCGCCCAGATGGTGCCGCGCCTTCTGGCCGCGATGCAGGCGGGCGATGATGCCACCCTGCGCGAGGTGGTCGCGATTTTCGAGGAAGCCGGATTCGCCGTTGTCGGCGCGCAGGAGGTTGCGCCCGATCTGGTGCCCGGGCCGGGCATTTTGTGCGGAACGCCGGGTGCCGCCGATGAGCGCGACGCCGCGCGGGCCGCTGCCATTGTCGCCGCGCTCGGGGCCGTGGATGTGGGACAGGGTGCTGTGGTGGCACAGGGGCTGTGCCTTGCGGTCGAGGCGTTGCCGGGCACCGATGCGATGCTGGACTGGGTGGCGCAAACCGCCCGCCGTCCTGACCCGAATGGCGCGAAAGGCGTGTTCTACAAGGCGCCGAAACCGGCGCAGGACCGGCGCATCGACCTTCCGGCGCTGGGGCTGGAGACGCTGAAACGTGCCCATGCCGCCGGGCTTGCAGGGATTGCCTTCGAGGCGGGCGGGGTGATCCTGCTCGACCGTACGGCGATGATTGCCGAGGCAGACCGGCTGGGCCTGTTCCTCTGGGCGCGCGAGCCATGAAGCTGTTCCTCGTCGCGGGCGAGCCTTCCGGCGACCGACTGGGGGCCGCGTTGATGGCGGGGCTGAAGGACCTCGCGCCGGGTGTCCGTTTTGACGGGGTGGGCGGCCCACTCATGCAGGCCGAAGGGATGCAAAGCCTGTTCCCGATGGCTGAGCTTTCGGTGATGGGCATTGCCGAGGTGCTGCCGAAATATCGCCATCTGAAGCGGCGTATCCGCGAAACCGCCGAGGCCGTGCTGGCCAGCGGGGCGCGGGCGTTGATCACCATCGACAGCCCCGATTTCTGCCTGCGCGTGGCGCGGCTGGTGAAGGCGGCGCGGCCCGACCTGCGGACAATCCACTATGTCGCGCCCTCGGTCTGGGCCTGGCGGCCGGGCCGGGCGGCGAAGATGGCGACGGCGGTCGATCACGTTCTGGCGCTGCTGCCCTTCGAGCCGCCCTATATGACGGCGGCGGGGATGAGCTGCGATTTCGTCGGCCATCCGGTTGTGGCTGAACCGCTGGCGACGGAGGTGGAGCGCGCGGCCTTTGCCGGTGATGGTCCGTTGCTGCTGGCCCTGCCCGGATCGCGTCAGGGCGAGGTGCGGCGGCTGGCGCCTGTGTTGGGTGCGGTTCTGGGCTTGTTACGGGCGCGTCATCCGGGCCTGCGCGTGGTGCTGCCCACCTTGCCGACGGTAGAGCCTCTGGTGCGCGAGGTGACCGCCGAATGGCCGGTCGCACCCGAAATCGTGCTGGACCCGGCCCGCAAGCGTGGCGCCTTTGCCGCCGCTGATGTGGCGCTGGCGGCCTCGGGCACCGTGTCCCTGGAGCTGGCGGCCAATGGCTGCCCCATGGTCATTGCCTATCGCCTGCATCCCGTCAGCTTCTGGCTGATGAAGCGTGCGGCGCTGATTGATACGGTAACGCTGGTCAATCTGGTGTCCGAGACACGGGCGGTGCCGGAATTCCTTGGCCCCGCCTGTCTGGCCGAAAACATCGCCCCCGCCGTACTGGCCCTGCTGGCACAAGGCCCCGAGCGCGCGGCGCAGGAGGCGGCGATGCGCCTGACGATGGAGCGTCTGGGCAAAGGTGGCGAGCCGCCCGGCCTGCGCGCGGCGCGCTCTGTGCTTTCGGTGCTTTAACGCCCGCGCCAGATCCAGCCGCCGCCGAGGATGCGGCTGCCTTCCGGCGCATAGAACACGCAGGCCTGACCTGCGCTGACGCCATCCTCGGGGTTCAGCAATTCCACCTCTGCCTCGGTGGCAGAGATGGGGCGGATCACTGCCGGGCGCGGCGGGCGGGTGGAGCGGACCTTGACGTTCACATGCCATTCCGCCCGGCTGTCAAAGGGTGTATCGCCCAGCCAGTTGACCTCGCGCACCGGCACGATGCGGGTGGACAGCGCCTCTTTCGGGCCGACGATCACACGGCGACTGTCGGGGTCCAGCCGTACGACATAGACCGGATCGCCCAGACCGCCGATGCCCAGCCCCTTGCGCTGCCCGATGGTGTAATGGATCACGCCGCGATGGGTGCCCAGCACGCGACCCTCCAGATCGACGATCTCGCCCGGTTCGGCCGCGCCAGGGCGCAGCTTTTCGATCACAGCGGCATAATTGCCGTTCGGGACAAAGCAGATGTCCTGGCTGTCGGGCTTGTCCGCCACCGGCAGCCCGTATTTCGACGCCAGCGCCCGTGTTTCCGCCTTCGAGGCCAGATGCCCCAGAGGGAAACGCAGGTAATCGAGCTGTTCCGGCGTGGTCGAGAACAGGAAATAGCTCTGGTCGCGGTTGGCATCGGCGGCGCAATGCAGTTCCGGCCCGGTCGCGCCCTGCATGCGCTGGATGTAATGGCCGGTCGCCATGCAATCGGCCTCCAGATCCTTCGCCGTGGCCAGCAGATCCTTGAACTTCACACGCTCGTTGCAGCGGATGCAGGGCACCGGCGTCGCACCGGCCAGATAGGCATCGGCAAATTCCTCGATCACCGCCTCGCGGAAGGTGTTCTCGTAATCCAGGACGTAGTGCGGAAAGCCCATCGTCTCGGCCACGCGGCGGGCATCATGGATGTCACGTCCGGCACAGCAAGCCCCCTTTTTCGCCAGCGCCGCGCCATGGTCGTAAAGTTGCAGCGTCACGCCGACAACGTCATAACCCTCCTCCTTCAGCTGCGCGGCCACCACCGAACTGTCGACGCCGCCCGACATGGCAACGACGACGCGCGTCTCGGAGGGGGGCTTTGCGAAGCCCAGGGAATTCAGCGGATGGTCCAGCATGACGGAACTCTGGCAGGATCAGGGAAAGTTACGCGCAATATAGGAAAATGCGCGACACTCTCAACCCGTCGCTTCATCAAGGCTTAAGCCTGTCGGCCGAAACTTCGCGTGATGGAAGAGGGGAATGCCATGTATCTGAAACGTGTCCACGGGCCGCGGCAGGTCACGCTGCCGGATGGCTCGATCCTGACCCGCGCCGATCTGCCACCGCCGGAGACCAGTCGCTGGGTGGCCTCGCGCAAGGCAGTGGTGGTTAAGGCGGTGATTTACGGGCTTCTTCCGCTGGCCGAGGCGCTGGAACGCTATGCCCTGTCGGAAGAGGAATTTGCGCTTTGGCGCGCCGCGGTCGAACGCCATGGCGAGAAAGCCCTGAAAGTGACAGCCATCCAAAAGTATAGACAACTTTAGATTGTTTTCTGCGCAACCTATGTCACAGTAACCGCTAGTTAACCATTGCCCTCCAGTATCGTTAACAACCCTGGCGCTGAAGCGGAGAAGACAGAGATGCGCATTTTGCTGGTGGAGGATGACCCGACGACCTCGCGCAGTATCGAACTGATGTTGACCCATGCGAATCTCAACGTCTATTGCACGGATCTCGGCGAGGATGGCATCGACCTGGCCAAGCTCTATGACTACGATCTGATCCTGCTGGACATCAACCTGCCGGACATGAGCGGGCATGAGGTCCTGCGGCAACTGCGCCTTGCACGGGTGGATACGCCGATCCTGATTCTTTCTGGCGCGGACGATACCGACAGCAAGCTGAAGGGCTTTGGCTTCGGCGCGGATGACTACATGACCAAGCCTTTCCATCGTGAGGAACTGGTGGCGCGTATCCATGCCATCATCCGCCGGTCCAAGGGACATTCGCAATCGGTGATCCGTACCGGACGAATCTGCGTCAATCTGGATGCCAAAACTGTGGATGTGGATGGCAAGACCGTGCATCTGACCGGCAAGGAATATCAGATGCTGGAGCTGCTGAGCCTGCGCAAAGGCACCACGCTGACCAAGGAAATGTTCCTCAACCACCTCTATGGCGGTATGGATGAGCCGGAGCTGAAGATCATTGACGTCTTCATCTGCAAGCTGCGCAAGAAACTGGCCGAGGCGACGGGTGGGCAGAACCACATCGAAACCGTCTGGGGCCGTGGCTATGTGCTGCGCGACCCGCTGCCCGATGATCTGGGGCGGCGACTGGCGATGGGGGCGTGAGGCGCGCGCTTTACCTTGAGGGGCTGGCGTCCTAAATCTGGCGCAAAGCCGGAGGGGAACATGGCCACAGATCAGCCTGTCGATCGTATGACCGAAGCCGAAGCTCAGGCCGAACTGGCCCGGCTTGCCGAGGCGATTGCCAGGGCGAATGAAGCCTATCACCGGCAGGACGCACCCGAGATCAGTGATGCGGATTACGATGCGCTGAAACGCCGGAACCTGGAGATCGAGGCGCAGTTCCCGGCGCTGAAACGTGCCGACAGCCCCTCGGATCAGGTTGGCGCGCCGCTGGCCGAAGGCTTTGGCAAGGTCCGGCATGAAGTGCGGATGCTCAGCCTTGAGAATGCCTTCGAGGATGCGGATGTGACGGATTTCGTGACCCGCATCCGCAGTTATCTGGGCCATGAAGGGCCGCTGAGCTTCACTGCCGAGCCAAAGATCGATGGCTTGTCACTGTCGCTGCGCTACGAGGGCGGTGCGCTGGTGCAGGCGGCAACGCGCGGTGATGGCGAAACGGGAGAAAATGTCACCGAAAACGCGCGTACTATCGCCGATATTCCGCACCGGCTGATCGGCGCCCCCGATGTGCTGGAGGTGCGGGGCGAGGTTTATATGCGCCACGCCGATTTCGCCGCGTTGAACGCGCGCGCGGCCGAGGCGGGTGAGAAAACCTTTGCCAACCCGCGCAATGCCGCCGCCGGTTCGCTTCGGCAACTCGATGCGACGATCACCCGTTCGCGTCCGCTCAGCTTCTTTGCCTATGCTTGGGGGGCGCTGTCGGAACCTCTGTCGGAAACCCAGTCCGGCGCCATCGAGCGGCTGGCGGCGCTTGGGTTTCGGACCAACCCTTTGACACGGCTCTGCCTGACGGTCGAGGAAATGCTGGCGCAATATCGCAGCATCGAGGCACAGCGCGCGACTCTGGGCTATGACATCGACGGTGTTGTCTACAAGGTCAATGATCTGGCGCTGCAACGGCGGCTCGGGTTTCGCGCGGCAACCCCCCGCTGGGCCATCGCGCATAAATTCCCCGCCGAACTGGCCTGGACGCGGCTGGAGGCCATCGACATTCAGGTTGGTCGCACCGGCGCGCTGAGCCCTGTCGCGCGGCTGACGCCGGTGACGGTGGGCGGCGTCGTCGTCTCCAACGCCACGCTGCATAATGAGGATTATATCGCGGGTCGCGATTCCTCGGGCGCGCCGATCCGTGATGGCAAGGACATCCGCATCGGTGATTGGGTGCAGGTCTATCGGGCGGGGGATGTAATTCCCAAGGTGGCTGATGTCGATCTGGCGCAGCGCCCCGAAGAGGCCGCGCCCTATACCTTCCCCGAAACCTGCCCCGAATGTGGCAGCCCCGCGATCCGGGAGCCGGGCGATTCGATCCGCCGTTGCACGGGCGGCCTGATCTGCCCTGCGCAGGCCATTGAAAAGCTGAAGCATTTCGTCAGTCGTGGTGCTTTCGATATCGAGGGGCTGGGGGCAAAACAGATCGAGATGTTCTTTGCCGACGATCTGCTGTCGGTGCGTGCGCCTGCCGATATCTTCACCCTTCAGGACCGGGACATCCGCAACCTTGCGAAACTGGCGAACCGCGACGGGTTCGGGAAGCGCAGTGCCGAAAAGCTGTTCGCAGCCATCGACGACCGGCGCCGCATCGCCTTTGAACGCTTCCTTTTCGCGCTTGGCATCCGCCATCTGGGCGAGGTCGCGGCCAAGGATCTGGCCCGGCATTACGGCAGTTGGGCCGGGCTGTCGCAGGCCATCGACGCCGCGCATCCGGCCGCGCTCCTGCACCTGAAAGCGGATGAGGCCGAGGTGGCAGAGCGCGCGGCGGCGGCTGAAGCAGGCCGCCGGGCCGAGGTTTCGAAGGCGCGGGCGCAGATCATGGCGGAAGCCAGCCCCGAGGCGCGCGCGGCATGGGAGGAAATGCTGTCGATTGAAGGGGTTGGCGCAGTTCTGGCAACCTCTCTTGTGACCACGCTTGCGGCGGGCGGGCATGAGCGTCAGGCGGTCGAGGATCTGGTGGCAGAGCTGGCCGAGATCATACCGCCCGAAGCCCGCGCAACGCAAAGCCCGGTTGCCGGGCTGACTGTCGTGTTCACCGGCACGCTGGAAAAGATGACTCGGGCCGAGGCCAAGGCGCGGGCCGAGGCGCTGGGGGCCAAGGTTGCGGGATCGGTCAGCGCCAAGACCGATCTGCTGGTGGCTGGTCCGGGTGCCGGCTCGAAGGCCACGCGGGCGGCGGAACTCGGCGTAAGGGTGATTGACGAGGAGGAATGGCTGGCCCTGGCGGGCGCCGCCGGATGAGCCGCCCGCCCGAGCTTTTCCCGCTGTTTGCCGATCTGGAGACGCTGGAAGGCGTCGGCCCCAAGACGGCGAAGGCGATGGCCGGGCTGGGGGTTGAACGGCCGAAGGACTTGCTGTTCCTTCTGCCGCATTCCGGGGTGGACCGCAGCCGCCGCGCCTCGGTCCGCGATGTGGTGCCGCCTGCGGTGGTAACGGTCGAGGTGACGGTGGGCAGCCACTTTCCGCCGCGCCAGAAAGGGCGGCCCTATCGTGTGGCGGTGAAGGATTCGGCGCTGGAATTCCAGCTTGTCTATTTCCATGCGCGCGGCGATTTCCTGTCGCGGCTGTTGCCGACCGGGCAGCGCCGGATCGTTTCGGGCCGGGTGGAGCTGTTCGACGGCATCGCGCAGATGGTCCACCCCGATCATGTGTTGCGGCCTGAAGAAGCGGGCGATCTGCCAGAGTTCGAGCCGGTCTATCCGCTGGTCGCCGGCGTGACGCAGAAGGTTCTGGCCAAAGCGGCGCAGGCGGCAGTGGCGCGGGCGCCAGAGCTGGCAGAGTGGATCGACGGGCCGTTGAAGCGACGCGAGGGCTGGCCGGATTGGCACGCGGCAGTTCAGGCCGTACATGCGCCGGAAAGTGCCGCCGATCTGGCGCCTGCAGCTGCGGCGCGGGCGCGGCTGGCCTATGATGAGTTGTTTGCCCATCAGGTGACTCTGGCGCTGGCGCGGATGCGGGCGCGGTGCGGTAAGGGGCGTGCCTCGGTCGGAACCGGGGTTTTGCAGCGCAAGGTATTGGATTCACTTCCTTATGCACCGACAGGGGCGCAAAGTCGGGCCGTGGGCGAGATCGCGGCCGATATGGCCTCTGGCCTGCGGATGAACCGGCTGTTGCAGGGCGATGTCGGCGCGGGCAAGACGCTGGTCGCGCTGATGGCGCTGCTGGTCGCGGTGGAGGCGGGCGGCCAGGGCGTGATGATGGCGCCGACCGAGATCCTCGCCCGGCAGCATCTGGAGGGGCTGCGACCGCTTGCCGAGGCGGCCGGGGTGCGGCTTGACCTGCTGACCGGGCGCGACAAGGGGGCGGAGCGTGCGGCGAAGCTGCGCGCGCTGGCCGAGGGCGAGACGGGCATTCTGGTCGGCACCCATGCCGTGTTCCAGAAGGATGTGCAGTTTCATGACCTGCGGCTGGCGGTGATCGACGAACAGCACCGTTTCGGCGTGGCGCAGCGGATGGAGCTGGGCGCAAAGGGGGCGGCGGCGGATGTGCTGGTGATGACCGCGACGCCGATCCCGCGCAGCCTTGCACTGGCGAGCTATGGTGACATGGATGTGTCGGTGCTGGATGAAAAGCCCGCCGGGCGCAAGCCGGTCAAGACGGTGATGGTCTCGACCCAGCGCCTGGATGAGGTGGCGGCGCATCTGGCGCGCGCGGTGGCCGAAGGGCGGCAGGCTTATTGGGTTTGCCCGCTGGTGGAAGACAGCGAGACGGTGGATTACGCCAGTGCCGAGGCGCGGTTTCAGCATCTGCGTGCCGCCCTTGGCGACTGTGTCGGACTGGTGCATGGCCAGATGCCACCCGCCGAGAAGGACGCGGCGATGGCACGATTTGTCGCCGGGGAGACCAGCGTTCTGGTGGCCACGACGGTGATCGAGGTGGGTGTGAACGTGCCCAATGCCTCGATCATGGTGATCGAGCGGGCCGAGATCTTTGGCCTCGCGCAGTTGCACCAGCTGCGGGGCAGGGTCGGGCGCGGGTCGGCGGAATCGACCTGCCTGCTGATGTATCAGGCGCCGCTGAGCGAGGGCGGCGAGCGGCGGCTGACCACGTTGCGCGATACCGAGGACGGTTTTCGTATTGCCGAAGAAGATCTGGCGATGCGTGGCGCCGGCGATCTGATTGGCACGGCGCAATCGGGCCTGCCACGGTTCCGCGTCGCCGATCTGGAACGGCAATCGGCGCTGATGGAAATTGCACAAAGTGATGCGCGGCGGCTGCTGGCTGAAGATCCGCAGCTGGAAAGCCCGCGCGGCCGGGCGGTGCGCCTGCTGCTGTGGTTGCTGGATCAGGATCGGGCGATCAGGCTGATTTCTGTGGGTTGAGCTCGCCTTTCTGTGTTGGAACCCTGGAGCGCGCTCTGGCGTTCTCTCTTTATGTTCACGGATGTTCTCAAAAAGTTCTTTACAGGATGTGAATCATGTGAGAACAATAATGGAACAAACGACAGGAGGTTCCGATGCTGAAGGAAGTCAAAGCCATCATCACCCGCTCCCGCGCAACTTTGCTGGAGGATGCCGCCGGGGCGGTCTCGCTGTTCGTTCTCTTGATTGTCGGCCTGAATCTGCCGGGCCTTGCCTGAGCCGCTGACACTGCCGGTTTTTCACTGCCTGCGGTCTGTTAAGGGCGCATCGACCCCAAGCGATGCCCGCGTCACTGTCCCCGACGCACCTGCCTGCCAGACACGCCACTCACCGCCGCAGCATGACTGCGGCGGTTTTTTTATGCGGCCTCTGCCGCCGTGATGGCCTCTGCCAGCGCCTCGATCGCCAGCAGGATCGAGGCGTGGCGGTTCTTGTAATCCCGCGCGGGCAACAGCACCTCGAACCCGGCGAAAGCGCCCGAAGGCGGTGGCGCCCCGTCCTTCAGCATGGCGCGCAGCGCGTCCCGCGCAGCTTCAACCTCAGCCCGGTTGCGGCCGATGGCGGCACCGCCCACCACGGCGGCCGAGGCCTGACCCAGTGCGCAGGCCTTCACGTCCTGCGCAAACTCCGCGACGCGGCCATCCCGCATCACCACATCTGCCGTGATGGTCGAGCCGCAGACCGGCGAGCGGCGGCGCGCACTGCCCTGTGGCGCGGGCAGGCGGCCCAGATGCGGGATGTCGGCGGCCAGGGCCAGAATCCGGCCGGAATAGAGTTTCACAAGGTCGCTGTCGCTCATCGCTTTTCTCCGCCGCTGTCCCCGCATAGATAGACCTGCAACTGCGGCAATGCAAAGGAGGCGCCGATGCCATTCGATCCGGCTGGCCTAAAGTATGATGCGAACGGTCTGATCCCGGCCATCGCGCAGGACCATGCCACGGGCGAGGTGCTGATGATGGCCTGGATGAATGCCGAAAGCCTGAAGCGCACGCTGGAAACCGGGCAGGTGACTTATTGGTCCCGCTCGCGTCAGGGGTTCTGGGCCAAGGGCGAGACCTCGGGCCATGTGCAGCGGCTGGTGGAGCTGCGGGTGGATTGTGACCGCGATTGCCTGTTGATGCAGGTCGATCAGATCGGACCCGCTTGCCACACCAACCGGCGGTCGTGTTTCTATACTGCGATCCGCGACGGGCAGGAGGTGGTGACCTCGGACCCTATCGCCTGAGGCAAAGAAAAAGGCCGCGCGGAACCCGCGCGGCCTTTTCCATTCTGTCGGTCGGATCACTCGTCCGAAGCGGCAGCGCCCACTTCGTCGAACAGTTCCGCGATCTCGAACTCGGCCGCGGCTTCCGCTTCGGCTGCGAGCTCCTGGATCGACTTGCCCGAGGCTTGCAGTTCGGCTTCTTCGGCCGAACGGGCGACGTTGATCGTGATGCGCACCGAAACTTCGGGGTGCAGAACGACGGTCACCGAATGCAGACCCAGATCCTTGATCGGACGATCCAGAACGACCTGACCGCGCGCGACGGTGAAGCCGCCCTCGGTCGCCGCATCGGCCACGTCACGGGTGGTGACGGAACCATAGAGCGCGCCGGAATCCGAAGCCGAACGGATGACGATGAACGCCTGACCGTCGAGCTTGGCGCCCACGGCTTCGGCTTCTTTCTTCGTTTCCAGGTTCTGCACTTCGAGTTGCGCCTTGCGGGCCTCGAAGGATTTGATGTTCGCGTCGGTGGCGCGCAGCGCCTTGCCTTGCGGCAGCAGGAAGTTCCGGCCGTAGCCGTCCTTCACCTTCACCACATCGCCCATCTGGCCCAGCTTGGCCACGCGCTCAAGAAGGATGACTTGCATCGAAGTATCTCCTTATTTCACGGCATAGGGCAGCAGGGCGAGGAAGCGGGCGCGTTTGATGGCCTGGGCCAGTTCACGCTGCTTCTTCGCCGAGACGGCGGTGATGCGCGACGGAACGATCTTGCCACGCTCGCTGATGTAGCGTTGCAGCAGACGCACGTCCTTGTAGTCGATCGCCGGGGCATTGTCGCCCGAGAAGGGGCAGACTTTCCGACGGCGGAAGAAGGGTTTGTTCGCCATGATGATGGTCCTTTCCCTGTCAGATCAACGACGACGGTCGCCGCCGAAGCTGCGCTCGCGGCGTTCGCCACGTTCGCCTTCCGGACGGTCCCCACGGTCACCGCGATCGCCACGGTCCCCACGCTCGCGCTCGTCGCGCTTCTGCATCTGGACCGACGGGCCTTCGGCGTGCTTTTCGACCTTGATGGTCAGCACGCGCATCACGTCGTCATGCAGGCGCATCAGGCGTTCCATTTCCTGCACGGCAGCGGCGGGCGCGTCCGATTTCAGGAAGGCGTAGTGGCCCTTGCGGTTCTTGTTGATCTTGTAGGCCATCGTTTTGACGCCCCAGTATTCGTGTTCAACGACTTTGCCGCCGTTGTCCGCGAGGACCGTGGAGAAATGTTCGATGAGACCTTCGGCCTGCGCGTTGGACAGATCCTGACGCGCGATCATGACATGCTCGTAGAGAGGCATGTAAGCTCCGTATCATAGGCGCATTTCATAGGGCGGGCCTTTTCGCCTTCCGCGGCCCGTCCACGAGAGGCTGCGCCGGTTCATGGGTCATGCGGAAGGATGGGCGTCCTTACACAGGATTGTGCTTTGGCGCAAGCAAACTTCCGGGGAGTTGCCGGAATTCCCGCCTGTCAGGGGCTGTCGGTGGCATGATATGGCATATCAGCGGGGATTTTTGTCTACAGGGAACCATCTCCGGTGCAGGTGGTTGCCCTTTGGCCCACCGCAGAGAATCGAAAGAGGATAGGCATGAACCGTATTCTGAACTGCACGACGGCACTGGCCGTCGCTCTGGCTGGCATCAATCCCGCAGCCCTGAGCGCGCAGACCCGTGTCCAGGTCCAGGGGCAGACCGTGGTCTGCCTGCCCGACAAGAAGACGGCCTGCCCGGATGGCGCCAACTGCATCGTGGTGAAGAACCCCGCGAATTGCGAGAAGCGCGCCTTCGAGAAATTCGGTGGCGGCTCGCCTGAGCGCAAGAACGGCGAAGGCGCCGAGCAGCCGAAGAAGAAAAAGGCTGCTGCCGGGCAGGATGCGGCGCCTGCCAAGAAGAAGGCGGCGGATGAGCCGGTGAAGAAGCAGAAAAAGGCGGCTGAGGAACAGAAACCCGCCAAGGAGAAGAAGGCCGACAAGCCCGTAAAGGAGAAGAAGGCCGAGAAGAAAGAGAAGAAAGACGACAAGAAGGACAAGGTAGTCCCGAAGGCACCCACGCGCAGCGAAGCCGTCGCGCCGGTCGAGGAGCCGCAGGTGAAAGTGCCCAGCGGCGCGCCGCGCAGCTCGGACAACGACAATGCGCCGACGCTGGCGCCCGATACGTCGGTCAACACCGCCAATACCGCGCCTGCCGAACAGAAGCCGCGCAAGCAGCGCAAGCCGCGTGCTGAAGAGGACAAGGCGATTCTCGATGTGCTCGGCTCGGAACCCGCCGCGCAGCAGGCCGACACCACGCAGAAGGATGGCACCAAGAAGCGCCGGAATTCGAAGAAGCCCGAAAAGCCCGAGGCGGCTCTGGTGCCCTCTGGCGCGCCGCGTTCCGGGGATGACGGCCCGCAGGTCACGGAATCCCGCGTAACACGCGAGGATCGCCGCGACGCCGGCCGGGATTATGACACGCCGGTGATCGGTGACCAGCAGACCGCCAAGAAAGACAGTGGCGGCCTCTCGAAACTGGAAAAGGCCGGGCTTCTGGCGCTTGGCGCGCTGGCCGTCGGGACGCTGCTGAAGAACGGCAACAAGGTCGTGTCGAACACCGGCGACCGGGTGGTCGTTGACCGGGGCTATGGCGATTATGTCGTGCTGAAGGATGATGACGCGCTGATCCGCGAACCGGGCAGCAATGTGCGCACCGAAACCTATCGCGATGGCTCGACCCGCACCACGGTGGATCGCGCCGATGGCACGCAGATCATCACCATCCGCGATGCCTCGGGCCGGGTGCTGCGCCGGGCGCGCATCAATCTCGATGGCAGCCAGACCTTGCTGATCGACGATCTGAGCGACCGCGTGCAGGAAGTGGACGTGACGCGTCTGCCGAAGCCGCAGCCGGGTCTTGCCATCTCGACCTCGGGCGAGGATGCGGCGCTGCGTGCGCGCATGCTGAGCCTGCGCGCGGCGGAAGCGGGACGTTCGTTCAGCCTTGCGCAGATTCGCGATTACCCGGAGGTGCGGGCGCTGGCGCCGACCGTGGATGTCGACAACATCACCTTCGAAACCGGCTCTGCCGCGATCCGGCCTTCGGAGGCGGAAAAGCTGTCGCAACTGGGAGAGTTCATGTCCCAGATGATCGAGGAAAACCCCGGCGAGATGTTCCTGATCGAAGGTCATACCGATGCGGTGGGGGATGCTGCCTATAACCTCGCGCTGTCGGACCGTCGCGCCGAAAGCGTGGCGCTGGCGCTGACCGAATACTTCGACGTTCCGGCAGAGAACATGGTGGTGCAGGGGTATGGCGAGGGCGAGCTGCGCATCGCTTCTGCGGGAGACGAGCCGCGCAATCGCCGGGCTGTTGTGCGGATGATCTCGCCGCTGATGCGTCAACTTGCCTCGAACTGAGGCAGGACAATTTGACCAAAATCAAGGTGGCAGGGCTTCGGCCCTGCCATTTTGCTTTTGCGCGGGTTCTCCCTGTTCTCCGCGCGGGCCTGCCCGGCAATGCTCCGAAGCCGGACACCGGGCGCCGCCGGGCCTCCCCCCTGCGGCGCCTGCTTTTTTGCTGCGGCGCGCGCGTGGCTGTGGCACCTTCGTCGCATGGCAGGCCACCCCGTGCTGGGGCTAGCTTGGGCCACAGGCGGGAGGGCAGCATGGAATTCCGGCACGATCAGATTCCCGAAATCGCGCTTGACTGGCATCGCGGCGGGCGCGGTGCGGTTCTGGCCACCGTGGTTGAAACCTGGGGCTCGGCGCCGCGCCAGCCCGGTGCGCAATTGGTCATTGACGGGCAGGGTGCGATCATGGGGTCCGTCTCTGGCGGGTGCGTCGAAGGCGCGGTGATCGCCGAGGCGGAGGAGGCGCTGCGCGACGGCAAGCCCCGGCTTCTGACCTTCGGGGTCAGCGACGACACGGCCTTTGCCGTGGGTCTGGCCTGTGGCGGCACCATCCGTATCCTGCTGGAACCCGTGGGCGCCGCGCTGCCCGAGGCCATGCTGGCCGAAATCGTTGCCGCCCGCGCAACCCGCCGCGCCCTGGCCTATGCCGTGCATCTGGAAAGCTGGGAACGCCGTCTGGTCGACGGGCCGGGCGATGCCTTGTCGGCCGCGGTCGCCACCCGGATGCGTGCCGACCGCTCCGGTCCAGAGGAGGACGGCTGGTTCATCGCCATTCACAACCCCGGCCTGCGTCTGGCTATCGTGGGGGCGGTGCATATCGCGCAGCCACTGGCACAGATGGCGCGGCTGTGCGGCTATGACGTCAGCATCATCGACCCGCGCGAAACCTTCGGTTCCGCCGCGCGCTTTCCCGGCGAGGTGATCCGTGACGACTGGCCGGACGAGGCGCTGGCGGCGCTTGGTCTGGATGCGCGGACGGCGGTTGTGACGCTGACGCATGACGCCAAGCTGGATGACCCGGCCATCCGCGCCACGCTGGGCAGCCCGGCCTTCTATCTGGGCTGTCTCGGCTCGACCCGCACCCATGCGAAACGCGTGGAACGGCTGCTGGCTGCCGGGTTTGACGCGGGCCAGATTGCGCGCATCCATGCGCCTGTCGGTCTGGCGATCGGGGCGAAAAGCCCGGCGGAAATCGCGGTTTCGGTCATGGCCGAGATCACCCAGGTTCTGAGGCAGGGCTGATGCAGTTCGGGCCGGTGTCACTGACCGAGGCTGAGGGCGCCATTCTGGCGCATCGGGTGGATACGGCGGATGGGCCTTTGCCCAAGGGCG
>NZ_LJSC01000061.1:0-62390 GCF_001303875.1 Gemmobacter sp. LW-1 | reverse complement strand
TGCGGCGACATCCAGTGCGCCAGCCCGGTTTTCGGCACCGCCCTGAACCCCTGGGACACGGCCCGCACCCCCGGCGGCAGCAGCGGGGGCGGGGCGGTAGCGGTGCTGACCGGCCTGTCGCGGCTGGATCTGGGCAGCGATCTGGCCGGATCGCTGCGCATTCCGGCGGCCTTTTGCGGGGTGGCCGCGCTGAAGGCGGGGCCGGAGGTCTTTGACATGGCGGGCCATATCCCGCCGCTGGAAGGCGCCGCGCCGCCGCCGTTCCAAAGCGGCGGCTTCCTTGCCCGCGATTGCGCCGATCTGGCCGCCGGTTTCGCCGCCCTGTCCGGCCATCCCGAGGCACCCGCCCCGCAAGGTTCGCTGCGGCTGGGTCTGGTGACCGGCGCTCCGCTGCCGCTGTGCCCGCGCACGGAACAGGCGATGCACCGCGCGGCGGAATGGCTGGCGGAGGAGGGCGCGCAGACCCGCACCGCACCGCTGGATTTTCGCACCGCCTGGCAGGGCTATGGCGGGTTGCTCATGGCCGCCGCCTCGCCGCATCTGCGCGGCTGGCAAAGGCTGGCGCTGCGTCTGCTGGCACTGGCCGCGCCGCGCCGCCCGCTCCGGCAAGCCCTGTTGCGCGGGCTGGCCGGGA
The DNA here is from genome assembly GCF_001303875.1 of Gemmobacter sp. LW-1. Taxonomy (NCBI): domain Bacteria; kingdom Pseudomonadati; phylum Pseudomonadota; class Alphaproteobacteria; order Rhodobacterales; family Paracoccaceae; genus Gemmobacter; species Gemmobacter sp. LW-1. The sequence continues at coordinate 61,756 of NZ_LJSC01000061.1, read as the reverse complement.
TACCGCCGGGACAGGCCGAAGCCGCGCGCGAGGCCACGGTTGCCGCCATCGACCGGCATCTGGAAACCGCCGATGCGCTGCTGTGCCCGGTGACCGCCGTAACCGCCTTCGCGCATCTGCCGCCGCCGCGCCTGCCACTGGCGCAGCGCAGCATCCCGGCCGGGATGCATCGCATCCCCTATCAGGAGGCCGGTATCGGCTTCACCACGCCGTTCTCGCTGTCGGGTCATCCGGTCGTCGTGATCCCGGTCGATCTGGTCGATGGCCTGCCTGTCGGTCTCCAGATTATCGGCCGCCGGGGGGCCGAGGCTGCGCTGATCGCGCTGGCCGCCCGGATCGAGGCGGTGTTTGATCGGCACCGCCCGCCACTGTGGCAACAGTGGCAAACCCGTTTCCCATCCTTGAACCCGCATGGAGATGCCTGAAATGACGATTGAACCGCAATATCTGGTCGTGATGAACCATGAGGAGCAGTATTCGCTTTGGCCGCAGGGGCGGGAGTTGCCCGCAGGATGGACCGCGACGGGTTTTGGCGGCGACAAGCAGGCCTGTCTGGATCACATCAATGCCGTCTGGACCGACATGCGCCCGCTGTCGCTGCGCAAGGCCATGGGCGACGCCTGACGTGCAACCCGCCCCTGCGTCACCGTAACGCTGGGTCACACCGCGCCGAAGTATCTGGACAGGGGCCAGAAAATGTCCTGACCTTTTCCGCGGGCGAGGAGGCCCGGTCGGGAGGATGCGCATGCCGGGCACGGGCGGGGCCGCATATGATTATGTGATCGTGGGCGGCGGTTCCGCAGGCTGTGTTCTGGCGGCGCGGCTGTCAGAAGATCCGACGCGCAGCGTCTGCCTGCTGGAGGCGGGCGGGCGCGGTGATCATCTGCTGATCCGGGCGCCTGCCGGAACGGTGGCCATGCTGCCCGGATATGGCCGCATCTCGAACTGGGCTTACCAGACCGTCCCACAGCCGGGGCTGAATGGCCGCAGGGGCTATCAGCCGCGTGGCAAGGCTCTGGGCGGGTCCAGCGCGATCAATGCGATGCTGTATATCCGGGGGCATCGGGCGGATTACGATGGCTGGGCCGACGCGGGTTGCGACGGCTGGTCATGGGAGGATTGCCTTCCCTATTTCAAAAAGGCCGAGAACAATGCGGCAGGAGCCAGCGCCTTTCACGGTGACAATGGCCCGTTGCAGGTATCGGAGCAGAAAGCGCCGCGCCCGATCTCGCGTGCCTTTGTCCGGGCCGCAACGGAATGCCAGCACCGGGAAAGCCCCGATTTTAACACCGGCGACAATGAAGGGGTCGGGCTGTATCAGGTTACCCAGTTCCATGATGCGGCCCGCAATGGCGAGCGCTGTTCGGCGGCGGCGGCCTATCTGCATCCGGTTCAGGGCAAGCGCGCCAATCTGACCGTCCTTACCGGAGCCCATGCGACACGGGTGCTGACCGAGGGGAAGCGCGCGACGGGCGTCGCTTACCGCAAGGGCGGGCAGGATCACCGGGTCTCGGCGCGGCAAGAGGTGATCCTTGCCGGAGGCGCCTTCAACTCGCCGCAACTTCTGATGCTGTCGGGCATCGGCCCGGCTGATGCGCTGCGTCCGCATGGTATCGGGATCGTCCATGACCTGCCGGGGGTGGGGCAGAACCTTCAGGATCATCTGGATTTCACCCTGGCCTTCCGCACGAAGGACACCGACACGTTCGGCATCGGGCTGACCGCGACGCGAAACCTGATCCGTCACGCGCGGAAATGGCGGCGCGACGGCAAGTCGATGATCGCCACCCCCTTTGCCGAGGGCGCCGCCTTCCTCAGAACCGACCCGGCACTGGACAGGCCGGATATCCAGCTTCATTTTGTCATCGCACTGGCCGACGACCATGCGCGCAGGCTGCACCTCGGGTATGGGTTTTCCTGCCATGTCTGCGCTCTGCGGCCCCACAGCCGGGGCGAGGTTTTCCTGCAAAGCGCCGATCCGCTGGCGCCCCCGGGCATCGACCCGCGCTTCCTGTCCGATCCGCGCGATCTGGAGACCACGATCCGGGGGGCAAGGATGACGCGCGAGATCCTGATGGCCCCGGCTCTGGCGCGCTATCGTCAACGAGAGATGTTCGGCCTGACCGACGGAATGGGGGACCAGGACTGGGCGCGCCACATCAGGGCGCGGGCCGATACGATCTATCATCCGGTCGGCACCTGCAAGATGGGCCGCGATGACATGGCAGTGGTCGATGCGGCACTGCGGGTGCACGGGATGCAGGGGCTGCGCGTTGTCGATGCCTCGGTGATGCCGACGCTGATCGGCGGCAATACCAATGCCCCGACCATCATGATCGCCGAACGCGCGGCCGATCTGATCCGCGGAATCAAGACTGCCGGTCTGGCAGCACATGAAGGGGGGAAAGGATGTTCGGAACAATGATGTGGCAGGCGCTGACCACCGGGTCACTTATCGCGCATGCAGAAAAATACCATGGCGATACCGATGTCGTCTCGGTGGAGGGCGACGGCAGCCTGAGCCGCAGTTCCTGGCGAGAAGTCGGGGCCAATGCCCGGCGCATCAAATCGGCGCTGGATCGGCTCGGGGTGGCGGCGGGCGCGCGCTGCGCGACGATCGCCTGGAACAACCGGCGTCATCTCGAACTGTATTTCGGGATCGGCAGCGGCGGTCGGGTGACCCATACGATGAACCCCCGCCTGACGCCGGACCAGATGATCTATATTCTCGATCACGCCGCCGACGAGGTGTTGTTCTTCGACCGCAGCTTTCTGCCGGTGGTGGCGAAGCTGGTGCCGCATCTGCGCTCTGTCCGGCATTTCGTCCTGATGGGCCCGCGCGATGCAGAGGCGGCGGGTCTGATCACGGGGCTGCTGTTCCACGACGAATTGCTGGAAACCGGCGATCCCGCAACCGAATGGCCCGATCTGGATGAAACCGCCCCCGCCGCGCTGTGCTACACATCAGGCACCACCGGGCATCCGAAGGGCGTGCAATATTCGCACCGTTCGCTGGTGCTGCACAGCCTTGGTGGCAACCAGCCTGACGGGCTGGCGATTGCGGCGCGGGATACGGTGATGCCGGTCGTGCCAATGTTCCACGTCAACGCCTGGGGTGTGCCCTATATCGCAGCGGCAGTCGGGGCAAAGCTGGTGATGCCGGGCCCAAAGCTGGATGGCGAAAGCCTTGCCCGTCTGATCGAGGCCGAGCAGGTCACGCTGGCGCTTGGCGTGCCGACGATCTGGATGGGCCTGCTGGCCGGGCTGAAATCGACCGGCATCAAGCCCGTTTCGCTGAAAAGGACGGTGGTGGGTGGGTCAGCCTTGCCGCCCTCGATGCTGCGCGAGTTCCGCGAAACCTATGGCGTGGACCTGATCCATGCCTGGGGGATGACGGAGACCTCGCCGCTGGGCACGCTGAACCAGCTGTTGCAAAAGCACGGCACGCTGGAAGAAGGGGCCCGGCACCGGCTGCGCGAATGTCAGGGCCGCCCGCCCTGGGGGGTAGACCTGCGTCTCGTGGACGAGGCCGGTCATGAACTGCCGCGGGATGGCAAGACCCAGGGGGAATTGCAGATCCGCGGGCACTGGATTGTCGAAAGCTATTTCGGGCAGGAAGAAACGGCCCTGACGCTGGATGGCTGGTTCGACACCGGCGATGTCGCGACGCTGGATGCCGACGGCTATCTGGTAATCCGCGATCGTTCCAAGGACATCATCAAATCCGGCGGTGAATGGATCTCGACGGTCGAGCTGGAAAACATCGCTATCGCGCATCCACAGATCGCCAATGCCGCCGCCATTGCCGCCCGGCACCCGAAATGGGATGAACGGCCCGTGGTGCTGGCCGTGCCCGTCGCCGGTGAAACGCCGGATGAACAGGACATCCGCGCCTTCTACGAAGGCAAGGTCGCGCATTGGCAGGTGCCGGATCGGGTGATCTTTGTCGAGGCCCTGCCGCTGGGGGCGACCGGCAAGGTGATGAAGGCCAAACTGCGCGAACTGTACGGCGATGTGCTTCGGCCCGAGGGCTGAGGCACGCCAGTGTCAGGCCAGCGCCTGATGCGCCGCCACGCCCCCGGCGGATTGCGGTGTAAAGGCAATGTCCGCAAGGGTGGTGCGGTCCAGATCGGCCAGAAATGCCGCTTCGGCCCGGCGCAGCCGGGATTTGAGCTTGCAGTGGCCATCCAGCGTACAATCGCTGCGGTCCGGGCCGAAACATTCGACAAGCGGCTGGTCCTGCTCCAGCAGTCGGACCAGCGCGCCCAGCCGGATATCGCCCGCAGGCCGGGCCAGCGTGACCCCGCCCCCCTGACCCCGGCGCGTCGTCACATGACCCGCCTGGGCCAGCCGGTGCAGGATCTTGGTCAGATGATGGCGCGACAGGCCGAACTCTGCCGCCAGCGCGGCGGTGGTAAAGCCGCGCTCCGGCTCTCCGGCCATGCGCATCAGCATCCGAAGCCCGTAATCGGTGAAAGAGGTCAGGCGCATCGCTTGGCTTTCAAATAAGTATTTACAATACCACTTATCAGTCCTAGACCAGATTGCAAGCGGGCGCCACGCCTTGCCCGCCGGGCGAGGACAAGATCATGCAAGATCGGACAATCCTGCGAACGCCGCTGTGCGACATGCTGGGCTGCGAGCTTCCCATCCTGCTGGCGGGTATGGGCGGCGTGGCAAGATGGGAACTCGCGGCCGCTGTTGCGCAGGCTGGCGGCTTTGCGATGCTGGGCATGGTGCGCGAAGATCCCGCCCTGATCGAGGCCGAGGTGACAGCGCTGCGGGCCGCAACCGACCGTCGCTTTGCGGTCAACCTGATCCCGGCAGCCACCGACCCCTTGTTGCTGGATGCCCAGATCGGCCGTTGCCTTGATCTCGGGGTCGATACCTTCACCTTCTTCTGGGATGTGATCCCGGCAGTGGTGCGGCGCATCAAACAGGCCGGTGGGCTGGTGCTGCATCAGGTAGGCAGCGCCGGGGCGGCACGGATGGCGGAAGATGCGGGGGCGGATGTCCTTATCGCACAGGGGGTCGAGGCGGGGGGCCATGTGCATGGCCGCAGCGGTGCCTTCGCCCTTGCCGAAACCCTGCTTGCCGAGGCCGGCGTTCCCGTCGTCATTTCGGGCGGCATTTCCACCGGACGCGGCCTTGCGGCAGCGCTGGCGGCGGGCGCGCAGGGTGTGCAATGCGGCACAGCCTTTCTGGCGACGGCAGAGTCCTTCGCGCATGACTATCACAAGGCGCGCGTGGTCGCGGCACGCGGCGAGGAAACCGTGCTGACCGATGTGTTCGTGCTGAACTGGCCGATGGGCGCAGCGGTGCGGGTGATCGGCAACAGCGTGACACAGGGGCTGGGCAATCGCCTGCTGGGCCATGATCCGGCCCGCCTGCCGCGCGAGGTGATCGCCGAAGACGGGGGCACGCCGCTCATGCGCTTCAGCACGGATTCCCCGATGCGCCACACCACGGGCAATCTGGAGGCGATGGCGCTTTACGCAGGGCAGGGCGTGGGGGCGATCCGCGATATCGTTCCGGCGGCGCAGCGCCTGCACCTGATGGCGGATGAGGCGGCGGCCTGTCTGGCCCGTGCCGCAGGGAGCCGGGCATGACAGATGATCCGCAGGCCCGGCCGCCCGCCTCATCGCCCTGTCTTGCGGCAGATCTTGCACCCGCCGATGTCTCTGACCTGCCAGGCTGGCGCCGGGCCGAACGGGCCCGGCTGCGCGCCGCCCGCGATGCCCTGCGCGTCACCGAACGCCAGACCATCGGCACTGCGATATTTCGTCATCTCGCGGGGCTGGTGCCGGGCATGTTGCCGCCGGGCGGCGTGTTTTCCGCCTATTGGCCGATCAAGGGTGAACCCGATCTGAGGCCGTTGATGTTCACGCTGCACGAGGCGGGATTCCGCATCGCGCTGCCGGTGGTCGAAACCCGGTTCGCCCCGCTGGTGTTCCGGCACTGGACGCCCGAAACCCGGATGGAGCGTGGTGACTGGAACATCCCGGTTCCGCCCGCCGACAGCCTGCGCCTGATCCCGGACGTGGCGCTGGCGCCATTGGTCGGATGGGATGATGCCGCTTTCCGGCTTGGCTATGGCGGCGGTTATTTCGACCGCACGCTGGCCGCGCTGACCCCCGCGCCGCTGGTGATCGGTGTCGGGTTTCAGGCCGCGCGGCTCGATACGATTTGCCCGCAACCGCATGACATCCCGCTCGACCTGATCGTCACCGAGGCCGGTGTGCAGGCCAGCCGGCGCCCGCGCTGACGGCAGCCTGACGAGACCAGGCGGATGGCTCGCACTTAATATTATAACATAATATAGATTAGCCGACTCTTCGGAAACCCGCCCGCCCCGCCCAGATGCGCTCATTGATCAATATGCAGCGCATTTCTGCTTGCACCAAAATACCGGACACAATCAGCCGCCCAGCGGGCCGTCATACTGGATCTTGCGGGCCAGCCAGCAACCCAGCGTCAGCCCGGTGACGCGGCCATCGCTGCCCCGCCGGATACGCAGGGTCCATTCGCCGGGCGGGGCCGCATCCATGGCGCGACGGCAGGTCACCGACCACAGGTCGTGTGCCAGAGGATACATCCGCTCCATCGGACCCGGGCCGAACAGCCCTTCAAAACCGATATAGGCCGCGCCGTCCCGCGCCTCGATCACCAGACCGGCGTCGATGGCGCCCGCGTGATATTGCCCGGCGATATCCGCGGCATCGGCACGGTCCACCGGCTCCAGCGGTTCGGCCCGGACGATCAGGTTCTCGGCCGGGCGCTCCATGACCAGCGCCCCGCCCTCCCGCCGCAGCAGGATGCCGGGGGCCTCGGCCTGGCTGGCGCTGACCGGGGCCAGCAGCACAGGCGAGACCGCGTAATGCAGTCGCACCCCGCCAGGCGTATCGGTCGTGCGCAGGAACAGATCCGCCTCAGGGTCAAGCCACAGCCCGCCCCAGCCCTGCGCCGGAACCGGCGCAGCGGGCGCGGGCAGATCCAGCGCCGCCGCCAGCAGCGCCTCGGCCGCGCGCATCGCGCTGGCCTCGTGATTGAAGATCACCACCACCGAAAACCGCTCTGCCGCGACATGCAGCCGGTAAGAGCAAAAGCCGCGCAATCCGCCGCCATGGCCCGTCACCTCGTAGCCCGCATGGCTGTAGCGGCGCAGGCCATAGGCATAGGGCGCGGGCGTGCCATCGGCGAAAGTGGCAGGCGCCGAAATGCGCCGGTAGAGCCCGGACGGATCATCGCGCGTCGCGTCGATATGGCGCTCCCACGCCAGCATATCGTCCAGCGAGGCCATGACACCGGCATCGCCAAACCATGTGATTGCAGTCTCGGCGGGCAGGAAGCCCACCTCGTCATTGCCTTCATAGCCCATCACACCATCGATGTGATCGCTTGTGTCCGCGCCCAAACAGGCGGTCGGCATCCCCGCGTGGCGCAGAATGCGTTCGGCCAGCAGTGCCCCGAAATCGCGGCCTGTCGCGCGCCGGATCAGTTCTGCCAGCAGGCGGAAGTTGCCGTTGCTGTAGGAATAATGCGCCCCCGGCGCAAAATGCCCGTCCCGCGCCGTCGCCAGCAGCTCCAGCCCCTGCGCCGCCGTGCAGCGGCCTTCCGGCGCCGCCCCTTGCAGAACGCTCAGGGCCCAGTAATCGCGCAATCCCGACTGGTTGTGACAGAGCTGCGCGACGCTGGGCAGCGGCCCTTCAAATCGCGGCAGCAGATCGGGCAGCAGCGGCGCCAGTGCCTCGGGGTCGTCGAACAGATCCAGCAGCAGCGCACAGGTCATCTGTTTTGAGATCGAGCAGATCGGCATGCGCAGCGTCGCGGTCATCGGCAGCCGCGCCGCCATATCGGCATAGCCCCATGCCCGCCGCGCGATCACCTGCCCGTCCTTCACCACGCCCGCCACACCGGCAGGGCCGCGATACTGACCCGGCAGCAGATCAAGTGCGCGTTCCAGCGCCTGCATGTCGATCCCGCTCATGGCCGCCTCATTCGGTTTCGCGGAAACACAGCCGGGTATCCGGCCCGGCCAGTGCCAGAAACTCCAGCAGGTCGGCCCGGCTCAGCGCGGCGCATCCGGCGGTCGGGGTATAGCCCTCGCGCGCCAGATGCAGGAAGATCGCACTGCCCGCGCCCGGAACCACCGGATCATCATTCTGCCCCAGCACGACAACGATGTCGTAAAGATCATCGGCCCGCCACATCTCTTCATGGCTGGCAGCGAAGGGGCGCTTCACAGGGCGGTTGTAATCCGGGTGATCGGGCGCATCGCACCAGCCGTCATCGGGCGCGATCCTGGCGGTCGGGAACACGGTCACCGGCGCAGATCCCAGCTTGTCGGCCCGCCACAGCACGCGGCGGATCGGCCAGCAGCCGACCGGGCTGATCCCGTCACCCTCGGCCTGTTTCACCGCGATACCGCCCCGGCCCACCGCAGCCCGCCAGATCCTGTCGCCGAAGCGGGCCTGCCAGCCCGCCCCCTGCCCGCTCACGATCAGATCCAAAGGTCTCTCCTTCTCAACCATCCAGCGGGAAGTGACAGGCCACCGCCCGCCCATCCCGGTCTTGCAGTGCCGGATCTTCCGTCCGGCAAATCTCGAGCGCGAAGGGGCAGCGGGTGTGAAACCGGCATCCCGAGGGCAGATTCATCGGGCTTGGAATCTCGCCCTGCATCATCAGCCTGTCCCGCCCCCGCAGGCGGGGATCAGGGCGCGGCACCGCCGCCATCAGAAGCATCGTATAGGGATGCAACGGCCGGGCAAACATCTCTTCCGTCGTACCGACCTCGACCACGCGCCCCAGAAACATCACCCCCACCCGATCCGCGAACTGCCGCACCACGGCAAGATCGTGGGTGATGAACAGATAGGTCAGGCTGAGCTGGTCCTGAAGCTCGGCCAGCAGGTTCAGAACCTGCGCCTGAATCGACACATCCAGCGCCGAGACGGATTCGTCGCAAACCACGAAATCAGGCCGGTTCGCCAATGCCCGCGCGATGCCGATACGCTGACGTTGGCCGCCCGAGAACTGATGCGGATAGTTGCGCAGGTATTGCCGGCGCAGCCCCACCATCTCCAGCAGTTCGGCGCAGCGGTCACGAATCTCATCCGCCGTGCCGAAACCATGGCTGCGCAGCGGCTCTGACAGGATTTCACCGACCCGCATCCGCGGGTTGAGCGAGGCATAAGGGTCCTGGAATACGATCTGCAATTTCTTGCGCAGCCCGTTCATCGTGGCCTCGTCCAGGCCGGTCAGATCGGTGCCGCGATAGGCCACCGTTCCCGAACTCGGTTCTTGCAGACGCAGCATCACCCGGCCCAGCGTGGTCTTGCCGCAGCCGCTTTCGCCCACCAGCGCAAAGGTTTCGCGCGCGCGGATGTCCAGCGTGACACCGTCGACCGCACGGACCACCCGTGCCGGCCCGCCCATAAATCCGCCGCCGACATGGAAATGCCGGGTCAGGTCGCGGGTGGAAATCACCACATCCTCGGTCATGTCCGGTCTCCGTTCGGGCTGTGCAGCCAGCAGCGCGCGGCATGGCCGGGGGCGATGCCGGTCAGGACGGGGTCGCGTTGCAGGCAGACCGGCATGGCGGCGGCGCAGCGCGGGTTGAAGCGGCAACCGGGCGGCAACCGGGCAAGGTTCGGCACCATGCCGGGGATCGAGGGCATCCGCCGCCCGGCCCGTGGCTCCGTCGCGCGCGGGATCGAGGCCAGCAGGCCGCGCGTGTAGGGATGCGAGGGCGTCTCGAACAGGCTGAACACATCGGCCTGTTCCACCAGTTGCCCGGCATACATCACGTTCACCTCGTCGCACATTTCGGCGATGATCCCCAGATCATGCGTGATGAGGATGATCGAGGTGCCCACCCGGTCGCGCAGGTCGCGCATCAGATGCAGGATCTGCGATTGCGTGGTCACATCCAGCGCCGTGGTCGGCTCGTCCGCGATCAGAAGCTTCGGCTCGCAGATCAGACCCATCGCGATCATGGCCCGCTGCCGCAGCCCGCCCGAAAGCTGATGCGGATAGGCGTCCAGCCGGGTCTGGGGTTCGGGAATGCCGACCAGTTCGAACATCTCAAGCACGCGGGCGCGGATGGCGCGGCGGCCAAGCCCGTGGTGGATCGCCAGCGGTTCGCCCACCTGTTCCCACACCCGCCTTACGGGGTTGAGCGAGGTCATCGGCTCCTGGAACACCATGGCGATGTCGCGGCCCCGGATGCCCCGCATCCCGGCGGGACCGAGGCGGGTGATATCGCGGCCGTCGAGTGTGATCGACCGGGCGCTGACCCGCCCCTGCGGCTGCGGCACCAGCCCCATAAGTGACAGCGCCGTCATGCTTTTACCCGAACCGGATTCGCCGACGACCCCGACGATCCGGCCCCGGCCCACATCAAAGGACACGTCGTCCAGCACCCGCACATTGCCGCGGTCGCCGCTGAAATCGGTACACAGGCCGCGCACGGAAAGAATGGTTTCTGCCGTCATCGCTCAGTCCTTCATCGAAGGGTCAAGCGCGTCGCGCAGCCCGTCGCCGATGAAATTGAAGGCCAGCACCGTCAGCAGGATCGCCACGCCGGGGGCAATGGCCACGGTGGGGGCCTGGAACATGTATTCCTTACCCTTGGCCACCAGCAGACCCCAGCTTGCCTCCGGTGGCTGCACGCCGACCCCCAGAAAGCTGAGGCTCGATTCCCACATGATCGCCTCGGGGATGGCGAGGGTGAACAGCACGATCAGCGTCGGAATGACGTTCGGAAAGATGTGCCGCAGCATCACGGTAACTCTCGCCGTGCCGTTGGCGCGCGCCGCTTCGATGAATTCCTTCTCGCGCAGCGCCAGCGTCTGCGACCGCACCACCCGCGCGACCGAAGCCCAGCCGACAAGCGCCAGCGCAAGGAAGATGTTCAGCAGGTTCGCACCCAGCGTATACATCACCACCATGGCCAGCAGCAGCGACGGGAAGGCGATCATCATGTCGGCCAGCCGCATGATGACAAAATCGGTACGCCCGCCCAGATATCCGCTGAGAATGCCCATCATCGTGCCGATGCTCAGCGAGATCAGGCTTGGTACGATCCCCACCACCAGCGAGATGCGCGCGCCGTAAAGGATGCGGGTCAGAACGTCCCGGCCGAAATTGTCGGTGCCCAGCCAATAGGTTGTCGAGGCGGGCAGCAACTGTTCGTCCAGCGCCACGCGGTAGGGATCATGCGGGCTGATCCAGGGCGCGAAGATGGCGCCCAGGACAAGCAGCAGCACGAAGCCAAGGCCCAGCATGGCCATGCGGTTCCTGCGGAAGGCCCGGAGGGTATCACGCAGGAAGCTTGCTTCCTCCAGCGCCTCAGGCGCGTCGGTCAGGTCGGAAGAACGTGACATCACACCTCTTTCCTCATCTGCGCCCGGATGCGGGGATCAAGGACGGAATACAGGATGTCGGCCACCAGATTGCCGAAGATCACCAGAACCGTGGCAAACAGCACCGCGCCCTGCAAAAGCGGCATATCGCGCGAGGATATGGCGCTGACCGTGATGCGCCCGACACCGGGGATCGAAAAGATCGCCTCGGTGATGACCGCGCCCGACAGCAGCCCCGCGACCTGAATCGCCATGATCGTGACCACCGGGATCAGCGCATTCTTCAACGCATGCCGGGTGATGACGCCGGTTTCGCGCAGGCCCTTGGCGCGCGCGGTGCGGATGTAATCCAGCCGCATCACCTCCAGCAGGCTCGACCGCATCAGTCGCGCGATCACCCCGGCCGAGGACCAGCCCAGCACCACGGCGGGCAGGATCATGTATTGCCAGCCATAGAAGCCCGACACCGGCAGCAGCTTCAGCTTCATCGCGAAGATATATTGCAGCAGCAGCGCCGACCAGAAGATCGGCATCGACACGCCCAGCAGCGAGAAACCCATGAAGAAGCGGTCAATGAAACTGTCGCGCCGGACCGCCGACAGGATGCCCACCGGAATGCCGATGACCCAGGACACCAGCGCGGCCGAAACCGCCAGCATCAGCGTATTGGGAAAGGCCTTGAGGATCAGGTCAGTGACCGGACGGTTGAGCTTGATCGAATTGCCCAGATCGCCATGCAGCGCATCCCACAGGAACCTGAGATAACGGGTGATCAGCGGGTCATCGAGACGCATCTGCGCCCGCACCCGCTCGATCACATCGGCACTGGCGTGTTCCTTCATCATCAGCGCGATGGGATCGCCGGGCACGACGTTCAGCATGATGAACAGGATCAGCGTAATGCCGATCAGGACCGGAATGGACACAAGGATGCGTCGGAGCGCGAACATCAACATCGGGAAAGGCTCTTTCTGCGGCACCCGCGCAGGGCGGGGGCGAGGCGGAAGGATGAAATGCCTGGGCCGGGGTGCGCGGTTCCGCGCACCCCGTCAAGGTACTCTTACTCGACGTCCACCTTGTAATAGTTCATGTCGCTCCAGCCGTTCCACGGCACGACGAAGTTCTTCACCCGCGGCTGCACCACATAGCTGTGGTCCAGACTGAACAGCGGCACCCAGGCGGCATCGGTATCGACGATGCGGGCCGTCAGTTCCTGATACAGCTTGCAGCGCGCCTCCTGATCGGTCATGCCGCGCGCCTTTTCGATGGCGGCAAAGACCTCGGGGTCATTGTTGTTGTAGCCCCTGACCTTGGTCCCGGATTCCGAGAAGAAGGTGTAGAAGAAATTGTCCGGGTCGTTGAAATCGGCGGACCAGACCTGGGTATAAGCCTCGGCATCGCCCGCCTTGCGCGCGGCGAGGAAGGCGGCCTCGTCGGTGGTGACGATATTGGCCTTGAACCCGGCCTCGGCCACCTGCGCCTGGATGATCTGGTTCATGTCAGACCATTTCGTCGACCAGCTCGACACCTGTTGCAGATTGATCTCCACCCCGTCCGGGTAACCCGCCTCGGCCAGCAGTTCCTTCGCCCTGGCCGGGTTGTATTCGATGGGCGTCGCCGGGGTATAGCAGGCCAGGCCGCGCGGCATCACGCCGTCTTCCAGCTTGCCCTTGCCGTAGAAGTTCTTGTCCAGAATGGTCTGCCGGTCGATCGACATCTGGAACGCCTTGCGCACGCGCGCATCGTCGAACGGCTTTTTCAGCTGGTTGATGTTGTAATAATAGATCCCCACCCGCGGACCGGAACGGACCTGATCCTTCCACTGGTCGCTGCCATAGAAATATGGGGTCTGGGTTGGCGCGTAATCCAGATCGAACACGTCCAGTTCGTCGGATTCGAACAGCATCCGCAACGTTTCGGAATCCGACACCACGCGCACCAGCAGCCGGTCAAGCTTCGGGCGGCCACGCCAGTAATTGTCGTTCGCCTCAAGCATCTGGCTGTCGTTCAGCGTATAGTCGCGCAGAATGAACGGGCCGGTGCCATTCGTGGTTTCCGCCGTCAGACCGAACTGATCGCCCGCAGCTTCGGTAAAGGCGCGGTTGTAGATCGAGGCGCCGGGCGAGGCCAGCAGCGCAAGGAAGGCCGCATAGGGTTTCGACAGGGTGATCTGGACCGTGTGCTCGTCCAGCGCCTTCAGCCCCGACACACTGTCGGCCTTGCCATCCAGCCGGTCCTCGGCCCCGGCAATGAAGGTCAGGATATCGGTGTTCAGCGCCTTGGTTGCCGGGTTCAGCATCCGGTCAAAGGTATAGACCACATCATCGGCGGTCAGCGCCGCACCGTCATGGAAGGTCACGCCCCCACGGAGGTGGAACGTATAGGTCAGGCCGTCCTCCGACACATCCCAGCTTTCGGCCAGCCCCGGCACCAGCGCCGACTGGCCCGGCGCCGTCGTCTCGGATTCCACCAGCCGGTCGAAGATATTCAGCGGAAGTGTATAGGCATCCGTCGTCATCTGCACGTCGGCGGTCTTGGGGTCTTCGGGATAGGACACGCGCAGCATGTTCTCGGCCAGCGCCGGCGACATCAGCACAAGGCTGGTCAGGCCGGTGGCCAGAAGCAGTTTCATCTTCTTGTTCATCTTGTACCTCGCTCTGTCGGTTTGGCCGCTGTTGATCGGGAGCACCCTGCGACCGCTGTTATCGGCGACCCTTGTTTCCGGGCGGGCCTGTCGCACGGCACCCCCCTTTGCTTCCCCCTTTACCCGGCGCGCTGCCACGGTCCGGGCTGTTCCAGTTGCAGCGCCTCGTCGATACCGACCCGGCGACGGATCACACGGAACTGCGCACCATCCACCAGAACCTCGGGAATCAGATCCCGCGAATTATAGGTTGAGGACATGGCCGCGCCGTAGGCTCCCGCGTCGCGGAAGGCCAGAAGGTCCCCGGCCTGAAGCGGGCCAAGTCCCTGATATGTCCCGAAATCGTCCGAGCTTTCACAGATCGGGCCAACAAGCCGGCAAGGGGTCGTGGCCCCCACCTGACGCGGCGGGGCCAGCGGCTCTACCGCATGCCGGGCGTCATACAGCGCCGGGCGCATCAGATCGTTCATCGCCGCGTCGACAATGGCGAAATCCGCGCCGTCACCGGGTTTGGTATAGATCACCCGGGCCACCATGACCCCGGCCCGGGCGCAGAGCCAGCGCCCCGGCTCCACATTCAGCGCCAGCCCCATGCCGCCCACCGTATCCGCGATGATCCGGGCATATTCGGCCAGATCGGGGCCGGAGTGGCCGTCGCCCCCTACCCCGAGCCCGCCACCCAGATCCAGCCGTCCGACCTGCTGCCCCGCCGCCCGCAGATCGCGGACCAGACCGGCCATTGCGGCCCAGGCCCGGCGGAACGGCGCAAGATCAAGGATCTGCGACCCGATATGCACCGCCAGCCCGACCATGTTCAGTTCGGGCCGCATCGCGGCGGCGGCATAAAGCGCGGGGATCTCACCGATGGCGATACCGAATTTGCTGTCCTTGCGCGCGGTGGTGATCTTGGCATGGGTCAGGGCATCGACATCGGGATTGACCCGCAGCGCCACCGGGGCGCTCTGGCCCAGATCGCGCGCGACCGCCGCCACCACCTCCAGCTCCGCCGGGCTTTCGACGTTGATCTGATGCAGGCCCGCCAGCAGCGCCGCCCGGATTTCCGCCTCGGTCTTGCCGACACCGGAAAAGATGATCCGCTCCGCAGGCACCCCGGCGGCCAGCGCGCGCGCCATCTCGCCACCCGATACGATGTCCATACCGCATCCCAGCCGGGCAAATTCCGACAGGACGTGAATGTTGCTGTTGGCCTTCACCGCAAAGCAGACATCCACCCCGTGCGGCGCGACTGCACCCGACAGCGCGGTGTATCCCGCCCGCAGCGCCTGCGCCGAATAGGCGTAGAACGGCGTCCCCACCGCCTCGGCGATGCGGGCCAGCGGCACGCCTTCCATGCGCAGCGCGCCGTCGCGGCGATGCAGCAGATCCGGCGCGGGGTCATCGGCAGGGGCCGGGGCCAGGGCAATGGTCTGGGACATGACGACCCTTTGTCTGTTCTGGGTTTCCGCCACCTTCCCAGATGTTTTCATGCAAATGAAATACTTCATGGGCGTTTCTTATTCATTTCTGATATGCAAAGGGAAAAGGGGATCACCATGAAACTGAACCAGCGCCAGATTGACGTCTTCAACGCGGTCATGGTGAACAAGAGCATTACCGCCGCCGCTGCCAAACTGGGCAGTTCACAGCCCACGCTGAGCCGCGAGATCCGCGAGATCGAAAGCCGTCTTGGCTTTGACCTGTTCCTGCGTTTCGGCAAGCGGCTGACACCCACGCAGCAGGCGATCCTGCTGCATGAGGTGGTGCTGCGCTCTTTTGTCGGGCTGGATGAGATCAGCCGCGCCGCCTCGGCCATCCGCACCCACAATGCCGCAAACTTCCGCATCGCCAGCATTCCGGCCTATGCGGAATCCATCATCCCCCGCGTCATCCAGCGCTTTCTGAAAACCCGCCGCGATGTGCATTTTTCGATCCACTCGCACGAGGAACCCTCGCTGCGGCATGAAATGACAACTCAGGTTTTCGACCTGTGTCTGGCCGAAAACCTGTCAGAGCGGGAAAGTGCGACCGGCGAATCCGTCTTTGTCGGGGATATGGTCTGCGTCCTGCCACAGGGGCATCCGCTGACCGCGCGCAATGTGCTGACCCCAGCCGATTTCGCGAACCAGCCCTTCATCTATTTCAGCCAGAACGACCCCTACCGGCACAAGCTGGATGTGGTGTTTCACGAGGCCGATGTCTCGCGCGACTATGCCGCAGAAACGACCACCGCCGCCAGCGTCTGCGCCATGGTGGCGGCGGGGGTCGGTCTGTCGGTGATCAACCCGCTGACCGCGGCCAGCCATGCGGGCGGGCCGGTCGCGCTGCGGCGGCTGTCGGTTTCGGTGCCGTATCGGGTGGCGCTGTGGCATCCCCCGCGCAGCACCCGGATCGCGCAGGTCCGGCGCTTCATCTCCGTCCTGCACGAGGTGGCCGCAGAAATGGCCGCCGGGCTGGATCAGCACCTTCTCCCGCAGCAAGGGGAGTAAGGTCTGACCCGCCCCGCCTCAGATGGTGCCGCCCAGCGAGCTTTCCAGATCCGCCAGTTCCTGCCCGCCGGCCATCATGTCCTGCAAGCCCGGCGCATCCACCTCGCCGCGCAGGGCTGTCCCCAGCGTCTGCCCCCGGTTCAGCACGGTGAACCGATCCCCGACCGCCATCGCATGCCGCACGTTATGGGTGATGAACACCACACCGATCCCCTGCTTGCGCACCCGGTCAATCGTGCCCAGCACATTCGCCGTCTGCCGCACACCCAGAGCCGAGGTCGGCTCGTCCAGGATCAGCACCTTGGCGCCGAAATAGACGGCACGGGCAATGGCGACGGTCTGCCGTTCTCCCCCCGACAGGGTGCCGACCGCCTGATCGGGGCCACGCAGGTTGATGCCCATTTTCCGCATCTCGCTCATGGTGATGGCGTCGGCCTTTGCCAGATCCAGCGTGCGCAGCGGCCAGATGCCCTTTTCCGGCTCGCGCCCCATCCAGAAATTGCGGCTGACGCTCATCAGCGGGATCATCGCCAGATCCTGATACACAGTGGCAATCCCCGCCGTCATGGCGTCGCGCGGGCTTTCAAAGACAACCGGCCTGCCCTCCACCCGCATCTCACCCGCGCTGGGGCGGAACACGCCCGACATGGTCTTGATGAAAGTCGATTTCCCGGCGCCGTTGTCGCCCAGCAGGCAATGGCATTCCCCGGCGCGCACATCGAAGGACACCCCGTTCAGCGCGATCACATGGCCGAAATGTTTCTTGATGTCGCGCATGTCGACGATGGGCGTGGTCATCAGCGTTCCCCCGTGATGATGCGGCGGATGTAGGTGTTCATGATGACCGCGATCAGCAGAATCATCCCGAGGAACACCCGGAAAAGCGAGCTTTCGGCATTGGCGAAGAACAGACCCTGCTGCACCACGCCAAAGATCACCGCCCCCAGCGCCGCCCCGATGACCGAGCCGTAACCGCCGGTCAGCAGCGCGCCGCCGATCACCACGCAGATGATCGCCTCGAACTCCTTCAGCAGGCCCCGGTCGGCGGCGGCCGAGCCGAATTCCATCACCTGACACATCGAAAAGACGCAGGCACAGAAGGCCGAGAACATGAACATCAGGATCTTCACCCGGTTCACCGGCACACCGACATAGCGCGCCGCCTGCGCATCACCACCGCTGGCGAAGACCCAGTTGCCGAATTTGGTGCGCGTCAGCAGCCAGTGGCCGAAGATCACCAGCGCGAGGGCCCAGACCACCAGCATGGGGATGCCGTCCACCACCGGCTGCCCGGCCCGGTTGCCGCGCGTGAAAGTGGCGATCCAGCCCGCATCGCCCATCCATTGAAACAGGCCCGTCAGGATCTTGCCACCGAAGACCGGCGCCAGCCAGTCGCCCTGCGCCCGGTCGGCCACGCCGCCGATGATGGTCTGCCGGGTGAAATAGACCGATCCCCAGATCGTCAGTCCGCGCAGGATGTAAAGGAAGGCCAGCGTCACGATGAACGAGGGCAGTCCGGTGCGGATCACCAGCCAGCCATTCAGCGCCCCGATGGCGATACAGAAAGCAAAGGTTGCCAGAATGGCCAGCCACAGCGGCCAGCCCATCTGCACCGACAGGATCGCCATCAGCACCCCGGAAAACCCGATCATCGAGCCGGTGGACAGGTCGAACTCGCCCGCGATCATCAGCAGGCAGGCCCCGACCGCGATGACCATGAATTGTGCCGAAACCACCGTCCAGTTCATCACTCCTTCGGCGGCGAACATGCCGCTGTCCCCGGCGATCAGCCCGAACAGGATGAAGACCAGGATGGTGCCGCAGATCCCGCCCAGTTCCGGGCGGATCAGCATACGGCGCAGCGGAGAGACATCTTTTATGCGTTCGTCACCGGCCGGGCCGGAGGTGGTGTCGGTCATTCTTGGCCTCGTTGAGATCAGAGGAAAGGCGTGCGGGTGGGGAGCATTCACCCGCACGCTGGCCCCGTAGGGGCGGGGTCGCTCAGCGGAACTCGCCCGCCAGCGATTCAACCAGTTCGATATTGTCCTTGGTCACGAAGCCCGGGCCGGTGAAGATCGAATTGGCCGGGGCAACGCCGTAGCGCACATAATTGGTCAGCACCTGGATCGGCACCGAACCTTGCAGGAACGGCTGCTGGTCGATGGCAAAGTTGATGGTGCCATCCTTGATTCCGGCCGAGATTTCCGAAGACAGGTCGAAGGTGCCGAAATAAATCTCGCCATCCAGCCCCATATCCTTCACCGCACGGATCGAGGGCTCGGCCGAATTGGGCCCAAGCGTCAGGATCGCGCCGGTATCGGGGTTGGCGGTCAGATAGGCCTTCACCTTGTTCTGCACCTCCGACGGGTCGATGCCGGAATCGATCATCTGGCTGCCCAGATCAACGCCAAGCGCATCGGCAAAGCCGCGGCAGCGCTCAACCGAAGCCGGGTTGGTGATATAGTGGTTCACGCACAGGAACGAGCTGATCCCCGCCTCTTTCGCGCGCTTGCCCGCACCCAGACCCGCCTCGTATTCCGGCTGGCCGACATGCATCAGAGCGCCAAGCTTCTGGCTTTCCTCGACGGTGCCCGAGTTCACGGTGACCACCGGGATGCCCTTGGCGACGGCATCCTTGATCGGGCCTTCCAGCACATTGTAATCGGCGATGGTGACGATGATCCCGTCCACGCCCGCAGCCGAAGCCTGCTGCACGATCCGCGCCATATCGGCCAGATCGCCGGTCGGCGGATTGCGGTATTCGGTTTCCACGCCCATCTGCTCGTTCGTGACCTTGATTGCATTCTTGATCACGTTGAACCAGCTGTCGCTGTCCGGGCCATGGCTGATCCAGACGAATTTCTCGCCCTCCGCATGGGCAGCCCCGGCCAGGGCCGTGGTCGCAAGCAAGGCCGCTGCGGCCACGGTGTGCAGCATTTTCTTCATAGGTTTCTCCTCCCTTTGGTCGTTATCTTGCGGCGCCGGATTCCCCCCGGAACTGTCGCCGCTCAGGCCCGGCGTTTGCGGGCCTGTTCCTCCAGCGCGGTCTCCAGCCGCGCCTGATCCCACCCTTCGGCAACCGCACGGGCCAGCAGATCCTGCTGGCTTTCGGGAGCAAGCCCCCCGATCGGCGGATCGGTGTCCAGATTGGTCGGGAAAGGATAGCCGTCCGCCGTCGCCGCGATGACGGCGCGCCGCCCCTCGGGTGAAAGCGCGGCCAGATGCGGGTAGACCGCGCGCACCATCGCGGTGCGGTCAAGGTTTTCCATATGCCGCGCGAAGGCCGAGGCGGTCTGGATCAGGTTCACCATCCGCACCACATCGGCCGTCCGGTTCTCGCCCGCCGCATGGAACAGCGCCGGGCTGAAGAAGATCGCATCGCCCTTTTCCAGAGGCAACTGGACGTGATGCGCCTCGAAATAATCGCGGAACTCGGGGCGGGTCGCGGCGATATAGCCATGCAGATAGCGCTGCGAATGAGGCAGAAGCTTGGTCGTGCCGCTTTCCACCGGCATGTCGCAATGCGCCACGCCGCCTTGCAGGATCAGCGTCGGCCCCGTGGCATGGATGTGATCGGGGTACTGCGCCATCTGGTCGGGCGACATGAAACCCAGATGATAGTCGCGGTGCGGCGCCTGTGCCTTGCCACCGGGACGCACCTGATTGACCTGGGTCGCCAGCTGATAGCCGGGGCCAAGCCAGGCGCGGCAGGCAATGTCGATCACCGGATTGGCCATATAGCGCGCATAGACCGCCGGATCATGCAGACACAGCTTTTGCAGGCTGTTCCAGATCCGGTCATTCGCACCCGCCTTGGCGAAATGATCCCCCGCTGCAATCCCTTCCGCCCGCTCCTGCGCGATGATGGCGCGGAAGGCGTCGCTGGCGCGGTCGATGGCGCGCAGATCGGCGAAGGCGCGCTTGATGACAAAGACGCCCGGCCCCTGCCCGATGACCCCCGCCCATTCCGGCGCAATCGCCTCGGTTACGCTGGCCCCGTCATAGATCGGGATGTTCTTTTCGATGACCATGGCCGAAGGGCACATTGCCGGCGTCGTCGTGGTTTCGGCTTCAGCGCGAAACGCCTCAAGGCTGATGCCGGATACGAAGTCCTTCATGCTCTCTCCTCCCGGATCGCACAGGCGATCTTGCGACAGGGCAGCCCGCAGCCTCCCCAGCCGCGAACCCCGTGAAGTCAGTTGAAAAATTGCAAATTTATCCGTGTTGCAATGAGTATTGCAGTCTTATTGCAGGAGTCAACAGATATTTCCGTCACGCCCTGCCATGCAGACCATTGCACCGCCCGGAAGCTATACCGCCACCGGCCGCAACCAGGGCTGATCCGCCGCCTCGGCGCTGTCCACCACCGCCTCAACGAAAGCCACGCCCTTCAGCCCGTCCCATGCCGTCGGCAGGTTGCGCCCGATGGCCGTGGGTTTGCGCCTCTCGGCCCGCGCCCGGATCGCCTCGGCAAAGCCCGCGTAAAGATTGGCGAAAGCCTCCAGATACCCTTCGGGATGGCCCGGCGGGGTGCGGGTGCGCGCCTGCGCATCCTCCGACAGATCCGTCGCGCCGCGTTTCACCACCTGCACCCGGCCTTCCAGCGGCGTCAGGATCAGCTCGTTCGGCTGTTCCTGATACCATTGCAGCGAGCCCGTCTCGCCAAAGACCCGCAGCCGCACGCCGTTGGAATGGCCGATGGCGACCTGCGACGACCACAAAAGTCCGCGCGCCCCGCCCTGATAGCGCAGCATGACATGCGCGTTGTCATCCAGCGCCCGGCCACTCACGAAGGTCGCCAGATCGGCGGTCAGGCTGTCCAGCGTCAGCCCGCTGACAAATCCCGCCAGATGATAGGCATGGGTTCCGATATCGCCGATGGACCCGCCGCGCCCATTCTTCACCGGATCGGTGCGCCAGGCCGCCTGCGCATTGCCCTGCTGCTCGATGGCCGTCGCCATCCATTCCAGCGGGTATTCCACCTGCACCGTGCGCACCGCGCCGATTTCACCCGCCGCGACCCGCACGCGCGCCTCGTGCACCATGGGGTAACCCGAATAGGTATAAGTCACCCCGACAAAGCGCCCGCTGTCCCGCGCCAGTTGTTCCAGCGCCACCGCATCCGCCAGCGTGGCGGTCAGCGGCTTTTCGCAGATCACATCGAACCCCGCCTCGATCAGCGCCTTCGCGATCGGGTAATGGGTGAAATTCGGCGTGCAGATCGCCACCGCCTCCACCCGATCGGGCCGCGCGGCCTCTGCCGCGATCATCTCCTGCCATGTCCCGTAGCTGCGCGCGGGGTCAAGCCCCTGCGAAAGCGCGAAGGCGCGGCCGCGCTCCGGGTCTACATCGAAGGCGCCCGCCACAAGCTGCCACTGGCCATCCAGCCGCGCCGCAAGGCGATGGATATTGCCGATATAGGCGCCCTGCCCGCCGCCCACCATGCCAAGCCGCAAGGGTCTCATGCCTCATCCTCCAGACCGAGCATCGCCCGGTTGGCGCGGCGATCCGCGCCGGATTTCACGAAATCATCGAAGGCGCGATCCGACACGCCGATGATGTGATCCGCGATGAACTGCGCACCTTCGCGGGCGCCGTCCTCGGGGTTCTTGACGAAACATTCCCATTCCAGCACCGCCCAGCCGTCATAGCCATGCGTTGTCAGCCTGGTGAAGATCGCGCCGAAATCCACCTGCCCGTCGCCGGGGCTGCGGAAGCGGCCCGCGCGCTTCGCCCAAGGCATATAACCGCCATAGGCGCCGGATTTGCCATCGGGGCGGAACTCGGCATCCTTCACATGGAAGGCGCGGATGCGGTCGTGATAATGGTCGATGAAGGCCAGATAATCCAGCGACTGAAGCACGAAATGGCTGGGATCATACGTCAGATTGGCGCGGGAGTGGCCCTTCACCTTCTCAAGGAAATACTCCCACGAATGGCCGTCGTGCAGATCCTCGCAAGGGTGGATCTCATAGCAGACATCCACGCCATGCACGTCGAAATCGTTCAGGATCGGGGTCCAGCGTTTCGCCAGTTCGTCAAACCCCTCCTCCACCAGCCCCTCGGGCCATTGCGGATAGGGGTAAAGATAGGGCCAGAGCAGCGCGCCCGAAAAGGTCACATGCCGGTCAATGCCCAGCCGGGCCGAGGCACGCGCGGCAAAGCGCAACTGTTCCTCCGCCCAGGCCCGTCGCGCCTTCGGGTTCCCCCGCACCGGCGCGGGCGCGAAACTGTCCATCACCGCATCATGCGCCGGATGCACTGCCACCAGTTGCCCGGTGATATGCGAGGCGAATTCGGTGATCTGCAAACCATGGTCGGCCAGCATCCCGCGCAGCTCATCGCAATAGGCGTCGCTTTCAGCGGCGAGCCGCATGTCGATCAGCCGGGTGTCCCATGTCGGGATCTGCACCCCCTTGAACCCCTTGCCCGCCGCCCATGCGGCCAAACCCGGCAGGCTGTCGTAAGGCGCCTGATCCGCCGCGAACTGAGCCAGAAACACCCCCGGCCCCCTGATGGTGCGCATGTCAGCCCTCCAGCTTTGCCGCTGGCACCGGCGCCTCGTCAAAGCCACCATAGACCGATTGGTCGAAAGGGATGACGGTGCCGGTCATCATGCCGCAGTCATCCGACGCCATCCACAGCACCGCCCGCGCCACCTCGGCCGGGTCGAGGATACGGCCAAAGGGCTTTTCGGCGGCCTTCCGGTCGATGAAGGTCGGATCACCCGTCTCCGACAGCACCAGCTTGCGCTCGTGGTCCGAGTTCATCCAGCCGATGTCGAGCTGATTGACATGGATCCGGTTGCGCATCAGTGCGAAACCCGCGTGCCGGGTCAGCGTGGCCAGCGCCCCTTTCGAGGTCGCATAGGGAGCAAGGAACGGCTGCCCCGCCAGACCGGAAACCGATCCGATATTGACGATGCGCCCCTCGATCCCCTCGCGGATCATCACTTTCGCCGCGTCCTGAATCAGGAAGAAGGGCGCGCGGGTATTGACGGCGATCATGCGGTCAAACAACTCGGGGCTGGTGTTCAGCATATTGCCCCGGTCGGTCAGCCCGGCGGCATTGACCAGAATATCCACCCGGCCAAAGCGGCGGTCGGCGGCGGCGACAATGCCGCGCACATCGTCCATGTTGCCCAGATCGGCGGCCAGCATCTCGACCGGAACGCCGGTCGCGGCGGAGATGTCCTCCGCCACTGCGCGACCCTTCTCGACCCCGCGCCCGACGATCACGATGCCACCCGCCCCGGCCGCCGCAAAGACCCGCGCGATGGCCGCGCCCAGCCCCTGCGTGCCGCCCGTGACAATGGCGATCTTGCCGTCGATGCGGTTCATGGCATGACCTCGTATCCGGCCGCCGCCATGACGCGCAGCAGCTCCGCATACCCTTTCTTCGCCATCTCCAGCGGGGGCGAGACCCTGGGGTCCTGCTCTGCCTCGACGACGAACCAGCCCTCATAGCCTTTCGCCGCCAGCGCCTTCACGATGGCCTCGAAATCCAGACTGCCATCGCCCGGCACGGTAAAGGCACCCTTCACCACCGCATCGAGGAAGCTTTCGCGCGTGCGGTCCAGCGCGTCGATCACCGGGCGACGGATGTCCTTTGTATGAACATGCGTGATGCGGGCATGATGGTTTTCGATCACCCGCATCACATCGCCCCCGGCAAAGGCCATATGTCCCGCATCGAACAACAGCGGCACCGAGGAATGCTGCATCAGCAGATCCAGTTCCGCCTCGGTCTCGATCACCGCCGCCATGTGGTGATGGTAGGAAACCGGCATCCCCTGCCCCGCGCACCAATCCGCAAAATCGCTCATCTTGCGGCCATAGGCGGCAATCTCCGCCTCGGTCAGCTTCGGCTTCGTCGCCAGCGGCGCCGATTTCACGCCCTGAATGCTGCGCGCGGTTTCGCCATAGACGATGCAGGGCGCCCCCGCCGCCTTGAAGAAGGCAAGTTGCTGCGCGATCCGTTCCTTTTCCACCTCGATATCGCCATCCAGCAGCAGGCCGGAGAACCAGCCGCCACAGACCGAAATCCCGTATTTCGCCAGAACCGGCCCCAGCGCGCCCATGTCCATCGGGAAGCGGCGCCCCGTCTCCATCCCGGTATAGCCGGCAACCGAGGCCTGCCGCAGGCATTCCTCAAGGCTCACATCATCGCTCAGCTCGGCCAGATCGTCGTTCCACCACGCAATCGGCGCAATGCCCAGTCTTGCCTTCATTCCCTTACACTCCAACGCGCTGGTTCGCGCGAATTGCATCCTGTGCCGCGCGGGCCGCGCGCACCTTTTCAAAGCTGGAAACCTCGGGCACGCCGACATCCCAGTCGGCATCGCCCGGCACCCAGGCAAAGGCGTCCGACACGATGGAGATGACGGTCGGCCCTTCGTTCTGCAACGCCCATTTCACCGCCTCTTCCAGATCGGCGAGGCTGTCCACCTTGCGCGCCTTTGCACCCATCGCCTCGGCATGTCTGGCGAAATCGACATGCAGCGGCGCATCCCGGTTCTGCACCCGGCAATCCGTCAGCAGGTTGTTGAACCCCGGCACGCCCTTGAACTGTTGCAGGCGGTTGATGACCGCATAGCCGCCATTGTCGCACACCACGACGACCATGCGATGCCCGGTCAGCGCGGCGGAATAGATGTCGGAATTCATCATCATGTAGGTGCCGTCGCCCAGCATCACGATGGGCGTGCCGCCGGTGGCACCGGGGCCTTCCTGCGCCATGGCACAGCCCCAGCCCGCCGCGATTTCATAGCCCATGCAGGAAAAGCCGAATTCGCAATCGAAAGTATTGGGGTTCTTCACCCGCCAGCCCTTCGTCACCTCGCCCGGCGTGCCGCCTGCTGCCGCGATCAGCGTGTCATCCGGGCCGGCCACCCTGTTCAGCACCCCCACCACCTGCGCATAGGACGGCACGGCGGCATTGGTCGGGCGCTGATGATCGTCGACAAGCGCGTTCCATTCGGCAAACAGCCGTTGCGCGCGGGCCATCAGACCGGCCTCCGCCGCCCAATCGCCAAGCGCCGCATCCAGATCGGCCAGCGCCTCCTTCGCATCGCCCACCACCGGCAGAGCCCGGTGCTTCACCGCATCGAACCGCGCCGCATTGACCGAGATGAACTTCGCATCCTGCGCAAAGGCGGTCCACGACCCGGTGGTGAAATCCTGAAGCCGCGTGCCGATGGCAAGGATCACATCGGCCTCTTTCGCCAGCACATTGGCCGAGGTGGACCCCACGATCCCGATGGGCCCGGCATGGACCGGATGGTGATGCGTCAGCGCCCCCTTTCCCGCGATGGTTTCCACCACCGGAATCCCGCGCCGCGCCGCGAAATCGGCCAGTTCTGCCTCGGCCAGCGAATAGCGCACCCCGCCGCCCGAGATGATCAGCGGTTTCTTCGCCCCCTTCAGCAGCGCCGCCGCCTCGGCCACCGCATCCCGGTCAGGCCGCGGACGCGGGATTTTCCAGACCTTCTGCTCAAAGAACACCTCCGGGTAATCGAAGGCCTTTTCCTGCGTGTCCTGTGCCAGCCCGATGAAGGCCGGGCCGCAATCGGCGGGGTCCAGCATGGTGGCAATCGCCTGCGGCAGCGAGGTGATGATCTGTTCGGGCAGCGTGATCCGGTCCCAGTAGCGCACTACCGGCTTGAAGGCATCGTTCACTGTCACCGTCGGGTCGCCGAAATGTTCTACCTGCTGCAACACCGGGTCGGGCAGCCGGTTGGCGAAGGTATCGCCCGCCAACAACAGCACCGGCAGCCGGTTGGTCATCGCCACACCCGCCGCCGTCACCATATTCGCCGCCCCCGGCCCGATCGAGGTCGCCGCCACCATGATCTGCCGCCGCCGCTTGGCCTTGGCGAAGCCGATGGCCGCCAGTGCCATGCTTTGTTCGTTCTGACCGCGCCATGTCGGCAACTGGTCCTGCACCTGCTCCAGCGCTTCGGACAGGCATGTCACATTGCCATGGCCGAAGATGCCGAACACCCCCGCGAAAAGCGGAACGCGGCTGCCGTCGATCTCGGTGAACTGGTTGCACAGATAGCGCACAAGGGCCTGGGACATGGTCAGGCGCACGGTGGTCCGGGTCATCTCGCCTCCTCCTGCGGATGGGTTTGGCGAGAGACTACGGAATGCCCATTGACATTGCAATAGTTCTGCAATGATTATTGCAAATCGCTTTCGGGAGGAGAACGAAATGCTCAGGATCGCCGTCCTTGGCTGTGGTCGCATCGGGCGCATGCATGCCGAAAACATCGCCCGCCATCCGCGCGCGGCGCTTGCCGGGGTCTATGACACCCACGAACCGGCGGCTGTCGAAGTGTCGGAAAAGCTGGACGTGCCGCGTTTCGAATCGGCGGAAGCCGTGCTGGCCTCACAGGCGGTGGATGCCGTACTGATTGCCACCTCCACCGCCACCCATGCCGATTACATCGAACAGGCGGTTGCGGCGGGCAAACCCATCCTGTGCGAAAAACCCATCGACCTGTCGCTGGACCGGGTGAACGCCTGCGCCGCCCGCATCGCGGGAACCGATCTGCCCATCATGCTGGGCTTCGTGCGTCGCTTCGATACCGGCCACGCCGCTGTGCGCCGCGCCATTACCGATGGCACGCTGGGCGAGGTGCACCAGATCGTCATCACCTCGCGCGATCCGGGCATGGCACCCGATGCCTATGTCGAGGTTTCGGGCGGCATCTTCCGCGATATGACAATCCATGATTTCGACATGGCCCGCTTCATGCTGGGCGAGGAAGTGACAGCTGTCACCGCCACCGGCGCCCGCCTCGTCGATCCGGCGCTGATGGAACGCTGCAACGATTACGACACCGTCACCGTCGTGCTGACCACCGCCAGCGGCAAACAGGCCGTCATCGTGAACTCGCGTCGCGCCGTCTATGGCTATGACCAGCGGGTCGAGGCATTCGGCTCGGGCGGCATGGCCATCTCTGAAAACCGCCGCATGAACAACATGCAGCTTTTCGGAGCAGATTTCACGGCACAGGGCGCGGTGCTGCAAAACTTCTTCAT
The DNA here is from genome assembly GCF_001303875.1 of Gemmobacter sp. LW-1. Lineage (NCBI taxonomy): Bacteria > Pseudomonadati > Pseudomonadota > Alphaproteobacteria > Rhodobacterales > Paracoccaceae > Gemmobacter > Gemmobacter sp. LW-1. The sequence goes on along the minus strand of NZ_LJSC01000061.1, from coordinate 34,218 downwards.
CGACCGCTATGCCGAGGCTTTCGCAGCAGAGATCGACGCCTTCGTCGATGCGATAGAATCGGGCACCCCGGTCGCCGTTGGTTTCGAGGATGGCCGCCTGGCGCTGTTGCTGGCCGAGGCCGCGATCCGTTCGGTCGCCGAGGGCCGGACGGTCCGCACCAGCGAACTGGCCTGACCATGTACCAGCCGTTCGGATTGTTCCTTGACGGCGCATGGCACAGGCCCGCCGCGACGGCGCCGGTGATTTCGCCCGTGACCGAAAAGTCGCTGGGCGAGGCCCCCGCCGCCACCCTGACCGAAACGCAGGCTGCGCTGGATGCCGCCGCCCGCGCCCTGCCCGCCCTCCGCGCCATGGGCGGCTTTGCCCGCGCCGAGGCGCTGCACCGTGCCGCCGACGAAATGCTGCGCCGCGCCGAGGAAGGCGCGCGCATGATCACCACCGAAACCGGCAAGCCCCTTGCGCAGGCCGGACGGGAATGGGCGCTCGCCTGTGACCAGTTCCGCTGGTATGCCGAGGAAGCCCGCCGCATCTATGGCCGTATTGTCGAAAGCCGCGTGCCCGGCGGCCGGTTCGAGGTGACACGGGAACCCGTCGGCGTGGTTGGCGCCTTCACCGCCTGGAACTTCCCTGCCGCCCTGCCCGCCCGCAAGCTCGCCCCCGCGCTGGCGGCAGGCTGCCCGGTGGTGCTGCGCCCCTCGTCGCAGACGCCCGGCGTCGCCATGGTCATGGTGGATTGCCTGCGCGCCGCCGGCCTGCCCGATGGCGCCGTGAACCTTGTCATCGGCTCGACCGCCACCACCTATGACCCGATCATGGCCGACACGCGCGTCCGCAAGGTCAGCCTCACCGGATCGACCCGCGTGGGCCAGCAGATGATCCGCGACGCCGCCGCCACAGTCAAGAAAGTGTCCATGGAACTGGGTGGCAACGCCCCCGTCATCATCCAAGACGATGCCGATCTGGACGCCGCGCTGGATCTTTGCGTGCCGACGAAATTCGCCAATTGCGGCCAGGTCTGCGTGACGCCCGACAGGTTCTTCGTGCATGACAGCCTGCATGATGCCTTCGTCGAAGGCTTCGTTGCCCGCGCCGCGAAAATCCGGCTGGGCGACGGGCTGGACCCGGAAACCGGCATGGGCCCGCTTATCAACGCCCGCCGCCTGACCGAAATCGACGCCGTGGTGCAAGAGGCCGTGGCCGCAGGCGCCACGCTGGCGCATGGCGGCAGGCGTGCCCCGGAACACAACAGCGGCTTCTTCTACCAACCGACCGTCCTGACCGGCGTGACCGACGACATGCGGGTCTTTGCCGAGGAAAACTTCGGCCCCGTCGCCGCCATCACCCGTTTCACGACCGAGGACGAGGCGCTGAACCGCGCCAATGCCAGCGACATGGGCCTGTCGGCCTATGCCTTCACCCGCTCGCCCGACCGCGCGCGGCGCATGGTGACGGGGCTGAAAGCCGGGATGGTGGGGATCAACAGCTTTGCCCTCGCCGCTTCCGAGGCCCCCTTCGGCGGCACCAACCATTCCGGCATGGGCCGCGAGGGCGGCAGCGAGGGGATCGGCGATTACCTCGACACCAAGCTGGCGCAGATCGTGTTCTAGGGAGGGAACGATGCAGAACAGGCTGAAACAGATCTGGGCCGCAGGCCGCCCCGCCCTGAACGGCTGGCTGTCCATCGGCAACAGCTTCACCGCCGAGATCATGGCGGCGCAGGGCTATGACAGTCTCACCGTCGATCTTCAGCACGGTGCGCTGGATTACAGCGCGCTGCTGCCGATGCTGCAGGCGATGCACGGTTCGGGTGTGGTGCCGCTGGCGCGGGTGCCATGGCGCGAACCCGGCATCGTGATGAAGGCGCTGGACGCGGGCGCCATGGGCATCATCTGCCCCATGATCAATTCCGGCGCTGAAGCCGCGGAATTTGTCAGCTACCTGCGCTATCCGCCGCTGGGACAGCGCAGCTATGGCCCCACCCGCGCGGCAGTGGCCCATGGCGGCTACGGCCCCACCGTCAATGACCAGATCCTTGCCCTTGCAATGATCGAAACTCAGGCGGGCGTCGACAATCTGGAAGACATCGCCGCGACGCCGGGCCTCGACGGTCTCTATATCGGCCCGGCCGATCTGACACTGGGCACCCAGAATGGCTGCCTGCCCCCCGGCTTTGACCGGGAAGAGCCGGAAATGGTGGCGTTGATCCAGCGCATCCTCGCCGCCTGCAAGGCCAATGGCATCCGCGCCTGCCTCCATTGCGGAACCCCCGCCTATGCCGCGAAAGCCATCGGCTGGGGCTTCGACCTGACCACCGTGTCGGGCGATTCCCGCCTGCTGGCAGGGGCCGCCGCCGCCTCGGTCCGCGACTGGCGGCAACTGACCGGCGCCGCACCGCTGGCCGGGACGGAGCAGAAAGGGGGCTACTGATGCCGCATCTTCTGATCGCCGGAAAGCTGCACCCCTCGGGCGAGGCGATGCTGCACAGGCTTCAGGCGCAGGGTCTGGGGGTGGACTATGTCGAGGAGGTCTCGGAACCTTCCTACGCGCCGCTGATCCACAAGGCCGATGCGCTGGTGATCCGCACCCAGCCGCTGACGGCCGCGACCGTGGCGCAGGCAGAACGGCTGCGCGTGGTGTCACGCCATGGTGTCGGGTATGATTCCGTCGATCTGGCGGCACTGAACGCGCGCGGCATCGCGTTGACCATCGTGGGCGATGTCAATTCCGTTTCGGTGGCCGAACATGCCATGATGCAGCTTCTGGCCGGTGCGAAACGCGCCCTGCGCGCCGACCGCGCCGTGCGCGACCCGGCAGGCTGGGGCTGGCGCAACCGCATGGAAGCACAGGAGATTTCGGGCAAGAACCTCCTGATCCTCGGCTATGGCCGGATCGGGCGGCATCTGGCGCGGATGGCGGCGGGCTTTCACATGCAGGTGCGCGCCCATGACCCCTATCTGGAACAGGCGGGCTGGCCCGACGGTCCGGTGCATCCCGTGCCGCTGGACGAGGGCCTGGCCTGGGCGGACTGCATCTCGGTCCATATCCCGAAAGGCGACAGGCCCATCCTCGGTGCCGCCGAGATTGCCCGCATGAAACATGGCGCGATCCTTGCCAATACCGCCCGTGGCGGCGTGGTGGATGAAACCGAGCTGGCCCGCGCGCTGGCCTCCGGCCAGATTGCCGCCGCCGGGGTGGATGTGTTCGAGACAGAGCCGCCGGCCGCAAGCCCGCTTCTGGCACAGGACAATGCAATCCTGTCCCCGCATATCGCCGGGCTGACCGCCGACTGCGGCGAACGCATGGCCATTGCCGCCATCCAGAATGCTCTGGCCTGTCTGGATGGCTCCATCGACCCCGACCTGATCGTCAACCGGAAGATCCTTCATGTCTGACAAACCGAAACTGCGCATCGGCCTGATCGGCACCGGCTTCATGGGCAAGACCCATGTCTTCGGCTTCGCCACCGCCGCCAAGGTCTTCGACCTGCCCTTCGAGGTGGAACTGCACACCGTCGCCGATGTGACGGAAAGCGCGGCCCGCAAGGCGGCCGAGGCCTGGGGTTTTGCCCATGCCACAACCGACTGGCGGCAGATGGTGGCCGATCCGGCGATTGATCTGGTGGACATCACCGCCCCCAACGCGCTGCACAAGGACATGGCGCTGGCCGCGATCCGGGCGGGCAAGCATGTCTATTGCGAAAAGCCGCTCGCCCCCCTGGCCGCCGATGCGCAGGAAATGGCCCTCGCAGCCGAGGCGGCAGGCGTGCGCACGCAGGTCGGCTTCAACTATCTCTGCAACCCGATGCTCCATCTCGCGCGCGAGATGATCGCGGCGGGGGAGCTGGGCGAGATTCGCGCCTACCGCGGTGTCCATGCCGAGGATTACATGGCGGATGCTTCCGGCCCCTTCACCTTCCGGCACGATCCGGCGGGCGGAGGGGCGCTGGCCGACATCGGCAGCCACGCGCTCGCCACCGCCGAATTCCTGCTGGGTCCGATTACCCGCGTGATGGGCGATTGCGTCACCATGATCGGCAGCCGCCCCGGCAGCGATGGCCAGCCCCGCCCCGTCGAGGTCGATGACATCGGCCGCGCCTTCCTGCGGTTCGCCAATGGCGCCTCGGGCAGTATCGAGGCGAACTGGATCGCCACCGGCCGCAAGATGCAGCATGATTTCGATGTCTATGGCTCGAAAGGCGCGCTGGTGTTCAGCCAGGAACGTTTCAACGAGCTGCATTTCTACTCCACTGCCGATGCGGCAGGGCGGCGCGGCTTCCGCCGGATCGAGGCGGCGCCGGATCACGCGCCCTATGGCGCCTTCTGCGTGGCACCCGGCCATCAGCTTGGCTTCAACGATCTGAAGGCCATCGAGGTGGCGGGCTATCTGGCCGCCATCGCGGGCAGGCAGGCCGAACCGTTCGGGTTCCGCGCGGGCTGGCGCATTCAGACCCTGATCGAGACGATCCAGACCTCGGCCCGCAGCGGCGGCTGGCAGGATGTTCCCTGACCCCCGCCCGTCCCCGGACGCCCGCTGGAATGCGGGCGGACCGATCTGCAATATTCATTGCAGGCCCTGGCACCCCATGCCAGATTGCAACGACATATGTGCGAGGGAGGCCAGCGCATGGCACTGACCGGGGCCGAACCCCCAAAGGACTATGAATCGCTTATCCGGCTGATCCACGAGCGCCACGACAGGATGAGCAAGACCTATCAGCAGATCTCGGTCTATCTGACCCAGAACCCTAATGACGTGGCGGTGCAATCGGTGAATGCCATCGCCGAACGCTGCGGCATCCACGCCTCCAGCTTCGTGCGGTTCGCACAATCCCTCGGCTACAAGGGGTTCAAAGAGCTTCAGCTTCTGTTCCAGAAACGGCTTTCCACCGCCGCGCCGGGGTTCGAGGCGCGGGTGAAGGCCTTGGAAGAGGAGTTGCAGGGCCGCGAGGATGCCTCCGATTACGGCTTCCTGCGCGATCTGGTGGTGCGTGACATCGCCTCGCTTCAAAGCCTGCTGGATGACATCCCGCCCGAAAGCCTCGCCAGTGCCGCAGACCTGCTGCACAAGGCCGAGGTGGTGTATCTGCTGGGCCAGTTGCGCTCCGCCCCGGTGGTGGAATTGCTGCGCTATGTCTTCACCATGCTGGGCAAGCGCTGCGTGCTTCTGGACAGCGGCGGCGGCCTCGCCACCCATATGGCGCGCACCATCACCGAACGGGATCTGCTGCTGGCGGTCTCGTTCCGGTTCTATGCCAATGAGGTGGTGAACATCGTCGAGGAAGCGGGCGCCCGCAAGGTGCCCATCGTCGCAGTGTCGGACAGCACGCTCAGCCCGCTGGCCAAATCGGCACGGGTGCTGTTTGCCGTGCCGGAACATGATTATTCCTTTTCGCGGTCGCTCGCGGCGCCGATGTGTCTGGTCCAGGCCCTGGCGGTGGCGCTGGCCTCCCGCGTGCAGCGCGACGACACCCCCCGTATCCCCACGGTCACCGGCACCTGACGGCGGCGCGGCCCGAGGCGCCGGGCCTCAGCCCGCCGCCTGCGGAAACTTGACCCGCGGAAAATCATAGGCCCCGATCTTCGAGGTCAGGTAACGCCCGCCCACCAAGCCTTCGGCCAGTTTCACCGCCGCGCTGACCCCGTCGATCACCGGCATCCCGGTCAGCGCCTGCAACCGTTCGCACATGTCCGACATGCCGGCGCAGCCCAGCAGAACCGCCTCGGCCCCGTCCTGTTCGCGCGCGGCGCGGATCTCGTGCAGCAGGCGCAGTTCGCAGGTTTCCGGCTCCTGCTCCAGCGCCAGAACCGGCATGTTCACCGCCCGCACATTGCGGCAGCGCCCCGTCGCCCCGTAACCCGCCACCAGATCCTCGATGATCGGCACAGAACGCGGCAGCGTCGTCACGATGGAAAAGCGGCTGGCGATGGTCGAGGCCACCTGCACCCCGGCCTGACAGATGCCGATGACCGGCCCGCGCGCCACCTCGCGCGCCGCCGCCAGCCCCGGATCGTCGAAACAGGCGATGACATGGGCGTCAAAACCCCGCGCCTCGCCCGCGCGGATCAGATCCAGCATCGCGGGCACCGCCAGCGCCTCGTCGGCATGGCCCTCAATGCTCGCCGGGGTGTCGCGGGGGTTCACCGTCTCGATCACCGTGCCGGGAAAGGCGGCGCGACGCGCACTTTCACCGATCTGCGCCGTCATTGAGGCGGTGGAATTGGGGTTGATGACCAGAATGCGCATCATTTCACCTCGGCGGGGCGGATTTCGGCAGGCATCGGCGGCGTCGGCATCACGAACTGCCGGTCCGAGGTGATGTAATTGTCGGCATGCAGCCGCGCGATGGGCTGATAGACCTCGGGGTTCACATAGCGCCCCGCCGCGTCCAGACAGTCGCGCCGCACATGCATCTGCACCACTTCGCCGATGACCAGAAGCCGCCGCCCGTATTCCAGCAGCCGGTCCACCCGGCATTCCATGGCGCAGGGGCTTTCGACGATGCGCCGCGCGCGGATATGGGCACAGGGCGCCGAACTCAGCCCGGCCAGCGCCACCTCGTCCACATCCTCAGCCACGCCCAGCCCGCAAACCAGCATGGCCTGCGACAGCGCCATGTCGACCATGTTCACCACAAACTCCCCCTCACGGCGGATATTGCGCACGGTGTCTTTCTCCTGCCCGTCAGGGCGGGTCTGGATGCCCAGCACCACAAGCGCGGGGTCATGCGAGAATACGTTGAAAAAGCTCATGGGCGCTGCATTGTCCTGCCCGCCTTCCGACCGGGTGGACACCAGCGCGATAGGGCGCGGCCCGATGAAGTTGGTCAGCAGGCGATAGCGGTCCTGCGGGTCCAGGCGCGTGAAATCGAACTCCATGGTCTGTGGCATTGTCGTCCTGTCCCTCTGGATTACGGGCCGGGAACCCGCTATTATCTTCAACATGATTGTCGACATTTTTGTTGTCAATAAAAACCTGCCGCCGATTGACATTCGGTTGAAGGCGGCAAGAATGCCGTAGTGAAAGGGGGTTCTGATGTATCAGAACAAAGAAGCCACGCCCGGCCCGGCAGCGGAAATCTGCGAAAGGATCTGGCTGTCCATCGCCGAACGCAAGCTGCGCCCCGGCACCCGCCTCAAGGAAGAACAGCTGGCCGAGGTGTTCGAGGTCAGCCGCGCACGGGTGCGTCAGGCGCTGGCCATGCTGGAAAGCGACGGGCTGGTGACGATCCTGCCGAATCGGGGGGCCTTCGTTTCGGAACCCGGCGTTGACGAGGCGCGCGATGTCTTTCACTTCCGCCGCCAGGTCGAGGCGCGCGTGCTGGAACGGCTGATGGCCAATATCGCCGATACGGCAATCCCGCAGCTTGAGGCGCATCTGGCGCTGGAGCGCGAGGCCGATGCCCGCGGCGATACCACCGCCACCATCCGCCTGTCGGGCGGCTTTCATCTGCTGCTGGCAGAGCTTTCGGGCTCCGGCTTCCTCACCTCCACCCTGCGCGACCTCATCTCGCGCTCGACGCTGATCACCACCATGTATCGCCGCCATTCGCATCACAACTGCGGGCCGGACGAACATGCCGGGCTGATTGCCCGCATCCGCGCCCGCGACCTGGCCGGCGCGCTGCGGCTGATGGAGGATCACCTGCGCCATGTCGAGGACGAGCTTGACCTGACCGAGGATGTCCCGGTGCTGCGCGATCTGCGCGACGCGCTGGTCTGACCCCCTGCCCTTTCCGAGGCACTGCCCCGCCCCGGCGGGCAGCGATGATTTTCGTCCGGCCTGAATTTCGGGCATTTCCGCCCTGAAACCCGGCGCGGAAAGATACCAGACAAAATTGTCGACAAAATTATTGACAGAAAAGTCGTCACCCCGCACTCTGGACTGGTCCACCGCCGGAATCGGACGGAAGACCTTTGCAACCGCCGGAGAAGCCCGCATCAGACGGACGGGCCGGCACCTTGACAGGGATAGACCATGACCAGCCTCAAAGCCTCGCTTCTTTCCTGCGTCGCGCTTGCCTGCTTCGCGGGCGACGCCTCGGCCCAGACGCTCCGCTGGGGTGCGGCGCGCGATATCAACTCGCTCGATCCCTATTCCTACGGATCGACCTTCACCATCAGCTTCCTGAACCACGTCTACGAAGGACTTGTGCGCTACAACGACAAGCTGGAAATCGAACCGGCGCTGGCGACCGAATGGGAAGTGCTGCCCGGCAATGTCTGGCGCTTCAAGCTGCGGCAGGGCGTCAAATTCCATGATGGCGCCGAGTTCACCGCCGATGATGTGGTCGCCTCGCTGACCCGCGTCAGCCACCCGGATTCGCCCCTGCGCGGCAACCTGCCCGCCTATGTTTCCTCCGCCAAGGTCGATGATTATACCGTCGACATCACGGTGAACGGCACCTACCCGCTGCTGCTCAACGACCTGACCAACATCCATATGTTCGATGCAGGCTGGCTGAAGGACCACAATGCCGAAGTCCCGACCGACGTCGCCAAGAAGGTCGAGGGTTACCCGACCTTCAACGCCAATGGCACCGGCCCGTTCAGCGTCGAAAGCCGCGTGCCGGACAGCAAGACCGTTCTCGTCGTGAACGAAGGCTGGTGGGATACGCCGCAGCACAACCTCAAGCGCATCGAGTTCACCCCCATCGCCTCGGATGCCACCCGCGTCGCCGCACTGCTGTCGGGCGAGATCGACTTTACCGAAAAGGCCCCGATCCAGGATCTGCCGCGCCTCGAATCCACACCCACCGTCAAGGTGCTGGAAGGCAGCGAGTTGCGCACCATCATGTTCGGCTTCACCTTTGCCGACAAGCTGCACAACGGCCAGTCCAACCTGTTCAAAGACAAGAAGATGCGTGAGGCCGTCGCCGCCGCCATCGACCTTGACCTGATCCAGAAGAAGGTGATGCGCGGCAAGTCGCGCAACGCGGGCACGGTGGTCGCCCCGGCGATCCCCGGCTATGACGCGGCGCTGGATACGCCCAATGCCTATGATCCCGAAAAGGCCGCCGCGCTGATCAAGGAACTGGGCGCCGAAGGTTATGAATTCGAGATCGTCTGCGCCAACGATGTCTGGCTGAACGAAGAGGAAATCTGCAACGCGCTGGTGTCCATGCTGACCCGCGCCGGGCTGAAGCCCACGCTGTCCATCGGTCCGAATGCGGTGCAGCAGATCAAGCAGACCAATGGCGAGGCCGATATGTTCAGCTTCGGCTGGGCCAACGAGCCGATGCTCGACAGCTACTCGATCCTGCTTCAGGTGTTCCACTCGAAATCCGACAATGCGGGCGTGTTCAACTGGGGCGGCTGGGTCTATCCTGACCTCGACAAGCTGGTCGATGCCGCCTCGACCGAACTGGACCGCGCCAAACGCCTCGCCATGCAGACCGAGGCGCTGAAGATCGTGAAGGACGAGCTGATCATGCTGCCCTTCCACCAGCAGCCGATGGCCTGGGCCACGTCGGACAAGGTGGAAAGCGTCGTGCAGCTTTCCGACAACAAGGGCCGTCACTGGATGACCCGCATGGCGGAATGACCCTTGCGGCACGGCCCCCGCTGCGGGGCCGTGCCGTGACGCGCATCCGCAACAAGGGGGCCTCGCCTTGATCGTATTTCTCATAAAACGTCTGGCCAATGCGGCGCTGGTCATGCTGGCCGTGGCGCTCATGGCCTTCCTGATCTTCCGCTTCGTCGGCGATCCCGTGCAGCTGATGGTCAACGAACAGACCACGCAGGCCGAAAAGGACGCGCTGCGCGAAAACCTCGGCCTGAATGATCCCGTCGCGGTGCAGTTCCTGCGCTTTGTCGGCAATGCGGTGCAGGGGGATTTCGGTGTCTCCTACCGCAACCAGCAAGAGGTGATGAGCCTCATCGCCGAACGTTTCCCCGCCACGATCGAGCTTGTTCTGCTGGCCACCATCATCTCGCTGGTCGTCGGCGTGCCGCTCGGCGTCTATACCGCCATCCATCGCGGCAGCTGGGCCAGCGAGGGCTTGCAGTTCCTGTCGATCATCGGCGTCTCGCTGCCAAGTTTCGTCATCGGCATCCTGCTGATCCTCGTCTTTTCGGTCATGCTCAACATCGCACCGGCCTTCGGGCGGGGCGAGGTGGTCAGCATCGGCTGGTGGACCACGGGCCTTCTGACCCCCTCGGGCCGGGCCGCGCTGATCCTGCCCTCGGTCGCATTGTCGCTGTACCAGATCACGCTGGTGATGCGTCTGGTCCGCGCCGAGATGATGGAGGTTCTGCGCTCGGATTTCGTGAAATTCGCGCGGGCCCGCGGCGTCCCGCGCTGGCGCATCCACTATGTCCATGCCCTGCGCAACTGCCTGATGCCGGTGGTGACAATGACCGCCATGAACATCGGCTCGCTGATCGCCTTCGCCCTGATCACGGAAACGGTGTTCCAGTGGCCGGGCATGGGGATGCTGTTCATCCAGGCGGTGACCTTCGTCGATATCCCGGTGATGGCGGCCTATCTCTGCATCGTTTCCTTCATCTTCGTGGCGCTGAACACGCTGGTCGACATCACCTATGCTCTGATCGACCCGCGCCTGCGCATGGCAAGAGGCTGAGCCCATGACCGCGCGTCCCCTCCCCCCCTCGCGGCTGTCCCGCCTGCGCCAGAGCGACCTGTGGTGGTCCTTCACCCATCATCGCGGCGCCATGATCGCGGCCGCCCTGCTGTTCGTGCTGATCTTCAGCGCCTTCACCGCGCCGCTTTATGTGCCGCAGAACCCGTTCGACCCCGCGCAGCTTGACCTGCTGAATGCCGAATACCCGCCGATCTGGACCGAGGGCGGGCAATGGCCCTACCTTCTGGGCACCGATACCCAGGGCCGCGACATCCTGTCGGCCATCCTTTACGGCTCGCGCATTTCCATCCTGATCGGCCTCGCCTCGGTATTCTTCGCCCTGGTGGTGGGCATCGGCACCGGGCTGGTGGCGGGTTATTACGGCGGGCTGATCGAAAACCTGCTGATGCGCTTTGGCGACATCCTGCTGTCGATCCCCACCATCCTGATCGCCATTCTGGTCAGCGCCATCGTGCGCGAACTGCTGCCCCCCTCGCTGCGCGAGGTGGGCGCGGGCGGCGTGCTGGTGCTGGCCATCGTTCTGTCGGGCTGGGTGCAATATGCCCGCACCGTGCGGGCGCAGACAGCCGTAGAACGCGGCAAGGAATATGTGCAGGCGGCGCAACTGCTCAGGGTGCCCGCGCGGCGCATCATGTTTCGCCACATCCTGCCCAATACGCTCACCCCGATCCTCGTTGCCGCCACGCTGAACTTCGGCATGGCGATCCTGACCGAAGCCACGCTGTCCTTCCTCGGCATCGGGATGCCCGCCAGCCAGCCCAGCCTCGGCACGCTGATCCGGCTGGGCAATCAGTTCCTGTTCTCCGGCATGTGGTGGATCACCGTCTTCCCCGTGCTGCAACTCTGCCTGCTGGTCGTCGCCGTCAACATCCTCGGGGATTGGCTGCGGGACGCCCTGAACCCGAAACTGAGGTAAGCCATGCAAGATCTGCTGATCCGCAACATCCGCCCGATGGGGGCCGAAGCGCAGGACATCCTGATCCGCGCGGGCCGCATCGCCGCCATCGGCAAGGGCCTCGCCGCCGAAGGCGCAACGGTCGAGGATGGCGCGGGCGCCATCGCCATTCCGACGCTGGCCGACACCCATACCCATCTCGACAAGACCACCTGGGGCATGCCCTGGTATCCGGGCCGCAAGGGCGGCAGCCTTCAGGATCTGATCGACAACGAAAGGAACAGCCGCATTCCGCTGGGCCTGGATGTCCACCGCCAGTCGATGCGTCACGCCATCCAGCTTGTCGAAAACGGCACCGGCCATATTCGCAGCCATGTCGACATCGACACTGATCACGGGCTGAGCCTGCTGGAAGGCAAGCTCGCCACCCGCACGGCACTGGCGGATGCTGTCGACATGCAGATCGTCGCCTTCCCGCAATCGGGCCTGATGAAACGCCCCGGCACCTATGAGCTGATGGACGAGGCGCTGGCCATGGGGGCGGATGTGGTCGGCGGGCTGGACCCGTCCTCGATGGACCGCGACCCGAAAGGCTCGCTGGATGCCATCTTCCGGCTGGCCGAAAAGCACGGCAAGCCCATCGACATCCACCTGCACGAATATGGCGAACTGGGCGCCTTCACGCTGGAGGAAATCATCGCCCGCACCCATGCCCTCGGGATGCAGGGTCTGGTCGGCGTCTCGCATTGCTTCTGTCTGGGCATGCCCGATCCGCTGCGCGTCGGCCCGTTGATGGAGGAGGTGGCGAAAGCCGACATCCGCATCTTCACCACCGGCCACCCTTCGGCCGAGGTGCCGAGCCTGCAAGACATGCGCGCGGCGGGGATCAGGGTCGGGCTGGGCTGCGACGGTATCCGTGACACCTGGGGGCCGTGGGGCCAGCCCGACATGCTGCACCGCGCCCGCATCGTCGGCATGAAGAACCGCATGCGCCGCGATGATGAACTGGAGCTGCTGCTGGACGCCGCCTCGCGCGGCGGGGTCGAGGCGATGGGGCTGGAGGCTCCGGGGCTGGTGCCCGGCGGCTCCGGCGACCTGACGCTGGTCGCGGGTGAAACGCTGGCCCATGCCGTTGTCGAGGAAGCGCCGCGCCCGCTGGTGGTGAAACGCGGGCGGGTCGTGGCGCGCGCGGGCCGGATTGCCCTGCCCGGCGTGGTGATGCCATGATCCGGCTGACGGATCTGCCGCTTGGCACCCCCCTGCCCGGCCGCACCGCGCTGACCGCGCAATGGGTGCTGGGCCATGCCGGGGGGCAGCATTGCCTGATCCCCAGTGGCGAGGTGGTGTTCGAGGCGGGCCGCATCCTGCATGTCGGGCCGCGCTTTCCGGGTGAGGTCGCACGGCGCATCGACCTGGGCCGCGCGCTGATCTCGCCGGGGCTGATCGACCTTGACGCGCTGTCCGACCTCGACACCACCGTGCTGGCCATCGACCACCAGCCCGGCTGGGCCAAGGGCCGGGTCTGGCCGCGCAGCTATGTCGACCGTGGCCCCTACGAGATGTATGCGCCCGAGGAACTGGCCTTCCAGAAGCGCTTTGCCTTCGCGCAACTGCTGCTGAACGGCATCACCACCGCCGCGCCCATCGCCTCGCTGTTCTACCGCGAATGGGGCGAGACGGTCGCCGAATTTTCCGCCGCCGCCGACGCGGCGGGCGAGATGGGTCTGCGGGTCTATCTGTCGCCCGCCTATCGCTCGGGCGGCATGGTTCTGGAAGGCCCCGGCCAGATGGAGCCGGTGTTTGACGAGCCGCGCGGCATGGAAGGGCTGGAGGCCGCCATCGCCTTCGTCACCGCGCAGGAGGGCCGCCATGGCGGTCTGGTGCGCGGCATGCTGGCACCCGACCGGGTGGAAACCTGCACCCTGCCGCTGCTGCGCCGAACCATGGACGCCGCCGCCGATCTGGGATGCAAGGTGCGCCTGCATATGGCGCAGGGCGAGATGGAGGTGCAGACCGTCCGCCGCCTGCACGGCACCACCGCGCCCGACTGGCTGGCGCAGGCCGGGCTGCTCAGCGACCGGCTGATCGCGCCCCATGCCACCAATGCCACCGAAGCCGATCTTGCGCATTATGCCGCCCATGAGGTCAGCGTCGTGCATTGCCCGCTGGTCTCGGCCCGTTTCGGGTCTGCCCTGCGCAGCTTCGGGCGGCTGAAGGCGGCGGGGATCAACCTGTGCATGGGGACCGATACCGTCCCCGCCGACATGCTGATGAACCTGATGGCGGGCCTTCTGGCCGCGCGCCTTACCGATCCGGGGGCGCCGCACCAGTCCAGCGCCGATTTCTGGGATGCGGCCACGCTGGGTGGTGCCCGCGCGCTGAACCGCGACGATCTGGGGCGGCTTGCCCCCGGTGCGTGCGCCGATATGGCAGTCTTCCGGCTGGATGATGCGGTGATGACCCCGGCCATCGACCCGATCACTACGCTGGTCGCGGGCGGCACCGGCCGCGTCACGCAGGCCACCTTCGTCGACGGGCGGCTGTCGATGTGCGAGGGCCGCGTGGCCGGCATCGACCTTGCCGCCGCACAATCCCGCGCGCAGGCCCAGTTCGACGGGCTGGTCGCCAAATACCCCGAACGGAGCTGGCAGCATCCGCCCGTCTCCGACCTTTTCCCCCCCAGCTACCCCATCCGCGAGGAAGCCATCCCATGACCGAGCAGCCGACGCTTGATGTCCGCAATCTGCGGGTGGAATTTCCGGGCCGTCATGGCACGGTCACCGCGCTGGACGATGTGAGCCTTACCATCCGTCCGGGCGAGATTCTGGGGGTCGTGGGCGAATCCGGTGCGGGCAAGTCAATGACCGGCCTCGCCGTGCAGCGCCTGCTGGAGCCGCCAGGCCATATCGCGGGGGGTGAGGTCTGGCTCAACGGCCGCCGCATCGACCAGTTGCCCGAACCGCAGATGGAAAAGATCCGGGGCCGCGAGATCGGCGCGATCTTTCAGGACCCGCTCACCTCGCTCAACCCGCTGTTTTCGGTCGGGAGGCAACTGGTCGAAACCATCCGCCTGCACAGCGACCTGTCAAAGCCCGCCGCCCGCGCCCGCGCGGTGGACCTGCTGGCCGAAGTCGGCATCCCCGCCCCTGCCGAACGGGTGGATCATTTCCCCCACCAGTTCTCCGGCGGCATGCGGCAGCGGGTGGTCATCGCCCTCGCCCTCGCCGCGCGGCCCAGGCTGGTCATCGCGGATGAACCGACCACCGCGCTTGATGTCTCGATCCAGGCACAGATCACCGCGCTCTTGCGCAAGCTCTGCAAGGATCACGGCACGGCGGTGATGCTGGTGACACATGACATGGGCGTCATCGCCGAAACTGCCGACCGGGTGGCGGTGATGTATGCGGGCCGTCTGGTCGAGATCGGCCCGGTGGCCGAGGTCGTGGCCCGCCCCTCGCATCCCTACACGCGCGGGCTGATGGGCTCGATCCCCACCCTGGGCGCCCGTGTGCCGCGTCTGGCGCAGATCGACGGCGCCATGCCGCGTCTGGATGCCATCCCGACCGGCTGCGCCTTCAACCCGCGCTGCCCGCTGGTGCAGGACCGCTGCCGCCGCGACCGCCCCGACCTGCGCCCGATGGGCGCGGGCCTTGCCGCCTGCTGGATCGACCCCGCCGCTGCCGCCACGGAGACCGCCGCATGATCCCCCACACCGCCCCCTCCGCCCTGACCGTCAGCGCCATGACCCGGCGGTTCGACGTCTCCGCCCCCTGGCTGAACCGCGTCATCGAACGCAAGCCCCGCCTCTTCGTCCGCGCCGTCGACGATGTCAGCTTCGAGGTGCCGAAGGGCGGCTGCCTCAGCCTTGTGGGCGAATCCGGCTGCGGCAAATCCACCGTGGCGCGGCTGGTCACCGGGCTTTACGCCCCGTCCGAAGGCAGCATCGCCTTCGCCCCCGGCGCCGATGGCCGCCCGCTGTCGGTGCAGATGATCTTTCAGGACCCCTACGCCAGCCTCAACCCGCGCTGGCGGGTGTTCGACATCATCGCCGAACCCCTGCGCGAACTGAAACTGCGCGAGACCGAGGCCGAAATCGCCGACCGTGTGGCGGAGCTTCTGAAAACCGTGGGGCTGACCGCCAGCGACGGTCGCAAGTTCCCGCATGAGTTTTCCGGCGGGCAGCGGCAGCGCATTTCCATCGCCCGCGCCCTCGCCTCCGAGCCGGATTTCCTCGTCTGCGACGAACCGACCTCGGCGCTGGATGTGTCGGTGCAGGCCCAGATCCTCAACCTGATGCGCCGTCTTCAGGATGAGATGGGCCTGACCTATCTGTTCATCAGCCATGACATGAGCGTGGTGCGCCACATGTCGGATCAGATTGCAGTGATGTATCTGGGCCGCATCGTCGAACAGGCGCCAACCGAGGTGCTGTTTGCCCATCCGCGCCATCCCTATACGCAGCTGCTGCTGGAAACGATCCCCAATGTCACCGCCCCGCGCCGGGATCGCGAGCCGCAGGCGGGCGAGGTTCCCAGCCCGCTGAAACCGCCTTCCGGCTGCACCTTCCACCCGCGCTGCCCGCAGGCCGACAGCCGCTGTTCCGCCGAACGGCCCGAGATGACGGCCATGCCGGACGGCAGCCGCGTCGCCTGCCATCGGGTCGAAGAGATGCTGGCCCGGATGGCCTGAGCCACCCGGCCACAGCTTTTCTGGCGGTTCCGGCGTGGCTGGCACCGCCAGAAAAGGTATTCAAACACCCCCCTGCCCTTCTGCCTCGCGCGCTTTTCTTCAGGACGCGCGGGCATTTTTATGGCAGGAATCATTCATAATTTATTGATTTTCATACATAAAATTCTATCATCCTCAAAAAAAGAAAGCCCGAAACCCGCTTCCGCAGGCTCCGGGCTTTCCCCAACCTTCCCCGCGGGGAAGATCAGGCGATATCGGTCAGCAGCCGCGCCAGCGCCGCCTCCAGCTTGCGCCGGTCCAGCGCCGAGAAATCGCGGTCCAGCCGGATCTCCAGCCGCCCGTTCGCCGCCGTGCATTTCGCGGCCCCCGAGGGCGTCGGCACCTGAAAGGTGGTCTTGGCCCGCGCCGTGGCCTTTGCCGCCCCCTCGCCCGCCGCAGCAGGCTTCACCGCGCCCTCCTCCCCCTCGTCGCCGATGGCCTTGCGCAACACGTCGATCTCGTCCGTGACGGAACGGTTGTCCCAGTCGCGCAGAACGGCCCGGATCTGCGGCACCAGTTCTGGCCGCTCGTCGATGGCTGCCGCCAGCCGCAGCCCCAGGGCACGCGGGATATGCGGTGCAAAGCGCAGGTCATCGCCCAGCCGGTCCATCACCCGGATGAACTGCCGGATGTAGCTGCGCTTCTGATAGCCCGCCGATTTGAACAACTCCGCCACCGCGCGGTCGGCATCATTCTCGGCGATCTGCGGGTCGCGGGCATAGTTCAGTGCCAGCATCGCCATTTCGGCAAAAGAGATGTCCTTGCGCACAAGGTTCTCGTCCACCATCCGGCGATACAGCGCCTCCAGATCTTCCCCGCGGGGAAGAATGCCCGCCGGGATGCGGCCCCAGCTTTCGGTGTCGCCCGTCTCTTCCAGAAGCTGCCGATAGGCCGCCAGACGGCGGAAACCCTGCACCAGTTCAAACCTGCCATCCGCCCGCGCCTCGACCCGGATCGGGTTCGACAGGCCCAGATCGCGGATCGAGGCGACCAGCTCGGCCAGCTCCATGTCGTCGCCCTTGGCACGGTCGCGCACCAGCTTCCAGGTCTCAACCGCGTCCAGATCAACCAGATCGACGATCAGACCCAGCTTTTTCATCCGCACATGTTCGGCCGCCAGCGCGTCATTCTCGGCGCGGATCTGTGCCTCCACGGCCCGGCGGTCACGCAGCGCATCGGCATTCTCGGAAATCGCCGTCGCCATGGGCGACCGGCGCGGCGCGGCCGTCTCCGCGCGCGGCGCCGTCTCCTCGGCCTCCGGCAGGTCGATATCGAAGGTGCGGCGCTTCTTCATTGCTCATCCTCCATCTTCGCCCAGGCGTCGAGGAAACAGGCGCGGAATTCCTCATAGGCGCGGTCGAACGAGGCGCGGGCGCGACGCCAGGTCTCGCGCGTCATGGTGCGGTAGTCGATTTCATAGACCGACGAAAGGAAGCGCCCGGATTGTTCGACCGCGCGGGTCATCTCGATCGGTTCGTTGCAGACCGTATCGCCGAACACCTTGCGGAACGCCTCCAGCATCGCGCGGTGCAATTCATTGCCCGGCTCGTAGCGCGTCATCAGGAAGCGCAGGTCCAGGAAGACTTTCGGCAGCCGCATCTTCCCCGCGGGGAAGGTTCCGTCGAACCCATGCGCCAGATCCTCCAGCGCCTCGGACAATTGCCCGATGAAGGATGTGGTGCTGTCATATTCCCAATAGCCGGGGCCGGAGGGGATATACAGCACATCCGCCGCGAAGACCGCGTTCATCGACTGATAGCCAATGGCAGGCGGGCAATCGAACAGGATCAGGTCATAGGCATCGGCAGACAGCGCATCCAGATAGCGCGACACGGCGGCGAAGAACGACCAGTCGGGATTGAGGTGCCGGTATTGCGCGCTGGCAAATTCCACAAAGGCGGCATTGGCGCAGCTTGGCACGATATCGATGGTGGGCCAGGCGGTCGGCCGGATGAAATCGGTCACGCGCAGATCGCCCAGACCCAGATCGCGGACCGAGGCGGGCAGGCGGCGCTGGGGCAGGGCGGTGCCGCTTTCGGCGGCCTGCGGCATGGCATTCATCCGGTCCGTCTCGCGCACCAGATCGCGGGCGATGATGCCCCAGACCGTCAGATCCTCACTGACGTCGTGCAGGCCCATGGAATGCGTCAGCGTGGCCTGCGGGTCGAAATCGACCACGAGCACCCGATAACCGTCCAGCGCCGCGGCATGGGCCATGTGCAGCGCCACCGTGGACTTGCCGGCCCCGCCCTTGAAGTTGGAAATCGCCACCCGGATCGCCCGTTTGCCCGCCGGGCGCTTCGGCATCAGCGAGGTGCGGTTGATCTTCATCTTGCGGCGCAGTTCGTTGATCTCGGTCAGCGAGAACCAGCGCTGGCGCCCGTCCTCCTCAACTTCCCCGCCGGGAAGGTCGGGGTCTGCGGCAAGGCGGCCGCGGAAGGTGGACTGGTTGATCCTGAAGATCAGTTCCGCCACCTCCCAGGACGAAAAGCGCCGCAGGGTCTTTTCATGCTCGGGCGAGAAGGTCTGACGGCGGATGAAGCCCTGCATCTTCAGCGATTGAGCCTGAAGGGCGGCGAGATCCTCGTGGGTATACATGCTCGGTTCCGTTGACTGGACGTAGATTATTGATGAATTCAGAAATACGCCGGATTTGCAAAAATCGCAAAAGCTAAGTTATGCTGTGATCCAGAAAACCCGAATGCGCCAGATCCGCGAAATTCCTTAGTCCTTTCAAACGCCCCACCGATTCGGACGCCTGTTGCAAACCCTGCGCCCATCGCCGATCCGACCGCGCGGATGACACAAAACCTGGGGGGACATTTTCGATCCTCACGCCACCCGTTGAGGGGACATTGCAGACGGGATAGGGTGACACCCAGTATGTCCCCCAATACCAGAAGAACCATTTCTTTTTTGAACGCTGATCGGGAAATGCCAAGGTTTCCGGCCGAGAGGACAAGGCGGCCCTTGACAGAATCGGACTACAGGACGCTAATGCCGACAACGAAATGAAAAACGCCGGGCAGAAGCGGGCGACCTCCACAGACAACGTTCTTTGGCCCGGTCCCCGGAATAACACTGTAGCTGCCGGTCAAGAAACGGTTGGGGCATACCCCGGAGGCCAGGCATGTTGATGAAGAAGGCGGTTGGCCGGGGCGGCAGCACGCGCAAATACGACCTGCTGACCATTCTTGGCGTTCATGCGCTTGCACAGGGCAAGACCCTGCAACGCCAGACGCTGCGGCTTCTGTGCCTTATCACCGCGCGCTACAACTGGCAGAGCGACCAGCTTTCGGTGGGGCAGGCCGAAATCGCGCGGCTCTGGTCCGTCGATACCCGCACGGTCAAGCGCGAGATGGCGGCACTGCGCGACCGGGGCTGGCTGGTCGAGAAACGACCGGCGGCGCGGGGGCGGGTCACGCTCTACGGGCTGGGGATTGCGCAGATCCTGCATGATACCCGCGCAAGCTGGGACATGGTGGGCCCCGATCTGGTGGCGCGGATGGATGCGCCCGAGGCCCCGCCGGAACCGGAGGCAGGGGGCAAGGTGATCCCCTTCCCGCAGATGCCCATGCCGGAAGGGGAGGGGGCCTGGCCCCGCATTGCGCGGCGGTTGCAACAAAGCGATGCGGGCCTCTACCGGCTGTGGTTCGCCATGCTGGACGGCACCGAAAGCGGGCATGAGTTGCAGATCAGCGCGCCCTCTGCCTTCCATGCCGCCTATGTGCAGACGCATCACCTGCCGCTGCTGGAACGCGCCTTGCGGCAAGAGGCGCCAGGGTTGAGCCTGCGCTTCGTCTGAGGCGGCTCAGACCGGGGCGGCGAGGCTGCGGGTCAGCTGTTCCACCTTCGCCAGCGCCGGTGCCTCGCGCACGTCCAGCGCGGGAATACCGGCGCGACGCGCGGCCTCCATCCCCTGTGCGCTGTCCTCCAGCACCAGGCAATCGGCCGGGGCGGTGCCGAGGCGGGCGGCGGCCAGCAGGAACATCGCCGGATCGGGCTTCGCGGCCGGAACGTCGTTCAGCGTCACCACGGTATCGAACAGGGCATGCAGTCCGGCGCCATGCAGGATGGCATTGACCACTGGCGCCTCGCCGTTGGAGGCGACGGCGGAGGGCCGTGCGCCCCAGGCGCGGGCCAGTGCCGCAACCGGCGGATTGGGGGCGCATTGGCCGGTGCGGGCAAGCTTTGCCGCCGCGTCAATGCTGTCGCGCACCGCGCGGTCGATGTCGAGCGGGCTGCCACTGTCAGCCACCCAGTCCGCGATCAGTTCGCGGCGCGCAAGCCCGCCGCGGGCGTGATAGAAGGCCAGGTCCAGCGCATCGCCCTGCAAGGCAAAGGCCTCGGTGAAGGCGGCGAAATGCAGATCGCCGGTCAGCACCAGCGTGCCGTCGCAATCGAAGATCAGGGCCTTTGGCATCGGGGTCATGTCGTTCGGTTTCCTTGCAGGCAGGCGGACAGCGCCGCCGTATCGAGCGGTTTGGGCAGGCGGAACAGCCTGCCGGGAAAGCGGGCGCCCAGCGGGTCGGCATCGGGCAGGTGGCCGGAGGTGACGATGACGCGCGTGCCCTCGGCCCGGCGCAGCGCCGCCTCGGCGATGGCCCAGCCGGAGGCGGCGCCGTCGAGGTGCAAATCGGTCAGCACGAGGTCGAAGGGCGGGCTGGCTGCGATCAGGCGCTGCGCCTCGGCCGCAGTGGCGGCCTCGGTCAGATCGGCCCCGGCCAGCAGGCGGCGCGCATGGGCGGCGTCTGACGCGGCATCCTCGACCAGCAGCACGCGGCCCAGCGGGGGCAGGGCGGGTTCGGCACTGGTGGCCAGCGGCAGCAGCAGGCGCACGCTGGTGCCTTTGCCGGGTTCGGACCGGATGTCGATATCGCCGCCCGACTGGCGGATGAAGCCGCAGACCATGGCAAGGCCCAGCCCGGTGCCGGTGCCATCGGGACGGGCGGTGAAGAACGGCTCCATCGCCATGGCCAGCACCTCGGGCGTCATGCCGTGCCCGGTGTCGCTGACCTCGACCAGCGCGCGGCCCGAGGGGGCGGGGGCCAGCGTGACGGTAATCGCCCCTGCGCCGTCAATCGCCTGTGCGGCGTTGAGGCAGAGGTTCAAAAGCGCGCTTTCCATCTGGCCGGGGTCGATCCGCACCGCCAGCGGGCAGGCGGAAGGGCAGAGGGTCAGGGCGATGCGGTCGTCGAGCGCAAGCGCGATCAGATCCTCCATCCCCTCGACCAGCGCGTTCAGGTCTACCACTTCCGGGTCCAGATGCAGGCGGCGGGCAAAGGCCAGCAGGCGCTGGGTCAGCGCGGTGCCCAGATCCAGCGCGGCGGCCAGCGTCTGATGCAGGCCGCCCGCCCGCTCGGGCGGCGCGGTTTCCAGAAGGTGCAGGCTGGTCGAAATGGTCGAGAGGATATTGCCGAAATCATGCGCGACCTCGCCCGCGATCTTGCCAAGCGCCTCGGTCCGCTGCACCTGTTGCAGCCGGTCCTCCAGCGCGCGGCGGGCGGAGACATCGGTCAGCAGCATGACGGTGCCGCCGGTGGCGAGGCGGCTTTGGCGCAGATCGACTACGCGGCCATCGGCGTGATGCAGCTCGGCAAAACCTTCGGGGCCGGGGATGCGCTGCCAGCCCGCGCCCACCAGCAGCGCCGCCATGTCGGGGCGGCCGTCGAAAGCCCCGGCGGGCAGGCCCAGAACCGGGGCAAGATGGCGGTTGTGGGCCACCAGCGCGCCCGCGTCGGACAGGATGGCCAGACCGTCGGACATGCCGTCGAACAGATTTTCGAACAGGGCGTTGCGCTGTGCAAGCTGCCGGTTGGAGCGGTCAAGCCGCAGGGTATTTGCGCGGAAGGCACGGAAGGCATGGAACAGCTTGCCGATCTCGTCGCCCGCATGTTCGCCGCGCGGCAGGCGCGAGGAGCGGTCGCCCACCGCCAGCCGCATCATCGCATCCGAAATGGCACGCAGATTGGCGGTGACATAGCCGGAAACGAACAGCGCCGCCGACAGTGCGACGAGGGCGCTGCCGATGCTGACGAGCACGATGATGCTGCGTGCATAGGCGATGGCCGACAGGGTGCGCGCCCGTTCGGCGGCGATATCGGCCTGGGTACGCGCGGTCACTTCGGCAGCATGCAGGCTGACCGCCTCGGCCCCGCGGCGGATGCGGGCGAGCGCGGCCTCGGCGGCGATCTGGCGGGCGAGTTCGAGGCGGCGCAGTTCCAACAGCCCTTCGGGGCCTTCGGCGAGGGCGCGCATCTCGTCCAGATAGGGGCGGTTGGCGGGGGTGGTGGCGATGGCGCGGATCAGGCGGAAATATTCGCGATGATGTTCGCCCACGCTGACCAGATTGCTGGCCCGCCCCGCCCCCAGCAGTGCGCGGGTGATGCGTTGCAGGGTCAACCAGTCCTGCGCGAAGGGCTCGGCAGCGGCGCGGGCGACCAGCTGGCGCTCTATCCCGGCGGTGCGGGCGTTGAGACGCAGGATCTGGTCGGTGTACCCCGCGCGGGCGGAGGCGGCGGCGACCAGATCCAGCACGGCGGCATCCATGCCGCGCAGGGTGGCGGCCAGCGCCGCCTCGCCGGGCGCAAGGCTTCCGGCGATGCCCGCGATCAGGGCGCGGGCGGTCTCGGCCTCTTGCCGGATGCGGAACGGGCTTTGCAGGGTCAGGAGCCAGGGCGCCCCCGTCGCAAGGTCCGAGGCGCGGCGCGACAGCGTCAGCGCCTGATCCACGGCGGTCAGCGTTTCGTCATGCAGCCGGTCCAGCCGGGCGGTGGCCTGATGCAGCGTGACCCAGCTTGTCGCGCCCACGATCAGCGTCGCGGTCGCCAGCGCCGCCAGCGCCCCCCACATCCGGGCGCGCACGCTGGGGCGGGGCCAGGGCGTCATGGCGCAGTGACGAAAATGTAGCCCTGCCCGCGCCGGGTTTGCAGATGCGCCGGTTTCGAGGGCACGGGTTCGATCTTGCGGCGCAGGCGCAGGATCAGCACGTCGATGGTGCGGTCCATGTAAAGCGACAGGTCATTGCCCAGCTCGCGCAACAGGTCCGACCGCGGGATGATGCGGTCGGGGTGGCGCAGGAAGTAATCAAGCAGCCGGTATTCGGCATTGGTCAGCGGAATTTCGGTGCCATCCGGCCCCAGCAGTTCGCGCCGCGTCTGATCCAGCCGCAGGACGCCGAAGCTGCGCATCCGGCTCTGGCTGCGGTCGGGCGTCGCGAGGGCAGGGTGGCCGGAACGGCGCAGCACGGCGCGCAGCCGCGCCACCAGTTCGCGCGGGTTGAAGGGCTTCATCATGTAATCGTCGGCGCCGGTTTCCAGCCCGATGATCTTGTCGGTTTCATCGCCGCGCCCGGTCAGCATGACAATGGGCAGGCCCATCGTCTCGCGGATGCGGATGGCGAGGGTC
The DNA here is from genome assembly GCF_001303875.1 of Gemmobacter sp. LW-1. NCBI lineage: Bacteria > Pseudomonadati > Pseudomonadota > Alphaproteobacteria > Rhodobacterales > Paracoccaceae > Gemmobacter > Gemmobacter sp. LW-1. The sequence goes on along the minus strand of NZ_LJSC01000061.1, from coordinate 10,587 downwards.
TGGCCGCTTTCGCCCGCCAGCCGCAGGTCGATCAGGGCAAGGTCCACCGGCCCGGCGGCAGCGGCGGCAAAGAAGCCAGCGCTGTCGGGCACGGCGACGGGGGCAAAGCCGTTCTCGGCCAGAAGCGCCGCCAGGCTGGCGCGCAGGTCTGCATCGTCATCCACAATGACGACGACGGGCCCCCGGGGTGGTGCCGCGCTGGTCATGGTTCCTCCGTCTTGCCGCGCCCTCCCGCCCGGCCTGACCATGATGCCTTGTGGCCCGGTTCGCGGGGAGAGGGTTTCGGGTTTCATTTGTGACCCGTTCGGCGGGGTTTTGTAATATTGTTCATCAAAAACCCGGTCTGGTGCAGTGCTGTTCATTCTTCCGGGGGTCGCTTGCCCCCGGCTTTGCGTGGCAGGCTTGGGGCAATCCGGCCCATCCGCCCGAGGAAGCGGCAGGCCGGAGCAACGGGAGGATACCATGACCAACAAGCTTTTCATCAGCGCGCTGGCGCTGTCTGCCGCCATGTCCGCCACCTCGGCCATGGCCGATGAACTGAACGTCGTCTGTTCCAACGAACAGACCTGGTGCGATCTGATGGCGCAGAATTTCGAGGCCGCGACCGGCATTGATGTCGCCATGGTGCGCAAGTCGACCGGCGAGGTTCTGGCGCAGCTGCGCGCCGAAAAGGGCAATCCGAAGGTCGATGTGTGGTGGGGCGGCACGGGCGATCCCCATATCATCGCCGCCAGCGAGGGCCTGACCCATGCGACCGGCGTCGATGTTTCCGGCCTGCTGGGCTGGGCGCAGAACATGACGAAGATGACCGAGGGCCGCGCCGTCGGCGTGCATGTGGGCCTTCTGGGATTCATCTACAACACCGAGGTGCTGGCCGAAAAGAACCTGCCCGCCCCGGCCTGCTGGCGTGATCTGGCCAAGCCCGAATACAAGGGCGAGATCCAGGTGGCGAACCCCAATTCCTCGGGCACGGCCTATACGGAACTGGCGACGCTGGTGCAGCTGTTCGGCGAGGACGAGGCCTTCAAGCTGCTGGCCGAAATCGGCGCCAATGTGAACCAGTATACCAAATCCGGCTCGGCGCCGGTGAAGGCCACCGCGCGGGGCGAAACGACCATCGGCATCGGTTTCATGCATGACATGGTGAAGCTGAAGAAAGAGGGGTTCCCGGTGGAACTGGTCGCCCCCTGCGAAGGCACGGGCTACGAGCTGGGTGCGGTGTCGGTGGTCGAGGGTACGCCGCATCTGGAAGCGGCGAAGAAGTGGGTGGAATATGTCACCTCGGCCGAAGGGCAGTCGCCGGGGCTTGAGGTCGGGGTCTACAACATCCCGTCGAACCCCGGTGCAGCGACCGACCCGGAAGCGCCCGACATGGCCTCGATCAAGCTGATTGATTACGATTTCGCCACCTATGGCGCATCGGCCACCCGCGAACGCCTGCTGGCACGCTGGGAGAAGGATGTGAAGGGCGCCGGCGGCGCGATTGAAGAGTAACCCAACCGGCCCGCGCCTGACCGGCGCGGGCCCTTCCGTTCAGGGACGATCACGATGACGCGCACCGCAAGGCTGTGGAGCCTGGTGGGGTTGGCGGGCTTTGTCCTGCTGCCCTGGTATATGGTGCCGAAGGGCTTTCTGTCCTTCGGCTGGATGGCAGATCCCGCGGGGCAGGGGGCTTCGGGTCTTGTCTCGGTGCTGGAAGGGCGGTTCTGGCTGATCGGGCCGGGGCTGGCGCTTCTGGCGGCGCTGGTGCTGAGCCTTGGCGGGCGGGAGGCCACGGTCCGGGCGAAGGGCTGGGTGATCTGCGGCACCGCCGGGCTGGCGTTGCTGGCCGGGCAGGGGCTGCTGATCCTCGGCTCGGGCCCGCGATTGGCCGTTCTGGGCGATGCGGCGCAGCCCGGTATGGGGCTGGGCGCCTTTGTCACCGCGCTGGCGCTGCTGTTCGTCACCACCACCGGCATTTCGGCTGGCGGCAAGGGCAGGGGGGACGCCTTCGTCACCGGGCTGGTCGGGCTGATCGTCGCGCTTGTGGGTGTGTTCGTCTTCTATCCGATGGCTTTCATCCTGATCCGCGCCTTCGAACTGAAGGGCGGGGCGGGGTTCGGCGTTTCGGAGTTCCTGCCGCGCTTTCTGTCCTCCGACACCTGGTCGCTGGCCTGTCTGGCAGGGCGGGGTTATTGCGGCCCGGCTGTCAATTCGCTGGTGCTGGCGCTGGCGACGGGGCTTGGCACCACCTGCCTTGGCCTTGCCTTCGCGCTGATCTTCACCCGCACCGATTTCGCCGCGAAAAAGCTGCTGCGGGTGCTGACGATCCTGCCGATCATCACGCCGCCCTTCGTGATCGGCCTTGCTCTGATCCTGCTGTTCGGGCGGTCGGGCACGATCACCGAGTTTTTCGCCTGGGCCTTCGGCATGGAAAAGACCCGCTGGCTTTACGGCTTCTGGGGGGTGTGGCTGGCGCAGATGCTGTCGTTCACGCCCATTGCCTTTCTGGTGCTGATCGGCGTGGTCGAAGGCATCAGCCCCTCGATGGAGGAAGCGAGCCAGACGCTGGACGCCGACCGCTGGCAGACCTTCCGCCGCGTCTCGTTGCCGCTGATGCGGCCGGGCCTGGCCAATGCCTTTCTGCTGGGTTTCATCGAAAGCCTTGCCGATTTCGGCAACCCGCTGGTGCTGGGCGGCAATTTCAACGTGCTGTCGACCGAGATCTACTTTGCCATCGTGGGCACCGTCGCCGATCCGGCCAAGGCCGCGATCCTGTCGATGATCCTGCTGGCGATGACGCTGGGCGCCTTTCTGGTGCAGCGGCGCTGGCTGGGTCGCAAAAGCTATGCCACGGTCACGGGCAAGGCCGACAATGGCCAGCATGCCAGCCTGAATCCGGGGCTGAAATGGGCCTGCTATGCCACCGCGCTGCCCTGGGCGGCCTTCACGCTGATCCTTTATGCGCTGATCGTCTTCGGCAGTTTCGTAAAGCTCTGGGGCTATAATCACAGCTTCACGCTGGCGCACTACAAGCAGGCTTTCGCCATCTCGTTCCGCAATGGCGTGCATTTCACCGGCTCAGCCTGGGACAGCTATTTTTCCACGCTGGGGATCGCGGCGATTTCCGCACCGCTGACGGCGATGGTGGGGCTGGCGACGGCCTATCTGCTGGTGCGGCAGAAATTCGCGGGCAAGGATGCGTTCGAGTTTTCCACCATGCTCAGCTTTGCCATTCCCGGCACGGTGATCGGGGTTGCCTATGTCATGGCCTTCAACTTCCCGCCGATCGAGCTGACGGGAACGGCGATCATCCTGATCCTCGTCTTTGTCTTCCGCAACATGCCGGTGGGTGTGCGCGGCGGTATCGCGGCGATGAGCCAGCTGGACAAGTCGCTGGACGAGGCCTCGATCATGCTGGGGGCGAACAGCTTTACCACGCTGCGCCGGGTGATCCTGCCCTTGATGGGCCCCGCGATCCTGGCGGCCATCACCTATAGTTTCGTGCGGGCGATCACCTCGGTTTCCGCCGTGATCTTCCTTGTCTCCGCCCGGCACAACATGGCCACCAGCTTTATCGTCGGCCGGGTCGAGAACAACGAATACGGCATCGCCATCGCCTATTCGACGGTGCTGATCATCACGATGCTGGCTGCCATCCTTGCTTTGCAGGCCGTCATCGGCCGCCGCCGCCTGCGCCGGTCTGACCGCGTGGCGGCATGACATGAAAGGTTCCGAGATGACCAAGGGTTCCGTCCGTTTCGAGAATGTCACCAAGCGCTATGGCGAGGTGACGGCGCTGAAGCCGCTGACGCTGGATATCCAGCCCGGCACGCTCTGCACGCTGCTGGGGCCGTCGGGCTGCGGCAAGACCACGACGCTGCGGCTGATCGCCGGGCTGGAAAGCGCCAGCGAGGGGCGCATCCTGATCGGCGGGCAGGATGTGACGCATCTGTCGGCGACCTATCGGCGGGTGTCGATGGTGTTCCAGTCCTATGCGCTGTTCCCGCATATGACGGTGCTGGAAAACGTGGCCTATGGGCTGAGCGTCAAGCGGATGCCGAAAGCCGAGGCCGAAGCCCGTGCCGAGGCGGGGCTGGAGATGGTGGGGCTGAAGGGTTTCGGGGCGCGTCTGCCGTCGGAACTTTCCGGCGGGCAGCAGCAGCGGGTCGCGGTGGCCCGCGCCATCGTGCTGGAGCCGGAGGTTCTGTTGCTGGACGAGCCGCTGTCGAACCTGGACGCCAAGCTGCGCCGCCATGTCCGCGAGGAGATCCGCCAGATCCAGCAGCGGCTGGGCCTGACGGCGGTCTATGTGACCCATGATCAGGAAGAGGCGATGGCAGTTTCCGACCGGATCATCGTGATGAAGAATGCCGAGATCGCACAGGAAGGCACGCCGCACGATCTGTATGAACGTCCGGCTTCCGCCTTTATCGCGGATTTCATCGGTGATGCGAACCTGCTGGATGTCGAGGTGACGGAAAGCGGCGCGGCCACGCGGTTGCGTTTGCTGGGGCAGGATTATGCGCTGCCGCTGGCCAGCACGGCGAAAGGCGCAGCCAAGCTGGTCCTGCGTCCGCATCAGGTGCGGCTGTCAGCCGGGCCGGTGCCGGGCGGCATCCCTGCCGAAGTCAGCTATGCCGCCTATCTGGGCAATTCGATCCAGTATACGCTGGCAACCCCGGCGGGCGAGGTCTTTGCCATCCTGCCGCCTTCGGCGCATCCCTTTGCCAAGGGTGACAGCGTGGTGCTGACGTGGCAGCCCGAGGATGTGCGGCTGGTCGCGGCCTGAGCTAGAGCGGGCCGTCCAGCGCGGCAAGCTCCTGTGGGGCGTCCTCGAACGCATAGGGGTTGAGGATCGCGCGGCCTGCCAGAAGATCGGCCTCGGGCCGGGTCAGTCCTGCCGCCTCGGCCAGCGGGCGGAACCGGGCGCGGATGGTTTCGATCTGCTGGCGGGCGAGGGCAATGGCCTCGTCCTGCCGCAACCCGAACTCGCCTGCCGCTGCAAGCGCGGTGGCGATGCGGGCGCGGCGGTCATTGCCCTGCACGGCCATGGCCTGATTGGCCTCGCGCCCCAGACGGGGCCGGGGGTCGATGTCATAGGCGGGCGTCAGCCGGATTGCGTGACCATCCCAGAAACAGGCATGGTTGCGGGCGTGATCGTCGGTATTGCCGACAAGGATGTTGAACAGCATCCGTGACCAGAGCGCGCGACAATCCGCGACCGGGCTGGCCGAACGGTGGCGCAGCACCGTGGCCAGTGCCGGATAGCTGGCATAGCGGGCGGCGGTTTCGTCCAGCCCTTGCAGGGTAAGGGCCGAAACCATGGCGCGGCGCAGGAAGCCTGCGCCCTGTGCCACGCGGTCGAAGCGTTCGACCAGCAGGACATCCTTGCCCTCGACCTGCGCGCATTGGACTTCGGCCACTTCCAGCCCTGCTTCGCGGGCGAGGCACATCGCCAGAAACTCACCCCTCACCACGTTGTGCTGATCGCGCGAGGATGAGAATTTGGCGATCAGCTTGCGATGGCCGTCAGTCAGTTGCGCCTTGGGCCGCGCGCCACCGATCGACGTGCCGTGCCGCAGCGCCTCGTCCAGTTCGGGCGACAGGGGGGTGCCGCGCTCCACTGCGTCGGCGGCGTTCAGCAGATCCTGCAACCGGGCTTCGCCTTGCAGGCGGGGGCGGTAGTCGGTGGCGGAGGTCTGGAAATCCAGCGCGCCGATCCGGTCGGAGCCGGAGAGCAGCAGATAGTTCAGCTCGTCGAGTTCGGCGGTATCGACATCCTTGCCCCGGCGGCGGAACTGCCGGTTCAGCACGACCCGGCGGCCCCATTGATCGGGCGCGGCATCGCGCAGCGCACCGGCGATGACATGCGGTGCCTCGGGCAGGATCACCCGGTCCACCAAGGGCAGTTCCGGCAGCCAGACCGGGATGGCATCGGGCCTGGCCAGGTAGCTGCGGCCATAGGTGAAGCGGTTGATGCCGTCCACCAGGTCGATCCGGCCGCAGACCACAGGGTCGGTGGCGCCGGGCAGCCAGATCCAGACGAAGGCGGATTGCGCCGGGCGCAGCAGGGGGTCAGAAGTCATTGTCGGGCTTCGACTGGCTGGCCTGGAAGGCGCGTTTCGGCAGCAGGGCGTTCAGGGCGCGTCTCTGGCCCAGAAACGTGCCAAGCTGGTCGGCCGGCACGTCGAACAGCGGAATGCCAAGGATCACCGCCGCCTCGAAAGCGGTGCCGATGGCGGTGCCCGGCTCGCCCGCCTCAAGCCGCTGGATGACCCCGCGCGACACTCCGACCCGTGCGCCAAGTTCAGCGGCGGTCATGCCGCGCTGCATCCGAGCCGCGCGGATCATCGCAGCGAGAATGCCAAGCGCCTCTTGCGCCGGGGGGGATATGGTCTGGTCCTTGCGCATCGGATGATCCATGAACGGGGCTCATACGCCGGGTATGATCGTTATATGGATCATCATGCGGGATTTCAACCGCGATGATCTGTTTATAGGCCTCAAATGCGGTCTGGGGTTCATAAACGGATCATCAATGGTCCTCAGGCTGGATCAAGCTGCCAGTCGAGGCCGGTAAACCCCTCCCGGTAGGCGAAATTCACCAGATGGCTGTCAATGACATACCGCGCCTGGATCAGCGCCTTGGCGTCCTCGGCGGTGACGCGAAGGGTCAGCCCCTCGGGGTCGGCGGTCATCTCCGCCGGGCCGGAGGCCAGCGCGACGCGGCCCTGCGTGGCGTCGAAGCTGACCTCTACCTTGTGGGCGAAATGCTTGCACAGCTGTTGCAGATATTTCGAGCCATGGGCGGTGGGATAGCGGGCGGTCGAAACGAGCATGGGGGTTCCTTCAGGGGGGCGGGTCAGTGAACCAGCCGCAGGTGACGCGGGGCCGGTGCGGATGTCTCGGCCGGGGTGAAGGTCTGCGCATCCGGCCCGGCGGGGTGGCGGGCCGCAAAGGCCAGCGCGGCGCGGATCAGGCCGGGGTCCATGGTGCCTTCGGTCAGCCGCAGCACAGCGGGGCGGGCGAGATCGGTGCGGTCGCGGCGCATGGCCTGGATCATCGCCAGGAAGGCAACCTCGGAGCCGGTGGCCCAGGTCCGGCAGGTGCGGCACAGCGGATTGGCAAAATCGAACGGCCCCCGCCGGGCGCCGCGCAGCGTTTGCAGCACCGACAGCAAGCCCATGGCGACCTGCGGACCGCGCGCCTGACCCCAGCGTTCGGCCGCAATCTGGAAGGCGGCCTGCCAGCTTTGCGAGTCAGGATGGGCATAGGCGGTCAGGAAATGCCGCAGCACCGCCAGAAGGCCGGTTTCGAAATCATCGAGCCGGAGCGTATCCACCGGAACGGCATCGGCGGAGGGCAGATGGCGGGTCATCGGGTGCCCCCTGTCTGCAAGGCTGCGGCGCGGGGGATGTCGGGGAGCATACTGTATCCTTTCCACCTGATTCGATCTGGCGGCAGGCTTGATCGCGTATTTCTTATTGTTTTAGTCAGAATACTGCAAGGCCCTGCTTCTGTCACCGGAGAACGGCTGTTGAAGGCGCCTCAGAAAAACAATTTTCTTGACGCAACAAATTTTTTCTTTCGTAATGGTTGTAAGAAAAATGGCGAACAGCCAGTCAGTTTCAGGGTGAGGATGTGACCATGATGTCAGGACCGGCGGGCCGGGCCCCGCAGGCGCGACCTGTGTTCCTCTGTCCCTGCCAGATCCTGTCCCGTCCTGAATAAACGCGCCGTTCCGGATGCTGGCTTTAATTCATTCAACGTTTGCAATGGCTTGGTAAGATGACAGAGTTTGCGACCTTTTCCGATCTGCTGCTTGCCAGATTTCGGGACGATGCCGAAAAGCCTGCGTTCACCTTCCTGGATCAGGACCGGCAGGAGCTTCTGAGCTTTGGCGGTCTTGGTGATCTGGCGCGGGGGGTGGCGGGCCGCATCCAGGCGCAGGCGGCGGCGGGGGACCGCGTGCTGATCGTCTTGCCACCGGGACGCGACTATGTGGTTGCGGTGGTGGCCTGTGCGCTTGCGGGGGTGGTGGCGGTGCCCGCGCTGTCGCCCGCCTCGGTCAAGGGGTTGCCGCGTCTGGCGCGGATCGCGGAAGACGCCGGGGCGGTGCTGCTGCTGACCGGCGCCGCGCAGGGTGAAAAGCTTGTGGCGGAGCCCGCGCTGGCCGCGCTGCCGCGCCTGCTGGTCGAAGGGGAAGCGCCTGCGGACTGGGTTGCCCCCGCGCTGTCGCCCGATGATCTGTTGTTCCTGCAATATACCTCTGGCTCGACCGGCACGCCCAAGGGGGTGATGATCAGCCATCGCAACGCGCTGGCCAATCTGGGGCTGAGCCGCGAGACATTCGGGATGAGCGCGCGGGATGTCATCGTGTCCTGGCTGCCACCGCATCACGATTTCGGGCTGGTGGGTGGCATCTTCTCGGCGCTGTTCAACGGCTGCCATGCGGTGCATCTGACGCCGCTGGCCTTCCTGACCCGGCCGCGCCGCTGGCTTCAGGCAATCAGCGATTTCCGCGCGACCATCACCGGGGCGCCGAATTTCGCCTGGGATCTGTGCGTGTCGCGGATCGGGGCAGAGGATCGCGCCGGGCTGGACCTGTCGTCGCTGCGGGTGGCGATCAACGGGGCGGAGCGGGTGCGCCCCGAGACGCTGACCGCCTTCTGCACGGCCTTCGCGGATTGCGGTTTCGACCCGGCGGCGGTGACGCCGGCCTATGGGCTGGCGGAAACCACGCTTCTGGTGGCGGCGCCGCACCTGCATGTGGCGGGGCAGTTGCCGCGCATGATCGCCGGTTCGAATGCTTCGGGCGACGAGGCGGCGCTGGCGCAGGGGCAGCTTGTCGGGCATGGCGTGGCGCCGGGCACGGTGATCGTGGGGCCGGAGGGCGCGGTGCTGCCCGAGGGTCAGCCGGGCGAGATCTGGGTCAGCGGCCCTTCGGTCGCGCGCGGCTACTGGCGCAACCCGGCGGAAACGCAGGCGGCCTTCGGCCATCGTCTGCCGGGGCAGGCGGGCGCGTTCTTCAGGACCGGCGACATCGGCCTGATCGACGGGGGCGAGCTGTTCATCGCCGGGCGCAGCAAGGAAATGATGATCCTCGCCGGGCGCAACCTGTTCCCGCAGGATATCGAACCGGATGTCGAGGCGCTGAGCCCGGCGTTCCGGCGCAGCGGGGCTGCCGTCTTTACGGTGGAGGACGGGCGCGAGACCCGGCTGGTGGTGGTGCAGGAGGTGCTGGACCGCCGCGCGCTGAAAACCGAGGGGCTGGCCGAACAGTTGCGCGCCATGCTGGCCGAACGGCACGACATCGCGGATCTGGCGGCCTTCCTGCTGGTCAGAACCGGCGATCTGCCGCGCACCACCTCGGGCAAGATCCAGCGCTTCCGCTGCGCGCGGCTGTTCGCGGAACAGGGGTTCCGGCCGCTGTGGTCGTGGCAGGCCGGGGCGGCGGTGCAAAGCGATTTCGTGGCGCCGCGCAGCGCGACCGAGATCGAGCTTGCCGCGCTGTGGCGCGATCTGCTGGGCGGCGAGGGCATCTCGATCCGCGACAATTTTCTGGAACTGGCGGGCAATTCGCTGCTGGCGACGCAGATCATCTCGGCGCTGGACCAGCGGTTCGGGGTGGATGTCTCGCTGACCGCGCTGTTCGAGAATCCGACGATCGAGATGCTGGCGGTCGAGATCGACCATGCGCTTGCCCGCCGGGTGGTGGTGGCCGAGGATATTCAGCCCCGCCCGGTGTCGCCCTTGCAGGCGCGGCTGTTTTATCTGGACCAGTTCGCGCCGGGGGATCCGATCTATACGGTCAGCCGGGGGCTGCGGCTGGAGGGGACGGTTGATCCCGGCGCGCTGGAACGGGCTGCCGCTGCGCTTGCGGCACGGCACGAGGTGCTGCGTTATCGCTTCGCGCTGGAAGAGGGCCGCCCGGTGGCGCAACTTCTGCCAGCGCTCGACGGGCTGACCGACTGCCGGGTGGTGGCGGATCTGGAAGCTGCCGCCGATGCGGTGCGGGCGGCGCCATTCGATCTGCTGGCGGGCGGGTTGCTGCGGATCGCGCTGCTGACTTCGGCGGCGGATGACGAGGTGCATCGCCTGATCCTGTGCGCCCATCGTATCGTGGCCGATGACCTGTCGGCGGAGCGGATGCTGGCGGAACTGGCCGCGCTTTATTCGGCCGAGGTAGCGGGGCTGGCCCCGCGTCTGCCCGCCGCGCGGCAACATGCGGCGCTGGCCGAGGCGCAGCTTGGCTGGATGGCCTCGGACAATGGCCGCGCCGATCTGGACTGGTGGCGCGATGCCTTGCAGGATGCGCCCGCGCTGCTGGCGCTGCCGACCGACCGGCCACGGCCTGCGGTGCAGGATCACAGCGGCGCGCGGCATGGCTTCTTCCTGTCGCTGGCGGCGGCAAGCGCGGCAGAGGCCGCCGATCTGGCCGCCACCGCCTTTGCCGTGCTGCTGCATCGCTACAGCGGGCAGGGCGATCTGTGCATCGGTCTGCCGCATCGGGTGCCGACCGGCGAAGTCGGCCCGCTGACCGACATGCTGCCGCTGCGGCTGGCGGTTTCGGGCGAGATGCGGTTTGGCGATCTGCGGCACCGG